>NZ_JBISGY010000026.1:0-292159 GCF_045064095.1 Agrococcus sp. Ld7 | reverse complement strand
GCGGCGTCAGATGTGGATAAGAGCCAGGCGACCCGCGCGGCGGGGCGCTACGTGCCGGGGGCGCCGCGCGGGTCGAGGCCCGCGGCGCGGCGCTGGCGCTCGATGCCGCGCGCCTTCACGAAGGTCCAGATCCAGAGGATGACGAACACGAGCGCGACGATGCTCCAGATGATCTCGACGAACGTCAGCGCGGCCAGCGCCACCTGCAGCACGAGGCTCACGATCCATCCCCAGGGGCGGGAGAGCAGCGGCATGGCGGCGATCAGCAGCACGAAGACGATGCCGAACGCGAGCGGCTGCGGCCAGTCGCGCGAGACACCCCAGGCGGCGAGCGCGCCGAAGGCCAGCGCGCTCACCTCCATGACGTGCACGATGCGCAGCAGCGATTCCATGGCGCCGCGCTGCGGTCGCGGCCGCCGCGCGGGCTGCGGTGCCTCGGCGGTCACCGCTCACCCCCGAGCTGCTCGCGCCCCTGCTCGCGCGCCTGCTCGCGCCCCGGCTGCTCGACCGCGAGCTGCTCGGCTTCCAGCTGCGCGGCTTCGTGCTGCTCAGCTTCCAGCTCCGGTGCATCCAGCTGCACGGTCGCGGTCTGGCGGCGCACGTCGGGACGCTGCAGCCAGCCGGTCTCGCGCGCGTGGGCGATCACGTCACCCAGCAGCGTGATGGAGCCGGTCACCACGACCGCGCCGCCCCGGTCGGCTGCGGCATCGCGCGCGGTCTCGACCGCGGTCGCCAGGTCGGGCTCGACCACCACGCGGTCGGCGCCGAGGACCTCGACCGCGGCCCCAGCGAGCTCGTCGGCGTCGAGCGCGCGCTCGGAGGTCGACTGCGTCACGATCAGCTCGTCGATCACGGGCTCGAGCTCGGTGAGCACGCCCGTCGCGTCCTTGCCGACCAGCACGCCGAGTACGAGCGTCACGCGCTCGAGGCCGAAGTATTCCCCCAGCGCTGCCCGCAGCGCGGCGGCGCCGTGCGGGTTGTGGGCGGCGTCGGCGATCACGAGCGGCTCGGTGCCGATGAGGTCGAGCCGCCCGGGCGAGGTCGCGACGGCGAGGCCGTCCGCGAGCACCTCGGCGGTCATCGGCTGCGCACCGCCGCCGAGGAATGCCTCGACGGCGACCATCGCGAGCGCTGCGTTCCGGCCCTGGTGCGCCCCCATGAGCGGCACGAGCTGGTCGATGTACTCGGCGGCGAGCCCCTGCACGGTGATGAGCTGACCGCCCACGGCCACCGACTGCGCGGTGAGCGAGAAATCGCGCCCGTCGAGCAGCAGCCGAGCGCCCACCTCCTCGGCCCGCGCCTCGAGCACCTCGACGACCGACGGCTCCTGCGCCGCCGAGACCACGATCGCGTCGGGCTTGATGATGCCGGCCTTCTCGCCCGCGATCGCCTCGACGGTTGATCCCAACCGGCTCATGTGGTCGAGCGCGATCGGCGTGATCACCGCGACGTCGCCATCGGCGACATTCGTGGAATCCCAGGTGCCGCCCATGCCGACCTCCAGCACCGCGACGTCCACCGGCGCATCCGCCATGACGGCGAAGGCGAGCACGGTGAACGCCTCGAAGAACGTCAGGCGGCGCTCGCCGTGCTGCGCGAGCTCCGCGTCGACCAGATCGAGGAAGGGCGCCACGTCCTCATAGTTCCGCGCGAACGCCTCATCGGAGACGGGCTCGCCGTCGATCAGGATGCGCTCGTTCACGCGCTCGAGGTGCGGGCTCGTGAGCACGCCCGTGCGCAGCCCGTGGGCGCGCAGCAGCCCGTCGGCGATACGGGCGGTCGATCCCTTGCCGTTCGTGCCGGTGATGTGGATGACGCGGTACAGCCGCTGCGGATCTCCCAGCAGCTCGACCGCGCGTCGGGTCGCCTCGATGCGCGGCTCGACCGCCTGCTCGCCCGCCCTCTCGAGCAGCGCCTGATAGGCGGCCGCAGCCGCCTCGGCGTGCTCGAACGAGTCGAGGATGCGCTCGTCGACCTCGGGCAGCGAGCCCGGCTCCCGCTCGTCGGTCATGCCTGTGCCTCTTTCGCTCATGCCCGCACCTGCTCGGGCGCGGTCGCCTTCTCCACGGTGATGGCCAGCGGTGATCCGTCACCGACGCGGTGCGCGGTGCGCCCGTCGGCGAGCTCACCCATCGTGTCATCCACGCGCTCGAGCAGGAGCTCGACCGCGAGGGTCTCGCCCTTGACGAGCTCGGCGTTCGCCTCCAGCGCCGCGACGCCGTGACTGTCGGAGCCGAGCGTGAGACGGATGCGGTCGCTCACGTCGAGCCCTGCGTCCTTGCGTGCCGACTGCACAGCGCGCACCACGTCCCGGGCGAGCCCCTCGGCCTCGAGCTCCGGCGTCGTCGCGGTGTCGAGCACGACGAAGCCACCGCCAGGGAGGAAGCCGACGGCCGCCTCCTCGTCCGCGACCTCGAGCACGAGCTCGTACTCCCCCTCGACGAGCGCGATGCCGCCGACGGTGACGGTCTCGCCGCCATCGTCATCGACGCTCACCGTCCAGTCGCCGGCGCGCGATGCCTGGATGGCGCGCTGCACATCCTTGCCGAGCCGCGGCCCGGCCGCGCGGGCGTTGACCTGCAGGCGGCGCGAGATGCCGTAGCGCTCCAGCGCATCCTCCGCGGCATCCTCGAGCACGACGTCGCGCACGTTCAGCTCGTCGCGCAGCACACCCGCGAACGACGAGACATCGATGGCGCCGACGACGGTGAGGGTGGGCAGCGGCAGGCGCACGCGCTTGCGTGCCTGCTTGCGCAGCGCGTTGCCGACCGAGGCGATCGCGCGCACTGCATCCATCTGCGCCACCAGCTCGGGGTCGGCGGGCAGCTCGTCCGGCTCCGGCCAGTCGGTCAGATGCACCGAGCGCCCACCCGTGAGGCCCTTCCAGACCTCCTCGGTGACGAGCGGCGAGAGTGGCGCGGCGAGCCGCGTGAGCGTCTCGAGCACGGTGTACAGCGTGTCGAAGGGCTCTGCGCCCGAGCCGTCACTGGCGACGCCCGTCCAGAACCGGTCGCGCGAGCGGCGCACGTACCAGTTGGTCAGCACGTCGATGCACTCGCGCACCGCCCAGGTGGCGCCCGTCGCGTCGAGCCGCTCCAGCGCATCAGTGACCGACACGACCGTCTCGCGCAGCTTGGCGAGGATGTAGCGGTCGAGCACGTCGGCGGATGCCGCCCCGCGCTTCGCGAGGTACGGCCGCCCGTCGGCCGCGCGGTTGGCGTAGGTGGAGAAGAAGTACCAGGTCGACCACAGCGGCAGGTGGAACTGCCGCAGCGCCTCGCGGATGCCCTCCTCGGAGACGATGAAGTTGCCGCCGCGCAGGATCGAGCCCTGCATGAGGTTCCAGCGCACGGCATCCGACCCGTAGGTATCGAACGACTCGTTCACGTCGGGGTAGTTCTGCCGCGACTTCGACGCCTTGAAGCCGTCGTCGCCGAGGATGATGCCGTGGCTGATGACGTTCTCGAACGCCGGCCGGCCGAACAGCGCGACCGAGAGCACGTGCATGACGTAGAACCAGCCGCGCGTCTGGCCGATGTACTCCACGATGTAGTCGGCCGGGCTGTGCTCCTCGAACCACTGCTCGTTGTCGAACGGGTAGTGGAACTGCGCGAAGGGCATCGAGCCCGAGTCGAACCACACGTCGAGCACGTCGGGGATGCGGCGCATCGTGC
Source organism: Agrococcus sp. Ld7 (assembly GCF_045064095.1). Classification (NCBI taxonomy): domain Bacteria; kingdom Bacillati; phylum Actinomycetota; class Actinomycetes; order Micrococcales; family Microbacteriaceae; genus Agrococcus; species Agrococcus sp. Ld7. Next base: position 288,485 of record NZ_JBISGY010000026.1, on the reverse strand, counting down.
TCGCACCGGTCGGGTCGTCGGGGTTCGGGCGCGTCAGCTCGTCGATCGCCGGGCGGTGCAGGTCGGTCGGTCGCACGCCGAAGTCGCGCTCGAGCTCGTCGAGCGAGCCGTAGACGTCGACGCGCGGGTAGTTCGCGTCGTCGCTCTTCCACACCGGGATCGGGCTGCCCCAGTAGCGATTGCGGCTGATCGACCAGTCGCGAGCGCCCTCCAGCCACTTGCCGAACTGGCCGTGCTTGACGTTCCCGGGCACCCAGTTGATCTGCTCGTTCGCAGCCAGCAGGTCGTCCTTGATGTCGGTGACGCGCACGAACCAGCTGGAGACGGCCTTGTAGATGAGCGGGTTGCGGCAGCGCCAGCAGTGCGGGTAGGAGTGCACGTAGGAGGCCTGGCGCAGCACCCGGCCGTCATCCTTCAGCAGCTTCGAGAGCGGCTTGTTGGCATCGAACACCTGCATGCCAGCGACCGGCGCAACGGCGTCGAGGAAGCGGCCGCCGTCGTCCACCGACAGGATCGTCGGGATGCCGGCCGCGGTCGCGACGCGCTGGTCGTCCTCACCGTAGGCGGGCGCCTGGTGCACGATGCCGGTGCCCTCGCCGGTGGCGACGTAGTCGTCGACCAGGATCTGGAAGGCGTGCTGCGTGCCCCACTCCTCCGCATCGGCGAAGAAGTCGAACAGCGGCGCGTAGGTCACGCCCGCGAGCTCGGCGCCCTGCAGCGTTCGGGTGACGGCGTCGACCGCATCCTCTGCCGAGTCGTAGCCGAGGTCCTTGAAGTAGCCCGCGACGGTGTCGGCGGCGAGCAGGAAGTCGCCGTCGCCCGCCGTGGTGCCGTTCGGGCCCGCGGGCACGCGCACGTACTGCACCTCGGGGCCGACCGCGAGCGCCAGGTTCGTCGGCAGCGTCCACGGCGTGGTCGTCCAGGCCAGCGCCTTGACGCCCGCAAGGCCCAGCGCATCCGCCGTCTCGCCCTTGAGCGGGAACGTGACGGTGAGCGTGGTGTCCTGGCGATCCTGGTAGACGTCGTCGTCCATTCGCAGCTCGTGGTTCGACAGCGGCGTCTCGTCGCGCCAGCAGTAGGGCAGCACGCGGTAGCCCTCGTACGCGAGGCCCTTGTCGTGCAGCGTCTTGAACGCCCAGATGACGCTCTCCATGTAGGTCAGATCGAGCGTCTTGTAGCCGCCGTCGAAGTCGACCCAGCGAGCCTGGCGCGTGACGTACGCCTCCCACTCGTCCATGTACTGCAGCACCGAGGCGCGCGCCTTCTCGTTGAAGACGTCGACGCCCATGGCCTCGATCTCCGCCTTCTCGGTGATGCCGAGCTGCTTCATGGCCTCGAGCTCGGCCGGCAGGCCGTGCGTGTCCCAGCCGAACACGCGCGGCACCTGCTTGCCGCGCATGGTCTGGAAGCGCGGGAAGACATCCTTGGCGTAGCCCGTGAGCAGGTGGCCGTAGTGCGGCAGGCCGTTCGCGAACGGCGGGCCGTCGTAGAAGACCCACTCCTGGCAGCCCTGGCGCTGCTCGACCGACGCCCGGAAGGTGTCGTCGCCCTTCCAGAAGGCGAGGATGCCCGTCTCGATCGCGGGCAGGTCGGGGCTGGCGACGACGCTCTCGGCGTCGGTGAGCGGGTACCTGGCCGGGGGGTTCGAAGGCTTCTCGGTCACGCTGGGTCTCCTGCATCCTGGGTGTTCTCGGATGCGGGGACGCTCTCGCGCGGTACCACCCCGCTTGCGAGCCGTGAGGCCCGCCGCTTCGTGCCTGCTCGTGCTCCAGGCGCTGCGGCTGTGACGGGCCTGCCCCGTTCGGCTCTACTGAGCTGCTTCGCACCTCGAGGTGCTGGGCCGCCGTTCTCCCGACCGCTCCCCGGTGATGGCCGGATCAGCGCGTGTAGGTCAATCCTACCGCGCCGATCCGGCCGAGTCACGCCGGTGCCGCGCAGATCAGCGCGTGCTCCCGATCAGCGTCACACTGCCGGCGCTCACCTCGACGTCGATCGTCGATGCGGCGCTCGGGTCGTCGATCACGCGCACATCCGAATCGCCCGCGGAGACGTCCTCGGTGACGGCGTACGCGCCGTCCGGAATCGTCAGCTCGATGCCGCCGGCGCTCACCTGCGCATCGATCGCAGACGGTTGCTGCCCGTCGAGGACGCCGGTGATGCGGCCCGCGCTCACGTCGAGGCTGACGGTGCCGCGGGTCGCGACGTCGATGCGCGCCTCGCCGGCCGAGACGTCCATCGCGAGCGATTCGGCGGTGCCAGAGAGCTGCGCGCTGCCGGCACCGAGCTCCACAGAGGCCTCGCCCCAGTCACCTGCGGCCTCGAAGCTGCCGGCGGCCACGTGCGCCTCGAGGTCCAGTCGCTGGCCCTCCATGGCGGCGGGCAGCGTCAGCACGGCAAGCTCCTCGCCGGTCCGCTCGCCGAGCGTGATGCCGCCGCCGAACCAGCGCCAGCGCTGATCGGTGCCGATCGTGAGCAGGTCGCCCGAGCGCTCAACGCGCCACTCCTGCACCGGTCCACCATTGGTCTCGACGCTGAGCGTCGCCTCGTCCGTGTCGCCGAAGCGAATCTCGAAGGCAGCGGCGGAGCTGTCGATGCGCAGCTGCTCGAGCCCGTCGACATCCGCGGTGTAGGAGGCGCTGGTCGCGTGGTGCGATGCGAAGCCCCGCAGGACACCGCTGCCGATCCCGTACAGCGCCCCGATCGCGCCGAGCACGATCACGACGATGCTGATCCAGCGGCCGGGACGGCCTGTTGCGGTGGGAGTCGTGATGGTCATCGGATGCCTCCTGAGGCGTCGGAGTGGTCGTCGGGGTGGGGCGCGTCGAGGTGGGCGAGGACGGCGAGCACGCGGCGGTTGCCGTCCTCGGGCTCGAGGTCGAGCTTCTGGAACACCGCCGAGATGTGCTTCTCGACGCTGCCTGCGGAGACGTACAGGCGATCGGCGATCGTCTGGTTGGACGAGCCCTCCGCCATCAGGGCCAGCACCTGCCGCTCTCGCGGCGTGAGCCGCTCCATGCGGCGGTCTCGGCGGCGGCGCGCGAGCAGCTGGCTCACGACCTCCGGGTCGAGCACGGTGCCGCCTGCAGCGACCTGCTCGACCGCCGCGAGGAAGTCGCGCACGTCGGCGACGCGGTCCTTGAGCAGGTAGCCGAAGCCCGCGGGGCTGCTCGCGATCAGGTCGGCCGCGTAGCGCTCCTCGACGTACTGCGAGAGCACCAGCACTCGGGGCCGGTCGACACCGCCGCGGGCCGTGCGAGCACGGATCGCGATCGCCGCGAGGATCCCCTCGTTCGTGCGGGTCGGCGGCATCCGCACGTCGAGGATCGCCAGCTCGGGGTCGTGCGCGGCGATGGCCGCTTCCAGAGCGGTGGCGTCGGGCAGCTGCGCGACGACGTCGTGGCCGGCGTCGGTCAGCAGGCGGGCAATGCCCTCTCGCAGCAGCACGCTGTCCTCGCAGATCAGGATGCGCATGGGACGTCCACCTCGATCGCGGTCGGGCCGCCTGCGGGGCTGGTCATGGTGAGGGTGCCGCCGACACCGGCGACCCGGTGCGCGAGCCCGTCGATGCCGCCGCCGGACTGGCGCTCGGCGCCCCCGATGCCGTCATCCTCGACGCGGGCCCAGAGTGAGTCGGTGCCGCTGGAGGATCGACGGGTGCGGATGGCGACTCGGATGCGACTTGCCCTGGCATGCTTCTGCGCGTTGGTGATCCCTTCGGCGATCGCGAAGTAGACCGCGGTCTCGGCGTCGCGGCTGCAGCGTCCCTCGATGCGCGCATCGACCTCGACCGGCACGACGCTGCGGGCGGCGAGGGCGGAGACGGCGGCATCGAGCCCGCGATCGTCGAGCACGGCGACGTGGATGCCGCGCGCCACCTGCCGCAGCTCGGTGACCGCCGACTTCGACGAGGCGTGCGCCTCATCGATGAGCCGCATGGCCGCGGCCGGATCGCTCTCGATCTTGTCGCGCGCCATGCCGAGCTGCATCGCGATCGACACCAGCCGCGGCTGCACGCCGTCGTGGAGGTCGCGCTCGATGCGGGTGCGGTCGAAGTCCGCTGCTCGCACGGCACCGTGGCGGCGCTCGCGCTCATCGCGGGCCTGCTGCTCGAGCCGCTCGCGGTCGTCCGGCACCAGCAGGCCGGTCGAGACGCTGCGGTGGGCCATCGCGAGCCCGATCGTGCCGGCGAGCCCGCCGACGAAGGCCACCAGCCCGATGAGCGGCGACCACGCCACCGGCACGGCGAGGCTCGTGAGCGGGATGCCGACGGTGGCGGCATCCCCGAGCCCGGCGAAGGCCAGCGGGATCCCGATGCCGATGAGCGACAGCAGCGGCAGGGTGAACGCACCGAAGATGCTGGCGAGGAAGAAGCTGAGGATCGCGCGCCAGTGCTGCCCGTCGGTGACGATGCGAAGCAGCCGATGCGGCAGGCTCAGCCAGTCGGTGCGGGGTGAGCGGCGGAAGACCGCCGGCGGCACGTCCACTCCGTAGAGCCCGGCGACGCGCTCGCGCTCGAACCAGGCGACGCCCAGCATCGCCAGCAGCGCGAGCGGCACGAGCAGGAAGCCGACCACGACGACGAGCGTGCCGATGCCGGTCGCGCCGACCGTGAGGATCGTGATGAGAATGGGGATGCCCACCGCGCCGAGCAGCGCGAGGTGCGCGACGGTGGCGATGAGTCTGCTGATGCGGTGCATGCCTCAACGCTAGGCCGGAGCCGCGGCGTGCGCGCGGCGGATCTCCCCAAGCGTCGCGGGGGTTATCCCCCGCCCGCCGGCCGCAGCGGCGCCGCCGCCGACCTCCCTGCCGACACCCCTCCGGCACTATCCTGGGCACATGACCTTCCGGCGTTCCTCCGCCCCGCGTGCGGCAGCCATTGCGCTCGCGCTCACCGCGGGGCTGCTGGTGTCGGGATGCGGCTTCCTGCCCTCCCCGTCGCTGCCTCCCGTGCCGAGCCCGTCCGCGCAGCCGGCACCGTCCGGCGGCGACGACCAATCGGCGCAGTGCGAGCAGCTGCTCGCGGATGTGCAGGGCATCGCCGTGGATGTCGCCCGGGTCGGCGAGCTGCTCGCCAGTGACCCGCTCGGCGCGGTCGCGCTCATCGCGAACGTCTCCGGCCGCATCGGCGACCTGCAGACGAGCGTCACGGACCCCGCGCTGCTCGAGCGCATCGAGGAGATCCAGACCGGCTGGGATGCGCTCGTCGAGGACGCGCGCGGTTCGGTCGCATCGGGTGACACCGGTGGCATCGACCGTGCCGTCACCGGGCTGACGCAGCTCGGGGAGCAGGTCACGGCACTGCAGGAGTACTGCACGGGCACCGCGTGAGCGCGCCGCTGCTCGCGCTGCTCGACGGCTCGATCGTCGACGTGGCACAGCCGATCGTGCGCGCCGACGACCTCGGCGTCGTGCGCGGCGACGGCGTGTTCGACGCGGGGCTCGCCCGCCGCGATGCGCACGGCGCCGCTCGGGTGCACGACCGTCAGGCGCACCTCGACCGGCTCGAGCGCTCGGCCGAGATCCTGCAGCTGCCGGCGCCCGACCGCGCCGGCTACGAGCGCGCGATCGACGCGCTGCTCGCCGCGTGGGACTTCGACGCCCAGCCCGAGGCGATCGTGCGGCTCGTGCTCACGCGCGGGCCCGAGGCCGGCGGTGAGCCGACGGCGTTCGCGCTCATGGCGCCGCTCGGCGCCTCCGCCCTCCGCGAGCGCGAGACCGGGGTCAGCGTGACGCTGCTCGGCCGCGGCCACGACGGTGACGAGGTGGCGGCGATGCCGTGGCTGCTGCCCGGCGCGAAGAGCCTGTCGTACTCGATCAACATGGCGGCGAAGCGGCACGCCGGGCAGCGCGGCTTCGACGACGTCATCTTCGTCTCGCCAGCGGGGCTGCTGCTGGAGGGCCCGACCTCGACGCTCGTGATCGACCGCGGGGGCCGGCTGCTGACGCCGAGGCAGGACGGCATCCTCGCCTCGATCACACTCGAGCACCTGATGCGCGACGCTCCCGACGCCGGCCTCGATGTGGCATTCGCTGCGCTGGCGCCCGACGACCTGCTCGGCGGCGACGGTGCATGGCTGCTGTCCTCCGGGCGTCTGCTCGCACGCGTGACGAGCGTCGACGGGCGATCGCTGCCCACGTCGCGGCTCGACGGCACGATGCGCCGCGTCCTCGACGCTTGACGCCTCAGCGCACCGCGGCGAGCAGCGCCGTGACCGCCTCGGGAGGTGCCCCCTCGTGCTGCACGGCGATGAGCAGCGTGCCGCGCGCGGTGCCCTCGAGCACGAGCACGGCGTCATCCGAGGTGAGCGTGACCCGTCCGTCGGCACCCGCGCCCAGCATCCCGTCAGGCGTCTCGACCCCCCCGCAGGCCGTGCCGAGCGAGCGCAGCGCGTCGAGACCGTCGGCGGCCAGCTGGGCCGTGGGATACCGCAGCAGAACCACGTCCATGGGCGCACCCGGCGCCGGGTCGGCAGCGAGCGAGACGGCGGCCGCCGCGAGCACGGCGGCGTCCACGCGCTGACCGGTGCTCGCGCACGCGCCCCCGGCGGCGCGCGCAGCGTTCACGTGCGTGAGCGCTGTCGCGACCGGCACGGCGGCGGGCGCGGCGATCTCGCTCCACGCGGCGGTGCGCATTCCCTCCGTCGTGCTCCATGCGAGGGTCGGCAGCTCGGATGCGCGCGGCAGCAGCGCCACGAGCCGCGCCGGCATCGGAGTGCTGGTCGGCGTCGGGGTGGGAGCAGGCGTCCCGGTGGGCGCGGGCGTCGGCATCGACGTGTCGACGGGCGCGGACGAGGTCGAGGTGGGTGCGTCGGTGGGCGGACTCGTCGGCTCGGTGGGCACGTACGGTCCTCGCACGGTGGGCACCTCTGGCATCGGCTGCTCGCGCGGCGGCGACATCGGCGGCACCTCGCGCTCAGGTGCCGGGGCGACGACCACGGCCGGGCGCGCGTCGTCGGGGCGGGCTGACGGGGTGCTCCCCGCTCCGGCCGGATTCGGCTCGACCACGCACCCGGTCAGTGCGGTGACCGACAGCAGTGCTGCGGCGACCGTGACCTTCGCTGGCCGGGACCTCATGCCCTCATGATCCGCCTTCCGCTTACGGATCGGGAGCGGCGCGGCGGTCAGGCGTCGGGATCGTTGTCCATTCGTGATGCCGCCGCGATCGGCTCGATCGCGTGCCGCACGGTGGCTGCGGCGCTGTCGCGGCCGGGGGTGCGCGTCCACGCGACGACCGCTGCGCACGCGGCCGAGATGATCGCGACGGGAGCGACCGCAGCATCGGTCGATTCCGGCAGCGCGTCGCGCTCGAGCGCGAGCGCGAGCGATGCGCGGTCCAGCAGAGCCTGCAGCCGCGCGGGCGCGCCGTCGCGCAGCGCCTCCGCCGCGCCCATGGTCGATGCGTCGCGCAGCGCGGTGGGCGGCGTCGTGCCCCACGGCTCCACGGCCGCCACGATCGCCTCGACCAGCCGCTGCAGCGCGTCATCCGTCCCGGTGAGGAGGGCATCCCCCGCTCGCTCGATCGCGGCGTCGAGCCCGACCCAGAGCGCGTCTGCCTTCGAGTCGCAGTAGGAGAACACCGTGCCGCGCGAGACGCCCGCGCGTCGGGCGATGTCGTCGACGCTCACCGCGTCGTAGCCGTGCTCGAGGAACAGCTCAAGCGCAGCCTCGTGGATGGTCTCGGCGCTCGAGGCGCGCGGCCTGCCCGGTCCCCGTGACGCTGCCATGGGAATCCCCCCTCGGGTCTATTGTTGCACTGGGTATTGATATCGGCGCCAGCCGATGCCGGAGGAGCACCTGTGCCAAGCATCCCAGTCCAGACCCCAGTGGGCCCAGCGGGCGGCCCCGCGCCCCGGCCGCACAGCGCCACGCGGCGCGTTGCGGCCGCTGCCACCGTCGGCACCGCCCTGGAGTCGTACGACTTCTACGTCTACTCCTACTTCGCCGCCTTCTTCGCCGGCCCGTTCTTCTTCTCCGCCCTCGGCGACACCGGAGCGCTGCTCGCCTCGTTCGCGACCATCGGCGTCGCGTTCGTCGTCCGACCGCTCGGCGCCGTGATCTTCGGCCATCTGGGCGATCGCATCGGTCGACGCGCGACGTTGCTCATCACGATCGCCCTCATGGGTGTCGCGACGGGCCTGGTCGGCCTGCTGCCGACGGGCGAGGGGTGGGCCGCGTTCGGCGCCGTCGCGCTCGTGCTGCTGCGTATCCTGCAGGGCCTCTCGCTCGGCGGCGAGTGGGGCGGCGCGGTGCTGCTCGCGACCGAGCACGCCGACGCTCGCCGGCGCCCGTTCTTCGCGTCCCTCCCTCAGCTCGGCTCCCCGATCGGCTCCGTCGCCGCTGGCGGCCTGATGCTCGCGATGTTCTTCGGCCTCGGCCCCGAGGCGATGTCGGCCTGGGGCTGGCGCGTGCCGTTCCTGCTGGCGGTCCCGCTCATCGCCGTCTCCCTCTACCTGCGCTGGTCGATCGATGAGACGCCGGTCTTCAAGCAGCTGCAGGCCGCCGGCGCGCGCGAGCGGAACCCCGTGTGGGCCGCCATCCGCACACAGCCGGCCGCGTTCGGCGTCGCGATCCTGGTTGCGCTGCTCGGCATCGGCTCCTACTCGCTCATGAACACCTACACGATGGGCTACGGCGTCGCCTCGCTCGGCTTCGACGAGATGCAGCTGCTCACGGCCGCCACGATCGGCGGCCTGCTCCAGCTCGTGACCGTTCCCGCGTTCGGCCTGCTCGCCACGCGCATCGGCTCGGCACGCGTGGTCGCCCTCGGAGCCCTCGGCACGCTGCTCATCGCCTTCCCCGTCTACCTGCTGCTCGCGGATGCCACCTTCGGCATGCTCGTGACCCTCATGATCGTGGGCGGCATCCTGCCGACCGCCTCGTGGGCGGCGCTCGGCGGCACGATGCAGGAGCTCTTCCACGGCCGGCACGCGTACTCGGCGCTCTCGGTGGCCTACGCGCTCGCGGCGGTGCTCGCGGGGTTCATCCCCGCGCTCACGGGCGTGCTGGGCACCGCGACGGGCAACGCCTGGTGGCACCCCGGCATCGTGCTCGCGGCGCTGTCGGCGCTGACCCTCGTCGGCGCCGTGCTCGCGCAGCGGATGCGTCGCTTCGGCGTCGAGGACGCCGAAGCGACGCACGCGGTCGCCGTCGAGCGAGTGCCCGAGCCCGCGTAGCGCCGCCGAGAGCGCAGCGTCACGCCTGCGCCGCGTCGCCGCAGACCGCGCAGCGTCGCCGCAGGAGAAATGTCGCTCTCGGCTCCCACTCGCACGGCTTGCGCGCCGATCGTGACATCTTTGGCGAGCGAGCAAGCAAGCGCAAGAGCGCAAGAGCGCGCGAGCGAGCGCGAGCGAGGCAGCGAATGGGGCGAGGATGGACGCATGGCACGGGCGACGATCGAGCGACAGGCGAGCGCCGAGACGGAGATCTCGCGCTCGCGCTTCGTCGCGACCGCGCAGCGCGTCAGCTCGCTCGATGAGCTCGCCGAGCTCGTGCGGGCCGCACGACGCGCGCATCCGGATGCCCGGCACGTCTGCAGCGCGGCGGTCGCTGGCCCGCACGGCGAGGCAAGCCGCTCGAACGACGACGGCGAGCCGGGCGGCACGGCGGGCGCGCCGATCCTCTCAGCGATCACAGGGCGCGAGCTGACGGATGTCGCCGTGCTCGTGGTGCGCTGGTTCGGCGGCGTCAAGCTCGGCACCGGCGGCCTGGTGCGCGCATACGGCGGCATCGCAGCCGACGCGCTGGACGCCGCAGGCAGGCTGCTCCGGCTGCCGGCGACGGAGCTGATCGGCTCGGTCGCGGTCGCCGACGCTCCTCGTGTCGAGCACGCGCTGCGCTCGGCCGGTCTCGAGCCGACGATCGACTACACCGCGATCGGCGCTCGCGTCGTGCTCACTGTTGAGGACACAGCGCTCGCGGCGGCCGCATCGCTGCTCGCCCAGCTCGGCGTCGCGCACGAGGCGCACGGAGGCCGCGTCATCGAGCGGCCCTCCCGCTGAGCGGGGCGGTCGGCGGTCACTGCCGACCGGCATCGATCTGCCGCACGTGGAAGCGCACCAGATCCTCGATCAGCTCGGTCGGCAGCGGCTGCTCCACGGTGAACCGGATCGCGTGCGCCGACGTCGGGTAGTCGGCCAGCCGATCGGCGAACTCCTCGATCGCCCAGGAGGACGGGTACAGGCTCATGTGCCGCTTCGACGCGGTGAAGTACACCAGCGCACGGCCCTTGTACGTGAGCGTCGGCATCCGATAGCTGATCGACTCCTCGACGCCCGGCACGAGCTCGGCGACGAGCACCCGGATGCGCTGCAGCTCGGCGCGGCATGCCGAATCAACGCTGGCGAGGTAGCCGTCGATCGTCGCGGTCTCCGACATCGCTCACACTCCTGCTCGTTCGCATCCCCTGTCGATGCAACGGTAGCCGCCGCGGTCGGCGGGATCAGCCAAGCGAGCGCGCCACCGCAACCGCCTGCTCGGTGTATCCCCCGCCGAAGCGCATCGTGTGCACGAGCAGCGGCTGCAGCTGCTGCATCGGAATGCGCTCCCTCCAGCCGTCGGCCAGCGGCGACACCTCGTCGTAGGCGGCCAGCACGCGATCGAGGTGCGGCAGGCCGAACAGCGCCAGCATCGCCAGGTCGGTCTCGGCGTGCCCGCCCTGCGCGTGCGGGTCGATGAGCACCGCGCCCGTGTCGACATCCGACCAGAGCACGTTGCCGCTCCAGAGATCCCCGTGGATGCGGGCGGCGCCGTCGACCAGGCGCGGCTGCGGTGCGTCGAGGTCGCCGGCGGCGAGGCGGTCCACTGCGCGCTCGATCGTCGCGGCGGCCTCGCGGTCGAAGGCGCCAGCCGCGACGCAGCGCTCGAAAATGGGTCGCACGGCTGTCGCGGCCCACGCCTCCCCCCAGCCGCCGGGCCCGCTGCCCACCGGCTCGGCGGCGAGCGGCGTGCGCGACGAGCCGACCTCGAACGGCGGTGCCGCGCTTGGCGGTGGGCAGCAGTGCCACGCCGCGCCGCTGGCATGCAGCAGCGCGAGGCTGCGGCCGAGCGCGTGCGCTCGCTCGAGTGTCGCCGGCGCCGGCTCCACCCGCGCCACACGCAGCACGTCGCCGGCGAGCCTCGCGCGCGCGATCCGCGTGCCGCCGTCCGGCTCGGCGTCCGCGAGCCACGCCAAGCCTGCCGCCTCCATCGCGAGCGCTGCGCGGCCGCCCGCAGCCGCCTTCTCGACATCCATCCCCCGATGCTAGGTGTGGCTCACGGCCGTCCGCCGAGCACCGTCGGCATCAGTGCCCCATCGCCGGGCGGGGTGAAGGTGGACAGGTCGCGCGACACCGGTCGCAAGCTCGCTGATGCTTGCACGCTGGTGGCTGGGTGCATCCTGCCGCGATGCTTGCCACCGCCTGATGCAAGACTGCGCAGAGTTCGGTAGTTTGCGACGTGCACAGGCGCCGGTGCCGTGCAATGCCACTCACGGAGGTCAGGTCACCATGACTGTCGCAGCGGAGACCGCCCCGGAGAAATCCCCGGGGACGGGTGTGATCATGATCGTGGCCGGCATCGTGCTGAGCGGGGGCATCGCGTATCTCGTGCGCGTCCTGGACTTGCCCCCTGAAGCCGGTGCCGTGATCGCCGCAAGTGCGGTGCCTCTTCCCGCCGCCATCGCGACCGCGATGTTCAAACGACGTCGCGGCCTCGTCCGTGAGCTCGGCGCATTGAGCAACGGCGCGATCGTGCGCCCAACAGGCCTGGTCGTTGCGATGGCCGCGGGTGTGTTGCTCGTGATCGTGCAATTCACCACGTTCGTGGCCGGCTTCACCGTGGGGCTCGGGTTCACCGCCGACCAGACGCTGGAAGCCCAGTACGTCGCTCTTGGCGTCGCACTGCTCTACGTCGCGTACCCGATCATCGTCACTGCGGCATTCTTCGTTGGGCGCCGCGCGTGCCACTACTTCCGCCGCCACCCGTATGCCTGGCTGCTCGTCTCTGTCGCGCTGTTCGCCGTGCTGCAGGTCGCGTTCGACGCCATGATGATGCTGACACTGCCCACCATCGACGGCCTCGCCGTCACGGTTGGGCTGGTCGCCGCGATCTACTGCGCCTCAGTGCTCGGAGCGTGGCGCGGCATGCGCCGACACGAAGAGTTCGTCGCAGGCCAGCTGGTGCGCAAACTGCCCCCCGAAGACCTGCACGCCGTGACAGCGCTCATCGGAGAGACCGTCGATGCGCGATTGCGCGCGAGCGCTGGCGCCCTGACAGCTCCGACGGCACCGCTGCCGCAGTCGGGCTGACTTCCGACACCCCAGAGATGCGGGCTCGCCGCCGCTACCGTGGATGCATGCCCCCCGCCCGCAAGCCCCTGCCGCTGTGGCTGCCCATCGTCGCCGCCGTCTGCTTGGCGGTCGCCGCCGCGCTGCAGCAGGACACGCTGTCGCGCGTGCTCATGGCAGTCGCGGCCATCACCTTCGGGCTCACCGCCTTCCTCCAGTGGCGCATGCAGCGCAAGCAGCAGTAGGCCTCGCGCGCGTAGACTCGTCCAGGACAACCAGGCATCAAGCCGGACCGCACCACGCGGTCCCCGGCACAGACGCGATGCCGCGCACATCGAAAGCGAGACGCCATGAGCGCACAGCCCGCCAACTCCGCGATGCCCGACCGCCCCGCCCTCGAGGGACTCGAGCAGAAGTGGGACGCGACGTGGGAGGAGGCCGGCACCTATCGCTTCGATGGCGTCGCCGCAGACGGCTCTACTTTGGAGCGCGACGCGATCTACTCGATCGACACCCCGCCGCCAACCGCATCCGGCTCCCTGCACGTCGGCCACGTGTTCTCCTACACGCACACCGACCTCATCGCACGCTTCCAGCGCATGCGCGGCAAGCACGTCTTCTACCCGATGGGCTGGGACGACAACGGCCTGCCCACCGAGCGCCGGGTGCAGAACTACTACGGCGTGCGCGTCGACCCCACGCTCCCCTACGAGCCGGGCTTCACGCCCCCGCAGGAGGGCGGCGACAACAAGAGCTCGAAGGCCGCCGACCAGCTGCCCGTCTCGCGCCGCAACTTCATCGAGCTGTGCGAGCGCCTCACGGAGGAGGATGAGGAGAAGTTCGAGCACCTGTGGCGCACGCTCGGCCTGTCGGTCGACTGGCAGCAGTCGTACCGCACCATCTCCGACGACTCCCGGCGCACCTCGCAGCTGGCGTTCCTGCGCAATCTCGAGCGCGGCGAGGCCTACCAGGCGAACGCGCCGACGCTCTGGGATGTGACCTTCCGCACCGCGGTCGCGCAGGCCGAGCTGGAGGATCGCGAGCAGCCCGGCAGCTACCACACGCTGCTGTTCGAGAGCCAGGACGGCGAGCTGCGGATCGACACCACGCGCCCAGAGCTGCTGCCCTCCTGCGTGGCCGTGGTCGCGCATCCGGATGACGAGCGCTATCAGCACCTCTTCGGCACTTCCGTCACGACGCCGGTGTTCGGTGTCGAGGTGCCGTTCGTCGCCCACGAGCTCGCGCAGATCGACAAGGGCACCGGCGTCGCGATGATCTGCACCTTCGGCGACGTGACGGATGTCACCTGGTGGCGCGAGCTGCAGCTGCCCAACCGCTCGGTGATCGGCTTCGACGGCCGCTTCATCGCCGACGCGCCTGAGGCGCTCGCCTCCGAGGCCGCACAGGCGGCCTACGCCGAGCTGGCCGGGAAGACGGTCTTCAGCGCGAAGAAGGCGATGCTCGAGCAGCTGCAGGCGGCCGGCCGGATCGTCGGCGAGCCGCGCTCGATCACACACCCGGTGAAGTTCTTCGAGAAGGGCGACAAGCCGCTCGAGATCGTCTCGACCCTGCAGTGGTACATCAAGAACGGCGGGCGGGATGAGGAGCTGCAGGAGCGGCTCGTCGCCCTCGGACGCGAGATCGCCTGGCACCCCGAGCACATGCGCACGCGCTACGAGAACTGGGTGCACGGCCTGAACGGCGACTGGCTCATCTCGCGCCAGCGCTTCTTCGGCGTGCCGATCCCCGTCTGGTACTGCCTCGACGAGCAGGGCGAGCGGATGCCCGGCGGCGTGCTGATGCCGAAGCTCGAGCAGCTGCCGCTCGACCCCACGACCGATGTGCCCGACGGCTACGACGAGTCGCAGCGCGGTGCACCGGGCGGCTTCGTCGGCGAGGTCGACATCATGGACACCTGGGCGACGTCGTCGCTCACGCCGCAGCTCGCGGGCGGCTGGTCTCGCGACGACGCGCGCTGGCAGCGGCTCACGCCGTTCGATCTGCGTCCGCAGGGCCAGGACATCATCCGCACCTGGCTCTTCTCGACGCTGCTGCGCTCGATGTTCGAGGATGGCCGCTCGCCGTGGAAGCACGCGGCGCTCTCGGGCTGGATCCTCGACCCCGACCGCAAGAAGATGTCGAAGTCCAAGGGCAACGTCGTGACGCCCTTGGGGATGCTCGAGGAGCACGGCTCGGATGGTGTCCGGTACTGGGCAGCGTCGTCGCGACTGGGCGTCGACGCGACGCTCGACCCGCAGAACCCGAAGATGCTGAAGATCGGGCGGCGGCTGGCGATGAAGGTGCTCAACGCCGCGAAGTTCGTGCTCGCGATGGAGGGCGCGCCGGGCGAGATCACCGAGCGGCTCGACCGCGAGATGCTCGCGGAGCTCTCCGGCGTCGTGCGGGCGGCCACACGGGCCTTCGAGAACTACGACCACGCGAAGGCGCTCGAGGTGACGGAGGCGTTCTTCTGGACCTTCTGCGACGACTACCTCGAGCTCGTCAAGGAGCGCGCGTACGCGGGGGATGCGGCGGGCCGCGGCTCGGCGATCGGGGCGCTCCGCACGGCGATCGACGTGCAGCTGCGACTGCTGGCGCCGTTCCTGCCCTTCGCCACCGAAGAGGTGTGGTCGTGGTCGCACGACGGGTCGATCCACGTCGCTGCCTGGCCCGAGCCCTCGGAGCTCGGGGACGGGCTGAGCGCGACCGGCATGCTCGCGACCGTCGGTCAGGCGCTCATCGGCATCCGGAGGGCCAAGACGGATGCGAAGGCGAGCCAGAAGACGGCTGTCGCCTCCGCCGTGATCGCGGTGCCGGAGGCGCTGCGCGAGCACCTCGAGGCCGCATCGGCGGATCTGCGGGCCGTCGGTCGCATCAGCGAGCTCTCGCTCGTCGAGGCGGACGAGCTCGCGGTTCGCGAGATCGCGCTCGAGGACGCCTGATGCAGATCGGCACGCGCTGGCCTGTCGGCGGGGTCGCGCCGTCGTCGGTGCCGGTCGAGATGCGTGCGGCCATCGATGACGAGGAGCGCACGCTCGTCGAGCTCGGCGCCGAGACCTCCGAGTGGCGCTGGACCCTGACGTTCCTCGAGGGCCAGCCGGTGGTCGAGCTCGACGACGGCACCACGATCAGGATCGACGGCGACGACGTGCTGGTCACCCGCGAGGACTGACCGCCGCTCTGCTCGCGGGTCGAGCAGCGCGCGGCGCAGCCGAGCGCGTGCTCGTAGGTCGAGGAGCGCGCGGCGCAGCCGGGTGCGTCACGAGACCGGACGTCTCGCCGCGCGCGGGTCTCGTGACGGCGACGGGCTCCGCCCGCCGCCTCCTCGACCGACGACCGCAGGTCGAGGAGCGCGCGGCGCAGCCGCGTGCGTCACGAGACCGGAGCCGCCCCTAGCGCATCGGGCGCAGGAAGATCTCTGCGCGGTCATACCGGTCCTGGATCAGCGAGATCGGGGTGGTGGCGGGGTGGGCGTCGTGCTTCGGCATGGTGTGCTCCTTGATGGTCGATCCGATCAGTCGATCGGGAAGGCGTTGAACTGGATCTGGATCCGGTGGGTCGGGTCTGCGTCGTCGGGCACTGCCCGATCGGCGGCGGCGACGCGCTCCTGGATGAGCCGCTGCACATCGCGCGTGAGCCGTCGCAGCTCGCTCGCCGGCATGGTCGCCGCATGGGACGAGACGCGGGAAGCCTCGAGCGTCGACTCGTCGTAGCGCTCCTCACCGGTGGCGATGAAGGTGCGCAGCAGCGCGCCGTCGTGCTGCGTCCACACGCCGAGCACAGCAGCGGATGCTGCGCGGCCCTCTGGCTGGTCGGCGAGATCCTTCGTCCTGACCTGGACGAGGTCGACGGCCCGCCGCCACCAGCGCTCGCGCGCGGTGCCGATGCTCGGGTCCTCGGCGACGAAGCCCTTCGCCTCCAGCTGTCTGAGGTGGTAGCTCGTCGACCCGGTCGACTCCCCCAGCTCGACAGCGAGGGATGACGCGGTCTGAGCGCCACGCGTTGTCAGCACATGCAGGATCCGCACGCGCAACGGGTGGGCGAGTGCTTTGAGGGCTTCGAGCTCGACGGGCTCCGGGAAGCTGCTTGCGCCGTCGGATCCGTCGACGGCGGCGTCGATCATGCATCCAGCATACCCTTTGCAAAGACTTCTTTGCAAGTGGCGCGGGCTGAGTGACGTGTGGAGATCCGCGACTTAGGGTGGTGCCATGACCAACCCCTTCCTGGCGCCGAGCGCGCTCCCCTACCAGCTGCCGCCGTTCGCCGACATCCGTGACGAGCACTACGAGGAGGCGTTCGAGGCCGGCTTCGCCGAGCAGACGCGCGAGGTGCAGGCGATTGTCGAGGACGACGCAGCCCCGACCTTCGAGAACACCATGGAGCCGCTGGAGCGCTCCGGCGGCATCCTCTCCCGGGTTGCCCACGTCTTCTGGAGCATGACGTCGACCGACTCGACCCCGTTCCTGGAGGAACTGGAGGAGCGCTTCGCGCCACGCTTCGCCGCGCACGCCGACTCGATCACGCTCGACCCGGCACTGTACGCGCGCGTCCGCACCCTGCACGAGCAGCCGCAGCCGGAATGGACCGACGAGCAGCGGTACCTCGTGGAGCGGCGGTTCACCGAGATGACGGTCGCTGGCGCCGGGCTGGATGACGCCGCGCGCAACCGCTTGAAGGAGCTCAACCAGCAGATCGCAACGCTCACCACGCGCTTCGACAAGCACCTGCAGGCCGACACGAACGACCTCGCCGTCGTGATCCACGACGTGGCCGAGCTCGACGGCCTCTCGGACGGCGAGATCCAGGCCGCAGCAGCGGCAGCAGCAGAGCGCGGCCTCGACGGCCGGTGGCTCATCACGCTGCCGCTGTTCACGGGTCACCCGCTGCTCGCATCGCTCACGAACCGCGATGTGCGTCGTCGAGTGCTGGCAGCATCGCTCGCGCGCGGTACGCGCGGCAACGCGCACGACAACCGCGAGACCGTGCTCGAGCTGACCGCCGCGCGCGCGGAACGCGCCAAGCTGCTCGGCTTCGCCACCCACGCCCACGCGATCATGGCCGACGAGACGGCCGGCTCCCCCGAGCCCGTCATGGCGATGCTGACGAAGCTCGCCGCACCCGCCGCCGCGAACGCGAAGACCGAAGCGGTGGCCCTGCAGGCGCGGATCGAAGCGGCGGGCGAGTCGTACGAGCTGGCCGCATGGGACTGGGACTTCTGGACCGAGAAGGAGCGCACGGCGCGCTTCGACGTCGACACCGCGGCGCTGCGCCCCTACTTCGAGGCCGAGCGCGTGCTCTGGGACGGCGTCTTCTACGCCGCCACGCAGGTCTACGGCGTCACCTTCACCGAGCGCGACGACCTCGACGGCTACCACCCCGACGTGCGCGTCTTCGAGGTGCACAACGAGGACGGCAGCGAGGTCGGACTGTACCTGCTCGACCTCTACACCCGCGACTCCAAGCGCGGCGGCGCGTGGATGAATCCGCTCATCCAGCAGAACACGCTGCTCGACCACCCGACCGTCGTGATGAACAACCTCAATGTGCCCAAGCCCCCCTCCGGTGCGCCGACGCTGCTCACCTTCGATGAGACGACCACGCTCTTCCACGAGTTCGGCCACGCGCTGCACGGCCTGTTCGCCAAGGTGACCTATCCGTCGCTCGGCGGTACGAACGTGTTCCGCGACTTCGTCGAGTTCCCCAGCCAGGTGAACGAGATGTGGATGCTGTGGCCCGGCATCGTCGATAACTACGCCAAGCACATCGAGACCGGCGAGGTGCTGCCCGCAGAGGTCATCGAGCGCCTGCAGGCGTCGGAAGTCTTCAACCAGGGTCACGACACGAGCGAGTACCTCGCCGCCGCGCTGCTCGACCAGGCGTGGCATGCGCGCACGGCAGGCGACACGGTGACCGACGTCGCCGCGTTCGAGCGGGACGCCCTCGACCAGGTCGGTCTGCTCAGCGAGACCGTGCCGACGCGCTACTCGACGGGCTACTTCCAGCACGTGTTCTCGGGCGGCTACTCGGCGGGCTACTACTCCTACATCTGGTCGGAGGTCATGGACGCCGACACCGTCGAGTGGTTCAAGCGGCAGCCCTCGATCCGCGAGGCCGGTCAGCGCTTCCGGGAGCGGCTGCTGGGCGTGGGCGGCTCGAAGGATCCGCTGGCGGCCTTCCGCGACTTCCTCGGTCGCGACGCCGAGATCGCCCCGCTGCTCAAGCGTCGGGGCCTCGAGGGGTAGCGGCCGGCGCATGCGCATCGCCCTGATCGGATACGGCGCCATCGGCCGCGAGGTCATCGGCTACCTGCATCCCGAGATCGCAGCGGGGACGATTGAGCTGGCCGGCATCGTCGTCCGGCATCCGGAGCGGTACGCGTCGCCGCCGCCCGCAGGCTTCGTGTCGATCGACGAGGCGGTGCGGGCCGATCTCGTGCTCGAGTGCGCCGGCGTGGCCGCCGCCCGGCAGCACGGCCCGGCGGTCGTCGCCGCCGGGACGGCCCTGCTCATCACGAGCATCGGAGTGCTCGCCGATCCCGTTCTCGAGCGAGCACTGCTGGGCGGGCCGGGCGAGGTCGTGCTCACGAGCGGTGCCATCGGCGGGCTCGATCTCGTGCGCGCGGCCGCCCAGGCCGGGGGCCTCGACCGAGCGACGATCACGACGACGAAGACCGCCGGATCGCTCGTGCAGGCGTGGATGGACGATGCCACGGCCGCGCGCGTCAGGAATCTGACCGAGCCCGAGCTGCTCTTCGACGGCACGCCCGCCGAGGCGATCGAGAAGTTCCCCGCGAACGTCAACGTCGCGATCGCGCTCGGCGTCGCGGCGCGCGGGCTCGGCACGATCGCCGATGGCCTCGCGAAGGTGCGCGTGCGCATCGTCGCCGACCCGCGCACCGAGACGTCGACGCACGTCATCGAGGCCGCGGGCTCGAGCGGCACGTACCGCTTCGACATCAGCAACCATCCCTCGCGCGCGAATCCGCGCACCAGCGCACTGACCGCGCAGGCCGTGGCCGCCGACGTCCGGGCCCGGATCGGGCGGCCAACGGGCGCTGCTAGCGGGAACGCCCCGCCTGCAGCACCAGCCAGATGAAGTACGGGATGCCCACGAGCGCCGTCATGATGCCCGCGGGCAGCTGCGCCGGCGCGATCAGCGTGCGCCCCAGCGTGTCCGCGAGCAGCGTGAGCGTGCCGCCGAGCAGCGCGGCGAGCGGCAGCAGCACGCGGTGCCGGGCACCCACGAGCGCGCGCGCCGCATGCGGAGCGACGAGTCCGACGAACGCCACGACGCCGATCGCCGCGACGGCGGTCGATGCGAGCACCACGGCCAGCGCGAGCGCGAGCACCTGCAGGCGTGTCAGGCGCACACCCAGCAGCCTGGGTGTGGCCTCATCGAGCTGCGCCAGGTCGAGGCCGCGATGCATCCACACGAGTGCGGCGCCAGCGACCACGATGGCCACGGCGACCGGCACCACGTCGGCGAACCCGCGGCCGTAGGTGGAGCCGGCCAGCCACACGATCGCCTTGCCGCGGTTCCACGGATCGGTCGTGACGATGAGCAGGCTTGTCACTGCCGCGGTCGCCGCCGACATCGCCAGTCCCGTCAGCACGAGGCGCAGCGAACCGAGCCGGCGCCAGCCGACCAGCAGCAGCACGATGACGCCGGCGATCGCTCCGCCGCCCAGCGCGCTCGCGGCCACCGCCCAGCCGGTCGCGACCGGCACGAGCGTGATGATGCTCACCGCGCCGAGCCCCGCACCTCCGGCGACCCCGAGCAGATACGGGTCCGCCAGCGCGTTGCGGGCCACCGCCTGCACGAGCCCACCCGAGAGCGCCAGGGCGACGCCAGCGAGCACCGCGGCGACGACGCGAGGCGTGCGCGTATCGAGGGTGACGCGCACGGCGTCCCCCGCTCTTCCGGCGAGCCAGTTGGCGACATCGCCCAGCAGCAGCAGCCGATCGCCCAGCAGCACCGCAGCGGCGGCCATCGCCACCAGCACCACGGCGGCGACCACGATCGGGAGCCATGCGCGCCGAGCGATCGTGCGGGCACCGAGCACCGCCATCGATTCCGTCTCGGCGGCCCCGGCCATCGAACGGGCGAGCGCGATGATGCAGACGGCCCCGATGAGGCTCGTGACGACGCCCGTCGGCACGTCGAGCGAGGCGATGCCGCCGAGCGCGGCGCGCAGCAGCACGTCCGCGCCCACCACCAGCACGGCCCCGGCAAGCGCAGCGAGCGGGATCGCGATGACGTGCCGGGCGGCGCCCGGGATGCGGGCAGCGAGCAGCCGGATGACGATGGGGGCGGCGAGACCCACGAAGCCGATCGGCCCAGCGATCGCGACGGCAGCAGCTGCCAGTGCCACGGAGGCGATGAGCGTGGTGAACCGCAGCCGCCCGACCCCCACGCCGATCGTGGTGGCGACCTCCTCGCCGAGCGCGAGCACGTCCAGCCTGCGGGCAAGCAGCAGCAGCGCGGCGATGCCGAGGAGCACGATCGGCAGCAGCTGCGCGACGGTGTCGATGCCGTTCTGCGAGAGCTGGCCGACACCCCACGCGAACAGGCCCGCCGTCTCCTGCTCCGCCAGGATGATCGCCACGGTGGTGACCGACTGCAGCGCGAGCGCGAGCGCGGTGCCGACGAGCACCATCTGGGTCGTCGACCCCCTGCCGCGGCCGATCGCGACGACCAGCAGCGCGGCCAGCAGGCCGCCGACGAAGGCGAGCCCTGCGCCGCCGATGCCTGGCAGGCTGATGCCGAAGACGGCGGCGAGCGCGATGGCCGCACCCGCGCCGCCGTTGACCGCGAGGGTGTCGGGGGATGCGAGCGGATTGCCCGTGAGCGTCTGCATCGCGTAGCCGGCGGCACCGAGCGCGAGCCCGACGACGACCGCGGCGGCGATGCGCGGCAACCTGCTCTCGACGATCACGGATGCGTTGCCCTGCTCGCCCCTGAGCCAGCCGAGCAGCTCGGTCACGCCGAGCTGCGTGGTGCCCTGGGTGGCGTGCCAGGCGGAGAGCGCGACGAGCGTGACGAGGAGGGCCGCGCCGAGCGCGCGCCCCCCTGGCCGCGCCCGGGTCACGGAGCCGGTGTGACCGTGGCGAGCAGCGCGTCGAGGTAGGCCGTGACCGAGTTGACGCCTCCGAAGAGCCAGATGCCGTCGGGCAGGCGAGCGACGTTCCCGGCCTCCACCGAGGGCAGGCCGGTCCAGATGGCGTTGTCGGCGAGGTCCTGCGTGAACACGTCGCGGTCGCCAACCGTCAGGTAGACGATCCAGGCGTCGTCGGCGAGCGCCGTGAGGCCCTCCACGTCGGTGGCGCCGAGACCGTACTGCTCGTCGCCCTCACCCGGCCAGCCGTTGACGAAGCCGATCGACTCGAAGGCTGCGGGCAGCAGCGCTCCGTCGGCGTACGGGCGGATCTCGACTTGCCCACCATTCTCGTAGCCGTCCATGTGCGCGATCGCGGTACCGGCGACGCCGGCCTCCTCGACCTGCGCCTCGAGCTCGTCGAAGTGCGTCTCGAAGGCGGTGATCGCCTCCTGTGCGGCCGAGGCGCGGCCCGTCGCCTCGCCGACCAGGCGCAGGTCGCTGAGCATGGTCTCGATCGGCGCGCTCGCGTCGGCGCCCTGCAGCACCAGCACCGGCGCGATGCCCTCGAGATCGGCATAGGCGCCGGCGTCCCGGCCGGCGACCGCGACGATCAGGTCGGGCGCGATGCCCGCGATCGCGTCGATCGACGGCTCCGTGCGGGTGCCGACGTCCGTCGGCTCGCCCTCCAGCGGCGCGCCCGTGCCTGCCCAATCGCGATATCCGGCGACGTCGGCGACACCGACCGGCGCAACGCCGACGGTCTGCAGGTGCTCGACGGCCACCCACTCGAGCGCCACGACCTCTTCGACGTCGCCGGGGATCACGACCTCTTCGCCACGCGCATCCGTCACCGTGATGCTCTCTGCCTCCGCCTCCGGTGCGGCGCTCTCGACCGGGGCCTCGGTGGTGCCGCAGGCAGCCAGCGCGAGCGCCGTGAGCACCGCCGCGCTTGCGAGCAGTGGCCTCGAGGGCAGGATCTTCCTGGTCATGGTCGGCCTTCCTCTGCCCCGGCGTGCAGCCGGGGCGTCATGGGTGCGCGTCACGCGGCGCGTGACACGGGGGGCCTGCGGCGGAGCCGCTGCGGCCGGATGCGAAGCCCGTCGGCGACGGGCTCGACGTCGATGGGCACCTCGTACGCGGTGCTGAGGCGCTCGGACGTCAGCACAGCTTCCGGGGCGCCGGTGGCGAGGATGCGCCCGTGCACGAGCAACACAACCTCGTCGGCGATCTCGGCCGCCTGCTCGAGGTCGTGGAGCACGACCCCGACAGCCACGCCGTCCTCGGCGAGATCGCGGATGATCTCCAGGATCTCGCGCTGGTACCGCACGTCGAGGAAGGTGGTCGGCTCGTCGAGCAGCACGACGCCCGTCTCCTGGGCGAGGCAGGTCGCGAGCCACACGCGCTGGCGCTGACCGCCGGAGAGCTGCGAGACCGAGTGATCGGCCAGTTCCACGATGCCCGTCGCAGCCATCGCACGGTCGATCACGGCGGCACCCTCGGCGTCACCTGCGCGGAAGCGGCCCCGGTGCGCGTACCGACCGTAGGCGACGACCTCGCGGACGCTCACGCCGGACGGATCGGGGTGCGACTGCGCGAGCATCGCGATGCGCCGCGCGAGCTCCCGCTCCCCCAGGCCGGCAGCATCTGCGCCATCGCTGAACAGCACCGTGCCATCGGCCGGTCGGTGGAGCGCCGTGAGGCCGCGGAGCAGGGTCGACTTACCACTGCCGTTCGGGCCGACGAGTGCCGTCACCGTGCCGGGAGCGAGGGTGAGGCACGCCTCGTGCACGATCCGTTCGCGGCCGTACGCCATCGAGATGTCGTTCGCGCGCAGAGCGGGAGGAGCAGGGGTCACGTGACTAAGGGTAGCCTTACCTCACCCGAGCGTGCAAACGCCGGCACTGCGCGTCGCCGCTGATCAGGCGGAGAGCTCCTCGATGTCATCCGCCGTCAGCACGATCGGCGCCTCCGTACCCTGCACCGACTCCTTCGTGACGATCACGCGCTCGACGCCCTCTCGGGAGGGCACCTCGAACATGACCGGCGCGAGCACGGTCTCGAGGATCGAGCGCAGCCCGCGCGCACCGGTCTTGCGATCGACGGCGAGGTCGGCGATCGACTGCAGCGCCTCGGGCTCGAAGTCGAGCTTGACGCCGTCGATCTCGAAGATCCGCTGGTACTGCTTCACAAGCGCGTTCTTGGGCTCCGAGAGGATCTCGACGAGCGCCGCCTGGTCGAGCGGAGAGACGGTCGCGATCACGGGCAGCCGGCCGATGAACTCGGGGATGAGGCCGAACTTGTGCAGATCCTCCGGCAGCACCTCCTCGAACACGTTCAGGTCGGGCTTCAGCGAGGCGACCGAGGCCCCGAAGCCGATGCCGCGCTTCCCGGACCGGTTCGCGATGATGTCCTCGAGCCCGGCGAAGGCGCCGGCGACGATGAAGAGGACGTTCGACGTGTCGATCTGGATGAACTCCGAGTTCGGGTGCTTGCGGCCGCCCTGCGGCGGCACCGACGCGACCGTGCCCTCGATGATCTTCAGCAGCGCCTGCTGCACGCCCTCCCCCGACACATCGCGGGTGATGGACGGGTTCTCGGCCTTGCGGGCGACCTTGTCGATCTCGTCGATGAAGATGATGCCGGTCTCGGCGCGCTTGACATCGAAGTCGGCTGCCTGGATGAGCTTGAGCAGGATGTTCTCGACATCCTCGCCCACGTAGCCGGCCTCGGTCAGCGAGGTGGCGTCGGCGACCGCGAACGGCACGTTGAGCTGCTTCGCCAGCGTGGACGCGAGGTAGGACTTGCCGCAGCCCGTCGGGCCGACCATCAGGATGTTCGACTTCTGGATCTCGACGCCGTCCCCGACGCTGTCGGCGGATTCCAGCTGCTGCGACGCGGCGACGCGCTTGTAGTGGTTGTAGACCGCGACGGCGAGCGATCGCTTCGCGCTCTCCTGCCCGACCACGTACTCCTCGAGGAACCCGAAGATCTCGCGCGGCTTCGGCAGCCGGAAGCCCTCTGCGGGTGGCGTGCCGTCGGCCTCCGCCATGCGCTCTTCGATGATCTCGTTGCACAGCTCGACGCACTCGTCGCAGATGTAGACCGCGGGGCCCGCGATGAGCTGCTGCACCTGCTTCTGGCTCTTGCCGCAGAAGGAGCACTTCAGCAGATCGCCGCTCTCTCCCAGTCGCGCCATCTTGCATCTCCCGATCGTCGTCGAACGCAGGCTGCGCCCGTGCCACCCAGACTACTGCGGGGCACCGACACGGCTCGCGACCACGCCGCCCGGCACCGAACGCACTCGGTATCCTTGGGGCATGCTCCCCACCCTCGCCGTGCTCTCGGCCGTCCTGCTCCTGCCCGCGCACGCCTCCGTGATCGGCTCGACGCCCGCAGACGGTGCCACGATCACCGAGCAGCCCGGCACGTTCAGCGTTGTCATGAACGAGGAGATCCTCTCGGTCGACGGCGCCGACAGCGCGAACGCGATCCAGATCACGGATGCCGCGGGCCTCTACTACGGCGATGGCTGCTTGTCCGTCGACGGCGACACCGCGTCGGTCGAGGCGCAGCTCGGCGAGGCAGGCGCATACACGATGACCTTCCAGGTCGTCTCTGCGGATGGCCACCCGGTCTCGGACACGATCGACTTCACCTTCGAGCCCACGGAAGGCAGCGCCGGCTCCCCCGGTGCCGCCGAGGCACCCGTGTGCGGGGCAGCACCGGCCGAGACCAGCGAACCGGCAGCCGAGCCGGCCGCATCCGCCGAGCCGAGCGACGAGGCAGTGCCGGCGGCGGCCACCGCGGAGCAGGGCCAGCCCGATGACGCCGTCGCCGAGGAGGGCGACGCCGTCGCGTTCCCGTTCCTGACCGTCGGCGTGCTCGCGGTGCTCGCGGTGCTGGCGGTCATCGCCTACCGTGCGAACCGGATGCGCCAGACCAAGCAGCAGGGCGACGCCGACGAGCGCTGACCTTCGACAGTGAAGAGGCCGGCACCCCGCGCGGGGTGCCGGCCTCTGGCGTTGCGGGGCTCAGCTGCCGAGCTGCGCCTGCGCCGCCGTCTTGCGGCTCGTGAGGACCTGATCGATCAGGCCGTACTCCATCGACTCCTCGGCCGAGAGGAAGGTGTCGCGCTCGATGTCCTTCGACACCCGCTCGACGTCGTGGTTCGAGTGTGTCGAGAGCGTCTGCTCGAGCCACTCGCGCATGCGCAGCACCTCGCGCGCCTGGATCTCGATGTCCGAGGCCTGGCCGCGGCCGGCGTCCGAGGTCGCGGGCTGGTGGATGAGGATGCGCGCGTTCGGCAGCGCGAGGCGCTTGCCGGGCTCGCCGGCAGCCAGCAGCACGGCGGCGGCGGATGCGGCCTGGCCGAGGCAGACCGTCTGCACTGCGGGGCGGATGTACTGCATCGTGTCGTAGATCGCCGTCATCGCGGTGAACGAGCCACCGGGCGAGTTGATGTACATCACGATGTCGCGATCCGGGTCCTGCGACTCGAGCACGAGCAGCTGGGCCATGACGTCGTCGGCGGATGCGTCGTCGACCTGCACGCCGAGGAAGATGATGCGGTCCTCGAACAGCTTCGCGTACGGGTCCTGCCGCTTGTAGCCGTAGGCCGTGCGCTCCTCGAAGGTGGGCAGGATGTAGCGCGAGCCGGGCATCTGCAGGGCCGTGCCGCCGGCCTGGAACGTGGGGGTCTCCATCAGTTGTCGCCCTCCGTGTCGATGATGTCGTGGTCCGTGCCGCCGCCGCCGGCGACGTCGGACGCAGAGGCGCGGACGTGGTCGACGAAGCCGTACTCGAGCGCCTGCTGCGCCGTGAACCACCGGTCGCGGTCGCCGTCCTCGTTGACCTGCTCGACCGACTTGCCGGTGCGCTCCGCGGTGATCTCCGCGAGGCGCTTCTTCATGTCGAGGATCAGCTGTGCCTGCGTCTGGATGTCGCTGGAGGTGCCACCGAAGCCGCCGTGCGGCTGGTGCAGCAGCACGCGCGCGTTCGGCGTGATGTAGCGCTTGCCGGGTGCGCCTGCGGTCAGCAGCAGCTGCCCCATCGACGCGGCCATGCCGATGCCGACGGTGACGATGTCGTTGGGCACGAACTGCATGGTGTCGTAGATCGCCATGCCAGCAGTGATCGAGCCGCCGGGCGAGTTGATGTAGAGGTAGATGTCCTTGTTCTGGTCCTCAGCGGCCAGCAGCAGGATCTTCGCGCAGATCTCGTTCGAGTTGTCGTCACGCACCTCCTCGCCGAGCCAGATGATGCGGTCGCGCAGCAGACGGTCGAAGACCGACTGGGCGAAGACGGGTTCAGCCACGGGTGACTCCTTCTGTCGTTGTTCTCAACCCTAGGCGAGCACCGCACCCGTTCCGGGTCGTGTTCGCCGCAGGCGGAGGGTAGCGAGAAGGGCCGGGCTGGAGCCCGGCCCTTTCGCTGGTGATCAGTCCTCGGCGCGCTCCGCGGCGAGCTGCTCCTCGTTGTCGCGGACGGCGGCGTCGACGTCATCCTCGCCGACCTCATCCGACTCCACCGGGGGCAGGAAGTCGCTCAGGTCAACCGTCTCGCCCTTGTCGTCGACGACCGTGACGCGGCTGAGCAGCGTCGAGAGCGTCTTGCCACGCAGGATGTCGCCGAGCAGCACGGGCAGCTGGCCGTTCTGCTCCAGCGCCTGCACGAGCTCCTGCGGGCCCATGCCGTACTGCGATGCCTGCTGCACGATGATCTGGGTCAGCTCCTGCTGTGTGACCTGCAGGTTCTCCTCTTCCGCGAAGCGGTCGAAGAGCATCTGCTGCTTCAGCAGCTTGCGGGTCTCCTGGCGCACCTCTTCGCCGTGCTCGGCGTCCTCCGCGCGGTTCTCGGCCTCGAGGTGGCGAGCGACCTCGTCCTCGACGACCGACTCCGGGACCTCGATCTCGACGGCCTCGATGAGCTCGTCCTGCAGGCGCTGCCTGGCCTGCTCTGCCTGCGTGAGGCGGCCGGAGCGGCCAGCCTGCTCGGCGAGATCCGTCTTCAACTCGTCGATGGTGTCGAACTGGCTCGCCATCTGCGCGAAGTCGTCGTCGGCCTCCGGCAGCTCGCGCTCCTTGACGGCCTGCACGGTCACGCTGACCTCCGCGTCCTTGCCCGCGTGGTCGCCGCCGACGAGCGTCGACGTGAAGGTCGTCTCCTCACCCGCGGTGAGCGACTCGATCGCCTCGTCGACGCCGTCGATGAGCTCGCCGGAGCCGACCTCGTAGGAGATGCCGCTCGCGGTGTCGACGGTCTCGCCGTCGATCGTCGCGGTCAGGTCGAGCTGCACGAAGTCGCCGTTGGCGGCGGGGCGGTCGACGGTCACGAGCGTGCCGAAGCGGCCACGCAGCTCGTCGAGCTCCTTCTGCACCGCAGCGTCGTCGACCTCGATCGCGTCGACGGTGATGGTGCGTCCCGCCACCTCCGGCAGGTCGAACTCGGGGCGCACGTCGACCTCGATCTCGAGCACGAGGTCGCCGGTGAAGTCCTTGACCTCCGGCCAGGCGGTGACGTCGGCCTGCGGGCGGCCCATCGGGCGCACGCCGGCCTCGGCGACACCCTGCCGGTAGAACTCGTCGATCGACTCCGAGACGGCCTGGTTCAGCACCTCGGCGCGCCCGACCCGCTGATCGATGATCGCCGAGGGCACCTTGCCCTTGCGGAAGCCGGGGACGCTGATCTGCTCGGCGACAGTCTTGTACGCCTGGTCGATCGCGGGGCGCAGCTCAGCGGGCTCGACCGCAATGGTGAGCTTGGCGCGCGTGTTCTCGATCTTCTCGACCGTGGTCTTCACGAGGTGATCTCCTGGGGTTCGTCGGATGTGCCGGCCATGCCGACCTGGGGCGCGCGAGCGCGCAGGATCCACCGCAGATGGGCGGACCGCCGCCCGAGTCTACCGGCCGCGCGCCTGGGTGCCGCAATCAGCGGCGCGTCCGTGCGCCGCAATCCGTTCGGCGGCCCGTGCCGAATCACCGATATGACCGCCCTGCTGCACGCCTCGCTGCTCCCACAGGTGCGGCCTGCGATACTCGTGCGCATGGCGGACACCCTCGAGCAGTACATGGCGCGTACTGCTGTGGGCGATGAGCGCGCCTTCGCGGCGCTCTACGACGCGGCTGCGCCGCGCGTGTTCGGGCTCGTGCTGCGCATCCTCGTCGACCGGGCTCAGGCCGAGGAGGTCGCGCAGGAGGTGTTCCTGGAGGCCTGGCGCCGGGCGCAACGCTTCGACCCCAGCCGCGGGGCGGCCATCAGTTGGCTGCTGCAGATCGCGCATGCGCGGGCCGTCGACCGGGTGCGCGCCTCGCAGTCGCAGCGCGATCGCGACGCACGCATCGGGTTGCGCGATACCGAAGTGCCCATCGACGATGTCGCAGAGCGGGTCGAGACATCGCTGGAGTCCGCACGCGCCAAGCGCGCGCTCGCTGAACTGAGCCCGCCGCAGCGCGAGGCGATCGAGCTCGCCTACTTCGGCGGCCTGACGCAGACCGAGATCGCCGAGCGTATCGGGGCACCGCTCGGCACGGTGAAGACAAGGATGCGCGACGGCATGCGCCGATTGCGCGAGATCCTAGGAGTGACGGCATGAGCGGGGGTGACGAGATGAACGGCGGTGACGAGGTGCGCGAGCAGCAGTCGATCGACGAGCTCGCAGCCGCCTACGCTCTGGATGCGCTCTCGGTCGAGGACCGCGCCCGCTTCGAGGCGAAGGCCTCGTCGGCCGCGCGCCTTGAGGCCGAGGAGCTCGCCGACATCGCGACGCTGCTCTCCACCGATGAGGTCGCTCCCCCGGCAGGCATGCGGGCGAGCCTGCTCAACGCGATCGCCCGGGAGCCGCAGGAGTCCGTCGGCAGCGGCGCCGAGTCGGACGGGATGCGCACCGACGCCGCCATCGCTGCCAAGCGCACCGCGGCACTCGCCTCCGATGCGCCGTCCACAGAGGTCACCGGTGCTGAGGCGCTCGCCGCAGAGGCGCCGGCCGACGATTCGCGCGCCGGGCGGCATGCAGCTGGCGCTTCCCGCGGTCCCGGACCGGCTGAGCGGCGAGCCCGTGCGCGCTGGCGCCCCATGCAGATCGTCGGGGCCGTCGCGGCGAGCGCGGCCATCCTGACCGGCGGCATCGCCATCGGCACACAGCTGGGAGGCGACCCGCAGCGGGAGTCGCTCGGCGCCATCGTGTCGGCGGACGATGCGCAGCGCGTCGAGGTCGAGGTCGCCGGCGGCGGCACCGCGACCGCCATCTGGTCGGCGGAGCTCGGCCAGTCCGTGCTGCTGCTCGACGACGTCGAGCCGGCACCAGCGGGCCGCGACTACCAGGCCTGGTACATCGACGGTGGCGGTGCGCGCAGCGCGGGCGTCTTCCAGACCGAGGGCGCGAGCACAGCGGTGCTGCTCGAGGGGCAGCTGGCCGAAGGCGACGTGGTCGGCGTGACGGTCGAGCCGGAGGGCGGCTCCGAGGCGCCGACGACGGAACCCATCCTGGTCGTCGAGACCTGACGCCAGACCTGACGCATCGAGCCTCCGCACGCACACGCATCCGCGTGCGGGCACGGCGCGCGCGAGATGGCAGGATCGAACGGTGTCAGCACCCGCGAGCGCCACTCGCTCCTCACGCCTCGGCCCGGTCGCGGTCGTGGTCGCATCCGTCGCGCTCATCATCATGTGGAGCTCGGGGTTCGTCGGCGCTGAGCTGGCGGCACGAGCCGGTGGCGAGCCCGTCACCGTGCTCGCCTGGCGCTTCACCGTGCTCTCATCGATCCTGCTGATCGCGCTGCTCATCGCGCGCCGCCGGTGGCCGCGCTGGCGCAGCTGGGTGCGCCAGGGCAGCATCGCGATGCTCAGCCAGTTCGGCTACCTGCTGATGATCTTCGAGGGCGTGCGGCTCGGCGTCGACGGCGGCACGGCGGCGCTCATCGCCGCGCTGCAGCCCATGCTCGTCGCCACCATCGCCGGCCGCTTCCTGGGCGAGCGCGCGAACGGGTGGATGTGGGGCGGCATGCTGGTCGGCTTCGCCGGCGTCGCGCTCCTGGTCTCGGGGCAGCTGAACCACACGGGTGCGCCGCTGTGGGCGTACGCGCTGCCCATCGTCGGGGTACTGTGCCTCGGCACGGGCACGGTGCTGCAGCGGCGCTGGCATATGCACGACGACCTGCTGCAGACGCTCATGATGCACTCGATCGTGGCGGGTGCGGCGTTCATGGTCGTGGCGCTCGTGCGCGGCCAGGCCGCGATCCCGACGACCGTGGAGATCTGGCTCGCGATCCTGTGGCTCGTGGGGCTGTCGAGCCTGGGCGGCTATCTGCTGTACGTCACCGTGACACGCTCGCACGGCGCAACCTTCGTGAGCACCCTGCTCTACCTGACTCCCCCGACGACCATGCTGTGGGTCTGGCTGATGTTCGGCGTGCCGGTGTCGGTGCTCGGCATCGTCGGCATGGTGGTCGCCGCGGTCGGTGTCGTGATCGTGCTCTCAGCCCAGCGGCGGGCCGGTCGC
Organism: Agrococcus sp. Ld7; assembly: GCF_045064095.1. NCBI lineage: Bacteria > Bacillati > Actinomycetota > Actinomycetes > Micrococcales > Microbacteriaceae > Agrococcus > Agrococcus sp. Ld7. The sequence goes on along the minus strand of NZ_JBISGY010000026.1, from coordinate 257,629 downwards.
GCTACCGTCGTGCGCCGGGGACGCACACGCCCCGCCGTCGAGGACCAGGAGCCAGCATGACGCCGCAGCCGCCCGAGGCCGTCGATCCGACTGCGGGCTCGGCGCCTGCACCTGGCACCGCCGCGGAGCGGCGGGAGGACACCTCCGTCGGCGGCATCCAGCTCACGCGCTGGACATCGTGGGTCGGGCGCTGGATCGCAGCATTCGGCCACCGCATCGGCGACTGGCTGGGGCCGTATGCGGCGCTGGTCATCACGCTCGCCATCGGAGCCGCGATCACCACGGCACTCACGTTCCTCGCTGCCGCCGTCTACGACGCGGTGACCGATGAGGACGGCGTGGCGGGCATCGACCGCCCGGTGCTCGACGCGATCCTGACGATCCGGGATCCGACGGCGAATGCGCTCATCACCGGGTTCACCGACCTCGCGGGCACGATCGGCATGCCGCTCCTGGCTGTCACTGCGCTGCTGATCCTCAGCATCCGCCGCCGCTCGTGGACGCCCGCGGTGCTGATCGTCGCGACGGGCATCGGCTCGCTGCTCATGACGGTCGCCGGCAAGGTGCTGATCGGTCGCGACCGACCCCCGATCGTCGATGCCGTGCCGCCCTACGAGGTGTCGGCATCCTTCCCGAGCGGCCACACGCTCAACGCGGTGGCGCTGCTCGGCGTCATCGCCTACCTGCTGATCCTGCGGCGCGAGAGCGCGCTCGCGCGGGCTGCGATCGTGGTCGTCGCCGTGCTCGCGACCATCCTGGTCGCCGCGAGCCGCGTCTACCTCGGGCACCACTGGGTCACCGACGTGATCGCCGGCTGGCTGCTCGGCGCCGCGTGGCTCGCGCTCGTCATCACCGCGCATCGCGTCTACCTCACGGTGCGCGTGCGGCGGGAAGAGCGGGCCTCCGCGTAGCCCCGACCGGCAACGACTGCTGGTCGGGGCGACAGTGGTCGGGGCGACAGGATTCGAACCTGCGACCTCCCGCCCCCAAAGCGGGCGCTCTAGCCAAGCTGAGCTACGCCCCGTAGGGATCGCTCCCGTACGACAGGCGAGTCTATCGGCGTTCGCGGACCTGTTCCGCCCACGTCGAGCCGGTGCACCAGGTCCGGATCGGTGGAAGGGGTCGACGAGGGTTTTCGAGCGAAAATGAACGTGTTCAGATATGATGTGCTGCATGGCCGCACCGCACAGGATCGATGCAGCGCCCGACGTGCGGCGCGAGACGAAAGGCGCCCGGACCGCCGCGCGCATCCGCCAGGTCGCGCTGACCGCTCTGCGCGAGGATGGCTGGCACGCCACGACCATGCGCGGCATCGCGGAGCAGGCAGGCGTCTCGCCCGGCACCATCTACCTGTCGATGCCTTCGAAGGAGCACGTGCTGCTTGCGCTCTACGACGACACCGTCACGCGGATCGAGACGCGCGCTCGCATCGCGCTTGAGGGCGTGCGACCATTCGCTGATCGAATGACGATCGTGCTCGACGTCGCGCTCGACGAGATCGCACCGTTCCACCGTGCGGCGACCGAGGCGATCGGTCATGCGATCAGCCTCGACTCTCCCGTGAGCCCGTTCGGCGAACCGTCGGCGCGACCTCGCGACGCGATGATCGCGCTGTTCGGACAGGTCGTCGACGCGTCCGACCTGCGCGCCGACCGACAGCTCGTCGAGGCGCTCCCCGAGCTGCTGTGGGGGCTGCTCATCGCGGGGATGCTCGCCTGGAGCTCGGATCGCAGCCGCGGCCAGCGGCGCACCCGCGCGCTCGTCGCTCAGGTCGTGCCGATGCTCGACCGAGCGCTCAAGGTCTCTGCCGTGCCGCTGCTGCGCTCGCAGGTGCGCGACGTGATCGCCCTCGCAGCCGCCATGAAGGAGCTTCCGCATGACGATGCGTGAGCGCTACGGGTGGCGCGACCCGGCGGCGTACGAGTGGACGGCAGGCGACATCGCCTTCGGATGGCTCGTGGGCGCTGGCGCGGTGCTGGCGGGCTCTCTCGTGGTCGGGGTGGTGATGGCCGGCTCCGCAGCCGTCATCGTCGTGCTCTTCGGGGCGATCATCGGACTGCCCACGCTCACGGTCTACGGCATCCCCGTCGCGATTGCGGCTGCCTCTGCGCTGCGCCGCGTCGGGCACGAGTTCGTGCACGTGATCGTGTTCGCGCTGCTCGGCGCGCTCGGTGGAGCGCTCGCGGCCCTCGTGTCGGCGGAGCCGATGGGCTCAGGGTGGACGATCGTGACGCCCATGATCCTCGTCGGCGCCTGCACCGCAGTGCTCGCGCGCACGCTCGCGCACGACCGCGCCGTGCGCACGCGCGGCAGCTGAACGGCGTCGCTGCTCGCTACAGCGTCCGCTCGCGGATCATCCGGGCGAGTTCGAGCCCGGAGTCCTTCACGGTGCGCTCCTGCGTGTCGTAGTCGACCCGCACGATGCCGAAGCGCTTGTGGTAGCCCCACGCCCACTCGTAGTTGTCGAGCAGCGACCAGTACATGTAGCCCTTGACGGGTACGCCCGCATCGATCGCGTCGAGCACGGCGCCCACGTGCGAGCGCAGGAACTCGACCCGCTCGGCGTCGTGCACGCGCGCGGTACCCGTTGCGGCATCCGTCGTCACAACATCGTCGTAGGCGGCGCCATTCTCGGTCACCCACAGCTCGATGCCCTTGGGTCCCGTGTACTGCTCCTGCAGGCGCTGCAGCAGCGCCGTGAGGCCCGAGGGATTGACCTCCCAGCCCATCGATGTCGTCGGCACCTCGCGCGGATGCACCTGCACACCCTCGGCGGCCGGGTACGGGCTCGCGATGGCGCGGTCGGTCGGCGCGTCGTTGATGACCGGCACGGCAGGCACCTCGTAGGAGACGACATCGTCGTGGTAGTAGTTCACGCCGAGCACGTCAATCGGCGCAGCGATGATCTCGAGGTCGCCTGGCTGCACCACGGCGTCGAGGCCCAGGTGGCCGACATCCGCCAGCAGCGATTCGGGGTAGGCGCCCAGCGTGATCGGCTCGATGAAGCAGCGGTTGTACTGGTCATCGAGGCGGCGCGCGGCGTCGCGATCGGATGCGCTGGCCGCCTCGAGTGGCTCAGCCGGCTGGAAGTTGAGCGTGATGCCGAGTCGCTCGGCGCCCGCGTCGCGCAGCGCCGTGACGGCCATCCCGTGCGCCAGCAGCAGGTGGTGTGCCGCCTGCAGGCCAGCTTCGACGCTCTGCCTGCCGGGCGCGTGGGCGCCGGCCGTGTAGGAGAGGAACGACGAGCACCAGGGCTCGTTCATGGTGGTCCAGTTGCTGACGCGGTCGCCGAGCGCCGCGTGCACCGTGAGCGCGTAATCGACGAATCGGTGCGCGGTGTCGCGGTTCGTCCAGCCGCCCTCGTCCTCGAGCGCCTGTGGCAGATCCCAGTGGTAGAGCGTCAGCCACGGCAGGATGTCGGCGCCCAGCAGCTCGTCGACGAGCCGCGAGTAGAAGTCGAGGCCCTTCGGGTTGGGAGCGCCGCCGTCGGGGCGCACGCGCGCCCAGCTGGTCGAGAACCGGTAGGTCTGCAGGCCGAGACGCTGCATGAGCGCGACGTCCTCGGGCATCCGGTGGTAGTGATCACACGCGACGTCGCCGTTGTGCGCGTCGATGACGGCGCCGGGCACGCGAGAGAAGGTGTCCCAGATGCTGGGGCGGCGGCCATCCTCGGCCGCGGCGCCCTCGATCTGATAGGCGGCGGTGGCGCCACCCAGGATGAGGTCGGAAGGGATCGGTCGCTGCACGCCACGAGCGTATCCCGGCCGAACGGTGCCCGCGGATGCGGTAGATTCGTGGAGTCCCGACGCCGTCGAGCGCGGGGCGCGCGGGCGTAGCTCAATGGTAGAGCCTCAGTCTTCCAAACTGATTACGCGGGTTCGATTCCCGTCGCCCGCTCCACTCCCCCACGAACCAGCGCCGCTCGCAGGTTCTCCACAGGCCACCGCGGATCATGCCGACCCAGCGCATCCATGTCAGTGGCCTGGTGTTCACTGCAGGCATGGACGAAGCATTCATCGACGCGGAGAGCTACATCGCAGCCATCCGCGCTGGTGCGATCGATCCTTTCGGCGGATCGGCCGACGAGCTCACCGCGGCGCTCGACGAGTCGCTCCGCGCCGAGAGCGAGCTGATGGCGTCGCTGAGCGACGCCGAGATCGACGACTTCTTCCGCACGGGCACCACCCCGTGCCTGCCTGCGCCGCCGGAGCCACCCGTGCTGCAGCGGCTGCGCCTCGACGCCGAGTTCGCTGGCCGACTGAAGTCGCTCGCGCAGCAGGCCGCGCGCATCGAGGGTGAGCGCCGCACGCTCCTCGCTGAGCACATGCAACGAGCGCTCGACGAGCAGAACGCCGCCACCGCCGTGCGCGAGCTCGCCTCCATCGCCGCGGTCGAGCTGCGCCAGAGCCCGCGCGGCGTGGAGCGGGCCATGACCGACGCGTGGCGGCTCGTGCGGGAGCTGCCGCTGACCCACGAGGCCGCCAAGGCCGGCCGCATCGCCACCGGCCACCTGCGCGTGATCGAGCAGGAGACACGGGCGCTGCGCGCCGACGACGGCATCGACACCGAGCAACGCGCCGCCGTGGAGGCGCAACTGGTGGACATCGCAACGACCGCCACCCCCGGCGCGCTCGCGCGCCGCGCGAAGCGCATCGTCGACCGGATGCTCCCCACGCCGCTGCAGCAGCGCTTCGATGATGCGTTCGCGCAGCGGAAGGTCGAAGTGCTCAACCCCCGCGACGGCATGAGCGATCTCTACGCCCGCATCCCGACCGTGCTCGCAGCAGGCATCATGGACCGCGCCACCCAAGCCGCGCGCGGGAAGTCGAAGGATGACCCTCGCACCTTCGACCAGTTCCGCGCCGACGCGTTCAGCGAACTGCTCCTCGGCGGCGTCGTGCCGGAAGACCTGCACGGCACCGCGATGCTCACCGCCCACGTATCCGTCCTGATCCCCGCGACGGAACTCCTGCACGACAAGGACACACCCGACCAGCCATTCCCGGCCTCGCTCGACGGCACAGTGCTCGTCGACGGCGACACCGCCCGCCGCCTCGCCGCCGGCGAACGGATGTGGGAGCGGCTCTTCACCGACCCGGTCACGGGCGTCGCCGTGACGGTCGACACCTACCGCGCCAGCGCCGACCAGCGACGCTGGCTCCAAGCCCGCGACGGCGGATGCCGAGCACCGAACTGCGGCTGCCGAGGCACCATCGGCGACCTCGACCACACCCTCGACTGGGCAAAGGGCGGCACGACCTCCATCGACAACCTGGCGGTGCTCTGCCGCCGTGACCACACGCTGAAGCACGCGTCTCGGTGGTCGATGCGGCAGCTGGATCACGGCGTCATCGAATGGACGACACCGCTGGGCGACGTCGTCACCACCGTGCCCGAGGCCGTCGGACCGACGTTTGCCGATCTCGACCCGCCACCCGCCGAACCGAAGCTCGCCGAACCGCCGCCCGTTGACCCAGAGCCCACCGCACCGCCGCCCGCCGAGCCCGAGCCACCGCTCGCCGAGCCGCCGCGCTCAGAACTGTTGCCGTCAGAGCCGACGCCCGCCGCGTGGGGCGATACGCACCCAGGCTCCGGCGACAGGCAAGCTCGTGGCATGCCCTTCTGAACGTCACAGCCCCGCGCGATAGCGTGCATGCCGTGCCCAGGCTCGTCTCCCGTCATCGCTCGCGCGGCTCCAGCCGTCTCGGCGCGGCGCTCGTCGGGGTGGTCGCCCTGACGCTCGCCGCTTGCGTCGCGATGCCGCCGACCAGCCCGGAAGATCCGTCGATCCCGACCACCCCGACTCCGGTGTTCACCGACCTCGCTCCCCCGCCGACGACCAACGGGCCGTCGGACCCACCCGTGCCCACCACGGATCCCGGCGAGCTCTCGTACGGCGACACCGCCACGATCCACACCGATCGCGGCTCCACCTGGGAGGTGACGGTGCTCGACTCGACGGATCCTGCCAACAGCCTCGCCGCGCAGACCGGCTCGGTGCCGCGGGCGGGCGAGCGCTTCGTGGTCATGGATCTCGAGATCACGAACGTCGGTGTCATCACGACGCATCCGATGCACGACATGACGTTCGGGTACCAGCCCGACGGCGGGCCCATCGCCGACCAGAATTCGGCGTCGGTCGCTGCGGCGCCCAATGACCTCGGCTACATCTGGGAGTTCGCGCCCGGTGACAGTGAGCTCGTGCAGGTGATCGTGTCGATCCGGGAGGATGCGGCGACCACCGGGTCATGGATCATCAGCCCGACGCAGAGCATGCAGGACGGGTCGCGGCTGTATCGCTGGCGCTGACGCGCGACCGGTCTCGTGACGCGCGCGGCTGCGCCGCACGCTCCTCGACCTACGAGGGCGGGTGGCTACCGGTCTCGTGACGCGCGCGGCTGCGCCGCACGCTCCTCGACCTACGAGGGCGGGTCCAGACCGGTCTCGTGACGCGGGCGGCTGCGCCGCACGCTCCTCGACCTACGAGGGCGGCTGGCTAGAGCTGACAGCCGGGGCACCGGTAGAGCTTGCGGGCCTGCATGGTCTCGAGCGCGATCGGTGTGCCGCAACGACGGCACGGCAGCCCCTCGCGCTTGTAGACCCAGTGCCGGTCCGCGCGGTTGGCGAGCGCGGCCTCGCGCTTCGCGCCGCGCAGCCCGTCGATCGTGAGCATCTGCCCCGTCTCGACGCCGATACGCAGCAGCTTCACCCAATCGCGCCACAGCCCGCGCAGTTCATCCTCCGTCACCTGACTGCCCGGCCGGTGCGGATCGATCCGAGCACGGAAGAGCAGCTCCGCCCGGTACACGTTGCCGATCCCGGCCACGACCGACTGATCCATGAGCAGCTGACCGATCGCCTGCTTCGACCGCGACGCTCGCGCCACGAAGCGGCGCTCGGCCTGCGCACGCGTCTCGGTGAGCGCCTCCGGGTCGGGCCCGAGCCTGGCGGCGAGCGCGTGCACCTGCGCGTCATCCAGCACCTCGCACACGGTCGGGCCCCGCAGGTCGGCCAACGCTGTGGGCGTAAGGATGCGCACGCGAACCTGACCGACCGGCTCCGGCGGGAAGTCGGCGGTCTCGCTCACGAGCTCCTGCTCCCCAGCACGAATCCGAGCGAGCCTGGGCGCCCCGATGGAGGCGATGGAGTCCTCGTGCTCGCCATCGACCCCGGCTCCGCGCATGCCCGTCTGCCCCATGCGCGCTGCGCCCACTGCAGCCTTCGCCGCGAGGATCGTCGGATCGATCGAGATGGCGCCCGTGAAGTCCCACGCGCCGTAGATGCCCAGGTGCACGTGCAGCACGCGCTCGGGATCGGTCGCGGTGCCATCGAAGCCCAGCAGCAGGTGCTTGCCGATCGCCTGCGACGACGTCATCTCACGTCCATCGAGCTCTGCCGCCCCCACCTCGAAGCGACCCTGCGGGCTCGAGACGGCGGCCATCGACCCCACGAAGTTGGCGGCGAACTGCCGGGCGATGCGATGGACGGAATGCCCCTCAGGCACTGCAGGCTCCTGCCATCAGATGAGGTCGTGGCCGGCGATCGCGCCCGTCGTCTCGTACTCGCCGAGCTGCGCGATGCGACGCGCGTGCCGCTCCGCCCCCGAGAACGGCGTGGCGAGGAAGGCGTCGATGATCTCGAGCATCTCCTGCTCCGTGTGCTGCCGAGCGCCGACCGCGACGACGTTCGCGTCGTTGTGCTCCCTGGCCAGCTGCGCGGTCGCGAGGCTCCACGCAAGCGCAGCCCGGGCACCCTCGACCTTGTTCGCCGCCATCTGCTCGCCATTGCCCGAGCCGCCGAAGACCACCGCGAGCGCCTCGACGCCCGCACGCTGATCGGCGACCACCGCGCGCGCCGCGTTGATGCAGAACGACGGGTAGTCGTCCTCGGCGTCGTAGGCGGTGGGCCCGTGGTCGATCGCCTCGTGCCCACCAGCCGTCAGGTGCTCGACGAGCCGCTTCGAGATCTCGAAGCCCGCGTGATCGGTCGCGACGTGCACCCGCATCAGGCGGATGCTCCCGCGGCCGAGGCTTCGGCTGCCGGCTCCGTGGCGAACTGCGGACCCCGCGTACGGGTGCGCTTCAGCTCGAAGAAGCCGTCGATCGCCGCGGCGGCGACGATGCCGTCGAACAGCTGCAGCGCATCCGCTCCCGTGGGGGCCGGGCTCACGACCGGCCCGAAGAAGGCCACGTCGTCGACGGCGATGACGGGCGTGCCGACCTCGTCGCCGACCAGGTCGATCGCGCTCTGGTGGGTTGCCCGCAGGGTCTCGTCATGCGCGTCGGTCTCCTCCGCGAGGGCACCGTCGAGCCCCACCTCCGCGAGCGACTCGGCGACGATCGCGTCGTGGTCCTTGCGCCCCTGATGGTGGATGCGCTCACCGAGCGCGTCGTACAGCGGCTTCACGACCTCGTCCCCGCCGGCTGCCCGTGCGGCGGTCACGAGGCGCGTCAGGCGCATCGAGGTGATCATGAGCGACGCGTAGCCCTCCGAGAGGTCGCGACCCTCGTTGAGGACGGCGAGGCTCATCACCTGCCAGTCGACGTCGATCTCCCGCGCCTCGGCGACCTCACCGAGCCATCGCGACGTCATCCACGCCCACGGGCACGTCGGGTCGAACCACATCCGCACTCGCTGCGGACCCTGCTGCATGCTCGTCTCAGTCATGGCTCGATGGTATCGAGCACCGCGTGGACGCCAGCCCTGACGGGGCTACGCTGGTTCGACCAGTCACACCAAGACACAAGGAGTCCAGCGTGCCCGGAGAGAACCTCACTCGCGCCGAAGCCCAGGAGCGCGCGTCGCTCGTGCAGGTCGACAGCTACGACATCGCTCTCGACCTCACCAGCGGTGACGAGGTGTTCCGCTCGACCACGACGGTCCGGTTCACCGCGACCGAGGGCGCGACGACGTTCATCGACCACATCTCCCGCACGGTGCACTCGGTCACCCTGAACGGCGCCGAGCTCGACCCGGCCGCCGTCAACGACGGTGTGCGCATCCGGCTCGACGACCTCGCGGCTGAGAACGAGCTCACGGTCGTCTCCGACGCGATGTACGTGAACACCGGCGAGGGCCTGCACCGCTTCGTCGACCCCGTGGATGGCGAGGTGTACCTCTACTCGCAGTTCGAGGTTCCCGATTCGCGCCGCGTCTTCGCGGTGTTCGAGCAGCCCGACCTGAAGGCCACGTTCGCCTTCACGGTCACGGCGCCCGCCGCCTGGCAGGTCGTCTCCAACCAGCCGACCCCGGAGCCCGTCATCACGGGCGAGACGGGCACGTGGGCCTTCGAGCCCACGCCGCGCATCTCCAGCTACATCACGGCGATCGTCGCCGGCCCGTACACGGTCACGCGCTCCGAGCTCACCTCGAGCAGCGGCCGGACCGTGCCGCTGGGCATCTTCTGCCGCGCCTCGCTCGCCGAGCACATGGACGCCGACTACCTCTTCGACGTGACGCGCAAGGGCTTCGCGTTCTTCGAGGAGCAGTTCGGTGTGCCGTACCCGTTCGAGAAGTACGACCAGCTGTTCGTGCCGGAGTTCAACGCCGGGGCGATGGAGAACGCCGGATGCGTCACCTTCACCGAGACCTACGTGTTCCGCGCGCAGGTGACCGACGCCATCCGTGAGCGTCGCGTCGTCACGGTGCTGCACGAGCTCGCCCACATGTGGTTCGGCGACCTCGTCACCATGAAGTGGTGGAACGACCTGTGGCTCAACGAGTCGTTCGCGGAGTGGGCGTCGACGCTCGCGACCGCTGAGGCGACCGAGTGGACGGGCGCTTGGACGACCTTCCAGGCGATGGAGAAGACCTGGGCCTACCGCCAGGACCAGCTGCCCTCCACGCACCCGATCGTCGCGGAGATCCGCGACCTCGACGACGTGCAGGTCAACTTCGACGGCATCACCTACGCCAAGGGCGGCTCGGTGCTGAAGCAGCTGGTCGCCTGGGTCGGACTCGAGGCGTTCATGCAGGGCGTCGGCGAGTACTTCCGCAAGCACGCGTGGGGCAACACCGAGCTGACCGATCTGCTGACCGAGCTGGAGGCCGCCAGCGGCCGCGAGCTCGGCGACTGGAGCAAGAAGTGGCTCGAGACGGCGGGCGTGAACACGCTGCGCCCGCGCATCGAGCTCACGGGCGACGGCATCATCTCGTCGTTCGCGATCGAGCAGACCGCGCCCTCTGAGTGGCCGACGCTGCGCCCGCACCGCATCGCGGTCGGCTTCTACGAGTTCGCCGACGACGTGCTGCGACGCACGCACCGCGTCGAGCTCGACATCGACGGCGCGCTCACCGAGGTGCCGCAGCTGCTCGGGCACCTGCGTCCCGCACTCATCCTGCTCAACGATGACGACCTCGCCTACGCGAAGATCCGGCTCGACGAGCAGTCGATGTCGACCGCGGTGGAGCGGCTGCGCGACATCGAGGAGCCCCTGGCTCGTGCGCTCGTCTGGGGCGCGGCCTGGGATGCGACGCGCGACGCCGAGACGCCCGCGAGCGACTACATCGAGCTCGTGCTGGCGAACATCGGCACCGAGACCGAGTCCACCACCATCCGTCTCGCGCTCGCGCAGCTGCTGCAGGCCGCCCGCACCTACGTGGACCCGGCGCGCCGCGCCGCCACGACCGAGCGCGTCGGCGACGCGCTGTGGCAGCTCGCGACGACGGCAGCGCCCGGCTCCGACGCGCAGTTCCAGTTCGTCGGCGCATTCGCGCACATCGCATCCACGAGCGAGCATGTCGATGCGCTGCAGGGCCTGCTCGACGGCTCGCGCCCGCTCGAGGGCCTCACGGTCGACAGCGACCTGCGGTGGCAGCTGCTCGACGGCCTGGTGCTGAACGGCGCCGCCGGCGAGACGGAGATCGCCGCGGAGCTCGCGGCCGACGACACCGCGACCGGCCGCCAGTTCGCCGCCAGAGCACGCGCGACCATCCCCACGAAGGAGGCGAAGGAGGCCGCGTTCGCCTCGGTCGTCGACCGCTCGGATGCATCGAACATGATCGTGCGCTACACCGGCCTCGGCCTGCAGCACGTGCACGATCCGGCCGTGCTGGATGACATCGTGGCCCGCTACCACGGCGCGATCCAGCAGATCTGGGACTCGCGCACCTACCACGTCGCCGAGGGACTGCTCGGCGGTCTCTACCCTGCCGTCGTCGCGAGCGAGACGCTGGCGTCGGCGACGCGCGACTGGCTGGCGACGAACGAGCCGGTGCCTGCGCTGCGCCGCATCATGGTCGAGCACCTCGCAGGGGTCGAGCGCGCCCTCGAGGCGCAGCGCCGAGACGCGTGATCGGAGGCGCACGTGCGTGAGAGCGGCCTGAACAGCCACATCGGCCTGAGCAGCCAGGGCGGCGAGGGCACCGGCGTCGACTGGGTGGCCTTCGGCGAGTGGTGGAAGGCGTGGGGCGCGCCGATCGGCGTGCTGCTGACGATCGTCGGCGCCTTCATCGCGTACGCCATCGTGCGGACCGTCATCGCGCGCGTCGTGCACGAGGTCGTCACGGGCGTGAAGCGGAAGGCCAACGCCGCCGACACCGAGGCGCTCTCCAACTCCCCGCTCGCTCAGGTTCGCGTCGTGCAGCGCACGCGCGCGATCGGCAGCGTGCTCAACACGCTCGCCGGCTGGCTCATCGGCGCCTTCGCGCTCATCCTGATCCTCAGCATCCTGGGCGTGAACCCCGCGTCGCTCGTGGCGATGGCCGGGTTCCTCGGGGCCGCCGCGGGCATCGGCGCGCAGGGCGTCATCAAGGACTTCCTGAACGGTCTGTTCATGGTGTTCGAGGATCAGGTCGGCATCGGCGACACGGTCGATCTCGGTGCCGCCGCCGGCATCGTCGAATCGGTCGGCATCCGCGTCACCCAGGTCCGCGACATCAACGGCACGCTCTGGTACGTGCGCAATGGCGAGATCGTGCGGGTCGGAAACGAGTCGCAGGGCTGGGCGCGCGTCGTCATCGACCAGGCCGTGCCCTACACCGCCGACATCGACGCCGTCTCCGAGCGCCTCATCGAGGTCGCCACCGCGATGAGCGAGGACGTCGACTGGCTCGGGCGGATCATCGACAAGCCCGCCGTCTGGGGGATCGAGTCGATCTCCGCGGAAGCCGTGGTGGTGCGACTCGTCGTGAAGACGCGCGCGAGCGCGAAGTACGAAGCTGCCCGAGAGCTGCGCCGCCGCGTCAAGGACGGTCTCGACGACCTCGGGGTGACACTGCCCTCGCTGCAGAAGATCGTCGTCAAGGGCCTCGAGGAGGGACGCTGATGGCACCCGAGTCCGGCCCGCAGACCCTGTACGACGCCGTCGGGGGCGAGCGGTTCTTCCGGCAGCTCGTGCACGAGTTCTACGACCGTGTCTGGGCCGACGAGGTGCTGCACGCGATGTACCCGGAGCATGACCGCGCCGGCGCCGAGGAGCGCTTCAGCCTGTTCCTGATGCAGTACTGGGGTGGCCCCGGCACCTACAGCGAGCGTCGCGGCCACCCGCGCCTGCGGATGCGGCACCAGCCGTTCCCGATCGACCATGCCGCGCGCAACCGCTGGGTCGCCTGCATGATCGGCGCGCTCGACGCGCTCGCCCCGGCCCCTCTGCACCGCGCTGAGCTCGAGGACTACTTCGAGCGCGCGGCGACGGCTATGGTCAACCACAACCCCCTGTTCCGCTGACGACCAGCGGCGGTCAGCGTCGCGAGGAGGCACCATGGCCGCGGCCGATACCGATGTGATCGTGGTGGGCAGCGGCCTCTCCGGCCTCGTCGCCGCGTGCACGGCGCTCGATCGTGGCCGCACGGTCACGATCGTCGAGCAGGAGGGGCCGCACTCGATCGGCGGGCAGGCCTTCTGGTCGTTCGGCGGGCTCTTCCTGGTCGACTCCCCCGAGCAGCGACGGCTCGGCATCGACGATTCGCTCGAGCTCGCGTGGGAGGACTGGGATCGCAGCGCGGGCTTCGACCGTGACGAGGATGTCTGGGCCCGCCGGTGGGCCGATGCCTATCTCGACTTCTCCCACCGCGACCTGCGGCCCTGGCTGCGCGAGCTCGGCATCCGCCTGTTCCCGATCGTCGGGCACGCCGAGCGCGGCGCCCGCACCGAGGGCGGCCATGGCAACACCGTGCCGCGCTTCCACATCGTGTGGGGCACGGGCCCCGGCATCGTCGCCCCGTTCACGCGGCGGCTGCGCGATGCGGTCGAGGAAGGCCGCGCGCACCTCGCCTTCCGGCATCGGGTCACCGAGCTGCTGACCGAGCAGGGCCGCGTCGTGGGCGTCGCGGGCACGCGGCTCGCACACGACCTGACCGTGCGCGGTGAGCCGTCCAGCCGCGAAGCCGTGGGCGAGTTCGAGCTGCGCGCCGAGAGCGTCGTCGTGGCCACCGGCGGCATCGGCGGCGAGCTCGACCGGGTGCGCTCGCTGTGGCCCGCGTCGCTCGGCGCCGCACCCACGACCGCCGTTCGCGGCGTCCCCGCGCACGTCGACGGCTCCGGGCTCGACGTCGCGGCCGCTGCCGGCGCCCGGGTCGTGAACGGCGACCGCATGTGGCACTACACCGAGGGCATCAAGAACTGGGATCCGATCTGGCCCGAGCACGGCATCCGCATCCTGCCCGGGCCGTCGAGCCTCTGGCTCGATCACCTCGGTCGCAGGCTGCCGAGCCCCAACTATCCCGGCTTCGACACCCGCTCGACGCTCGAGCACCTCCGCTCGATCGACGCCGAGCACTCCTGGTTCGTGCTGACGCAGTCGATCGTCGAGAAGGAGTTCACGCTCTCGGGCTCCGAGCAGAACCCTGATCTCACGGGCAGGAGCATCGCGAAGCTCGCACAGCGCGTGCTGCCGGGAGCGCCCGCCCCGGTGCAGGCCTTCCTCGACCACGGCGAGGACTTCATCGTCGCGCGCTCGCTCACCGAGCTGCTCGACGGCATGGAACGGCTGGGCGCGAACGCCGACGGCACGACCATCGACCGTGCGGCCGTCGTCGCCGCGATCCAGGAGCGCGACGACGCCGTCGCCGACCCCGGCTCGACGGACCCGCAGGCCATCGAGATCCGCCGCGCCAGGGAGTACATCGGCGACCGGCTCGTGCGCACCGCGGCGCCGCACCGCATCCTCGACGAGGCGCACTGGCCGCTCATCGCCGTGCGGCTGCATGTGCTCACGCGCAAGAGCCTCGGCGGCATCCAGACCGATCTGGACTCGCGCGCGCTCGGCGCCGACGGCGTGCCCGTGCCGGGCCTGTTCGCCGTCGGCGAGGCGGCCGGCTTCGGCGGCGGCGGCGTGCACGGCTACCGGGCGCTCGAGGGCACGTTCCTGGGCGGATGCCTGCACACCGGTCTCCGCGCGGGTCGCGCGGCCTGAGCTGGCGCAGCGCCCCAACGCAGAGCGCCCCGCTCCTCGAGGAGGGCGGGGCGCTGCGTCGATCGGCTCTGGCTCAGCGAGCGAAGTTGCCGCGGTAGTGCTCGTAGACCCAGCCGACCATCATCACGATGACCAGCGCGGCACCGATCGGCAGCAGGAACGTCGGCCCCGTGAACGACAGGAACACGAGCGTCAGCGCAGCGCCGACGCTGACGGGCCACCAGCTCCACGGCGCGAAGTGCCCCTGGTCGGGGTCGTCGTCCTCGAGGTCGCCGTCGAGACGGTCGGCTGCGATCTCGCCGTGCTGACCGCGGTAGACGAGCATCAGGTAGAAGCCGATGAGCGTCGCCAGCGCACCGGTGAGACCGAGCGCGAGCGTGCCAGCCCACTCCACGACGTTGTAGACGCCGAGGTTCCACACCGTGTAGACGGCGGAGCTGAGGTAGAAGAACACGGCGATGATCGCCATGATGATGATGTTCGCGCGCATATCAGCGAACCTCCCCTGTCGTCGCGTCCTGCACCGGGCGGTCCGGCGCATCCTTCAGCGGCCCGACCCCCACCTGCATGCCCGCGTTGGGGTGGTGCAGGTCGAATGCCGGCGACTCGGAGCGGATGCGCGGAATCGAGTGGAAGTTGTGACGCGGCGGCGGGCAGCTCGTCGCCCATTCGAGCGAACGGCCGGTGCCCCAGGGGTCGTCGACCTCCACCTTGGGCGCCGTGCGCGCCGTGATCCAGCAGTTCCAGAGGAACGGGATCATCGACAGGCCCAGGATCATCGAGCCGACGGTGGAGAGCTGGTTCATCCACGTGAAGCCCTCTTCGGCGAGGTACGTGTAGTAGCGGCGCGGCATGCCGATCACGCCGAGCCAGTGCTGCACGAGGAACGTGGTGTGGAAGCCGATGAACAGCATCCAGAAGTGCACGTGACCGAGGCGGTCGTTGAGCATCTTGCCGGTCCACTTCGGCCACCAGAAGTAGAAGCCCGAGAACATCGCGAACACGACCGTGCCGAAGACCACGTAGTGGAAGTGCGCCACGATGAAGTAGGTGTCGGAGATGTGGAAGTCCAGCGGCGGCGACGCCATGATGACGCCCGTCAGCCCACCGAAGGTGAAGGTGACGAGGAAGCCGAACGCCCACAGCATGGGCGACTCCCACGAGATGGAGCCGCGCCACATGGTGCCGATCCAGTTGAAGATCTTCACACCCGTCGGAACCGCGATGAGCATCGTCATGAGCGAGAACCACGGCAGCAGCACGGTGCCCGTGACGTACATGTGGTGGGCCCACACCGTGACCGACAGCGCCGCGATGGCGGTGGTCGCGCCCACGAGCGTGTTGTAGCCGAAGATCGGCTTGCGGCTGAAGACCGGGATGACCTCGGAGATGATGCCGAAGAACGGCAGCGCGATGATGTAGACCTCTGGGTGCCCGAAGAACCAGAACAGGTGCTGCCACAATACGGCCCCGCCGTTGGCCGGGTCGTAGATGTGGCCGCCGAAGATGCGGTCGACCGCCAGGCCGAACATCGCGGCCGCCAGCACCGGGAAGACGATGATCACGAGCAGCGACGTGATGAGCGTGTTCCAGGTGAAGATGGACATCCGGAACATCGTCATGCCGGGGGCACGCATCGTGATGATCGTGGTGATGAAGTTGACGCCACCGAGGATCGTGCCGAAGCCCGACATCGCCAGGCCCAGCACCCACAGGTTGCCGCCGATGCCCGGCGAGAACGCGGTGGTGCTCAGCGGCGTGTAGGCGAACCAGCCGAAGGAGGCAGCACCCTGGGGGGTGAGGAAGCCGGCCAGCGCCATCATCGAGCCGAAGGAGAAGAGCCAAAAGGCGAGCGCGTTCAGTCGCGGGAAGGCGACATCCGGCGCACCGATGTGCAGCGGCATGAGCACGTTCGCGAAGCCTGCGAACAGCGGTGTCGCGAACATCAGCAGCATGACGGTGCCGTGCATGGTGAAGAGCTGGTTGTACTGCTCCTCCGTCGGCACGACCTCGAGACCGGGCGCGAACAGCTGCGCACGGATCAGCAGCGCCATGACGCCGCCGATCAGGAACATCAGGAACGACGTGATCAGGTACATGTACCCGATCGTCTTGTGGTCAGTGGACGTGATCCAACTGACCAGCACGTTGCCCTTGCGCCGCGCGCTCGGGCTGATCGGCGCCTCAGGAGCGCGCGTGGCCGTGGCGGTCATCAGTTGCCCTCGATCTCTTCGCTAGTGGCCTGCTCGAAACCAGGGACGGCGGGGTTCAGCGACTCATCGATCTCGCCGACGTTGCCCTCCGCCTCGAGGCTCTCGAGGTAGGCGTCGTACTCGGCCGGGCTGATGAGCTCGACGTCGAAGAGCATCAACGAGTGGTACTCGCCGCAGAGCTCTGCGCACTTGCCGCGCAGGACGGTCTCCTCGGAGCCGGTCTCGAAGTACATGTGGTTCGTGACGCCCGGGAGCATGTCCTTCTTGTAGAGGAACTCGATGACCCAGAAGGAGTGCGCCACGTCGCGCGACTCCAGGGTGATCTCGATGCTCGAGTCGGTCGGGAGGTAGAGCGTCGGCAGCGACTCCGGGTCGATGAGGTTCGAGTCCTGCTCGGTCGCGGCCTGGACGCCCTGGTAGTAGACCGAGTCCTGGCCGTCGCGCTCGTAGACGAAGTCCCATGCCCAGCGCTTGCCGTAGATGGTGACCGAGTAGTCAGGGTCCTCGATCGGCTCCTCGATGATGGCCTGGTCGCGCGCCGTGAACGCGAAGAAGCCGGCCACCAGGATGAGCGGCACGATCGTGAAGAAGATCTCGAGCGGCATGTGGTAGCGCAGCTGCACCGGCAGACCGGTCTGGCCCTTGCGGCGGCGGTAGGCGATGCCGGCCCAGAGCATGAGGCCCCAGGTGATCAGGCCGACGAGCATGAGCACGATCCAGGACGTCGTCCACAGACCCATGATGCGGTCGACGTGGTTCGTCAGTCCCGTCGTCGACGGCATGTACCCCTGCAGCTGCGCTGGGGTGCAACCCGCAAGCGCGAGCGCTGCGGCCACGGCGAGCGGGGCTGCGATCCAACGAGATCGACGAGTGCGCAATGTCTTCCTCCGGCTCATGTGAACGTCTTCCTCGATCCTAGTACCCACAGTCGATGCTCAGGCTCCTGCCACGCGCCGCATACGCGCTCCCGACCACGAAGCGCCGCCGATCCGTGGATCTGCGGCGCTTCGCGTCATGGGGTCCGGCTCAGCTGAAGGAGTCGCCGCAGGCGCACGATCCGCCGGCGTTGGGGTTGTCCATCGTGAAGCCCTGCTTCTGGATGGTGTCCTCGAAATCGATCGTCGACCCGTCCAGGTAGGGCACGCTCATCTTGTCGACGATGACCTCCACGCCATCGAAGTCGCGCGTCACGTCGCCATCGAGCTTCCGCTCGTCGAAGTACAGCTGGTAGATCAGGCCGGAGCAGCCCCCCGGCTGCACCGCGACCCGCAGGCGCAGGTCGTCGCGACCCTCCTGGTCGAGCAGGCGACGCACCTTGTCGGCGGCCGTGTCGGTGAGATTGACGCCGTGCGTCATGACATCCGTCATCGCAGCTCCTCTCGAAAGCTCCAGAGGGCTCAGCCCTCACCGCGAGTCTACTCCCGGTGGTCCGCGGCTCGCGAGAGCAGCAGCGCCTCCGCGCCGATCGCCTTCCGCAGCACCCCGAGATGCTGCGATTCGTTCGGGCTGTGCGCCATGGTGCCGGGGTCCTCCACGCCGGTCACCAGGATCTGCGCGCTCGGGAACTGCTGCACGAGGTCGGCGATGAACGGGATCGAGCCGCCGATGCCGGCCTCCACGGGCTCCGCTCCCCATGCGTCGGCCATCGCCTGCTTGGTCGCGGTCGCGCCCCAGCCGCTCGTGTCGACTAGGAACGGATCCCCGAGGTCGATGCTGTCGTACTCGACGACGGCCCCGAACGGCGTGTGCCGCTCGATGTGGCGCTGGAAGGCGGCGAACGCGTCGGCGGCCGTCTGCCCCGGCGCGATGCGGGCCGAGACTCGGAACCGCACCGTCGGGAGGATCGTGTTCGAGGCGTCTGGCACGCTCGGCGCGTCGACACCGGTGATCGTGATGGCCGGCTTCGCCCAGACGCGCGAGAGCACCGGGCCGCTGCCGATGAGGTCGACGCCGTCGAGCACGCCCGCCTCGTCGCGGATGTGCTGCTCACTCTGTTCGGGCACCTCGAAGTCGGCCTCGGTCAGACCCTCGACCGCCACCGAGCCATCCTCGTGCCAGAAGGACGCGGCGAGCTTCGCGAACGCCATCATCGCGTCCGGCACGACACCGCCGACCATGCCGGAGTGGCTGGCGTGCTCGAGCGTCGTGACGCGCACGTTGAAGGCGGCGTTGCCGCGCAGCGCCACGGTGAGCGAGGGGATCTCTGTGGACCAG
Organism: Agrococcus sp. Ld7; assembly: GCF_045064095.1. Lineage (NCBI taxonomy): Bacteria > Bacillati > Actinomycetota > Actinomycetes > Micrococcales > Microbacteriaceae > Agrococcus > Agrococcus sp. Ld7. Next base: position 238,848 of record NZ_JBISGY010000026.1, on the reverse strand, counting down.
TTGTCGCTGTCGGCGACCACGATGAGGTCGGCGCTCAGCACGTCGGCGTGCAGCTCCAAGAAGCGCTTGAACGAGCGGGAGCCGTGCTCCTCCTCCCCCTCGATGAACAGCGCCAGGCCGATCTCCGGGTCGACGGTCTCCGCCAGCGCTCGGATCGCGGCGATGTGCGTGATGACGCCGGCCTTGTCGTCGGAGGCGCCGCGCCCGTAGAGCCGGCCGTCCGACTCCGTGGGCTCGAAGGGCTCCGTGCGCCACAGCGCGACGTCGCCCCACGGCTGCACGTCGTGGTGCGCGTAGAGCAGGATCGAGGGCTTGTCGCCCCGAGCCTGGCGCACCGCCAGCACCGCGGGCTGCCCGAGCTCGTCCGTGTCGCCGATGGGCGCGCGCTCGATCGAGACGCGCTCGAAGATCCCCGTGCCCTCTGCGAGTGCTGCGACGGCTTCGGCGCTCGCCTGCACGTGCGCCGGGTCGTAGGAGTCCCACGCGACGGACGGGATGCGCACGAGCGCCTTCAGGTCGTCGAGCGCGCGCTCGAAGCCGGCGTCGACGGCGTCGAGGATGGCCTGGTCGCGCGCGGAGAGCGCGGCGGAGTCAGCGGAGTGTGCAGTCATGCGCTCGATCCTAGGCGGCGAGCCAGCACCGGTGCGGCGGTACGATGGAGCCGTCCCCCGCTCCGCTCTTCCGAAGGACCTCCCGTGGCGCTGTTCAGCCGTTCTGCCAACGACAAGGCCCAGCCCGAGCCCGGGCCCGAGGTCCGACGACGGCCCAAGCAGTCGGAGCAGGTGGCGCGCAATCGCCGGCCGCTCGTGCCCGAGGACCGCAAAGAGGCGAAGCGGCAGATGCAGGACAAGATGCGCGTCGAACGGCAGAAGGCGCGCCTGGGCTTCGAGCGCGGCGAGGACAAGTACCTGCCGCCCCGCGACAAGGGACCGGTGCGCCGCTACGTGCGCGACTTCGTCGATGCCCGGCTCTCGATCGGCACTGCCGCCATGCCCGTCATGATCGCGGTGCTGGCACTGACCTTCATCAACGACCCGCAGTGGCGGATCGTCGCGAACATCGTGCTGTGGGGCTTCGTCGCCATCGTCGTGCTCGACTCGGTGGTCATGGCGTGGCAGCTGCGGCGCGCGATCCGCGCGAAGTTCGGCGAGAAGGATGCGAAGGGGCACGGCTGGTACGCGACCATGCGTGCGGTGCAGCTGCCGTTCATGCGCATGCCGAAGCCGCAGACGAAGCTCTTCAAGTACCCGGAGTAGCGTCCGGAGGGCTCACTTCTGTGAGCCCGGAGGACGCTAGGTCGAGGAGCGCGCCGGCGCAGCCGGCTCGCGTCGCGAGACCTGTCCGGAGGGCTCACCGCCGTGAGCCCGCAGGACGCTAGGTCGAGGAGCGCGCCGGCGCAGCCGGCTCGCGTCGCGAGACCTGTCCGGAGGGCTCGCGTCGCGAGGCCTGGCCGTCGACGACCCTGCTCCGGAATCGCTCCGTCGTTGACGTTCGGAAGCGTCAGGATTGTCTATGAGTCTCGTGCCAGCCTTGTGGCGTTGGTGGTCCAGAACTACCGTTCTCGAACAGGGCAAAGACGCCGTGATTCGACCGAAGGAGCTCATCATGGAAGACACCGACTCGCGCGATACTCCGGCAGAAGGTGGGACAGGCGCAGCTGCTCGTTCGATCACCGACTGGTCGGATCTCGGCCGTGAGATGTGGTCGTATCTGACCGGGAGGCGCGCCACGGTCAATTATGAGTTCGAGGACATGCTGATCGAAGTCCCGCGAGACATCGGCCCCAATGCCCCGCGCGCCACATGGCGCATCCACGGCATCATCCGTGTCACGACGAGTGACAACACGGTTTCCGATCCCTCATAGGCCGCGGCCATGATCACCGTCGATGCCGACCTCAGCATCTCTCTCCTCGAGGACACGCAGGATCCGCCCTTCGATATCCAGCTGAGCGGTTCGGGATCGACGCTGACTGTTCGAATCAGTGACCCCGCACGGCTGCCGGTCGGCGATCGGAGACAGCTGCGAGAACTGACAGCGTTCGCCGACGCGCTGGCCGCGGAGGGAGCGAGGGTGCGCGTCGTCGGACCGGATGGTCCGATCATCGAGTTCGGCGACGTCAGCCCCACCATGCTCGGACGCCTGCTCTCGGGATCCGGCCGCGTCCGCCTGGGATCTCCCAAGGTGCTGCGCACACTCGGTTCCCGAGCTTCCCGCAGAACGACTCCCCTGGTACCCGCGGTTGCACCGATGCTCAGGCCGCTGTTGCCAATGATTCGACGCGGCAGCCGGATGTCGGTGACGACGACGCACTACGCGCGGGGCGCTGGGCGCCCACGACTGATCTACACGCGAGAAGCCGAGGTGTGGGACGGATCACCACCGCAGATCTTCGAGCTACAGCAGGATTCCGTGCTCCTGGGTTCCGCCAGCTCGTGCGACCTGGTGCTTCCGGGCATCGCCGATGTCCACGCAGAGATCCGACATGACGACAACGACGAGTATGTCGTCTTCGCTCGCGAGCCGATCGGCGGCGGGTCGCAAGCGATGGCTCTTGAGCCGACGATGGGGCGAGTGCTTCGCACGGGATCGCGGTTGACGATCGGCACGTGGCGACTGGCGTTCTTCCGAGAGGAGTACGCGGACCACGGGAGACCGTACGGCGGTCGACGGGGCGGAGAATACGCCTATCAGCGACGTCAGCCGCCGCGCAACGAGATCATGGGCGATCGTTCCACGTAGCGTGCTCCATCAGTCCGCGGTTGATTTCGCGCGCCCAACCGGGACCGCGGTAGATGAAACCCGTGTAGCCCTGCACGAGCGACGCGCCGGCGGCACGCCGCTCCTGCACCTGCTCGGCCGTCTCCACGCCGCCGACAGAGATCACGTCCGCAGACTCGGGAAGCGCGGCGCGCAGCAGTCGCAGCACCTGCAGCGAGCGCTCCGCGACCGGCGGGCCCGACAGGCCACCTGCGCCCGCGCTCGCAACCGTCGCGGCATCCGTCCGCAGGCCCTCGCGGCTGATCGTCGTGTTCGTGGCGATGACGCCCGCGAGCTCGAGCCGGGAGGCGAGCGCGGCGATGCCCTCCACCTGCTCGTCATCCAGGTCGGGCGCGATCTTCACGAGCACCGGGGTCGTGCCTGCCCCGCCGCGGATGGCGGAGAGCAGCGGCTCGAGCAGCCGCTCGTCCTGCAGCCCGCGCAGCCCCGGCGTGTTCGGCGACGAGACGTTCACTGCCAGGTAGTCGGCGACCGGCGCGAGCATCCGCGTCGACTGCAGGTAGTCGCGCTCGACAGCGGCCGCGTCCTCGGCATCCACGACGCGGCTCTTGCCGATGTTGACGCCGATCACCGGCCGCGACCGAGCCTCGCGGGCAGTGGCGATGCGCTCGGCGGCAGCGGCGGCTCCCCCGTTGTTGAAGCCCATGCGGTTGATGAGGGCGCGATCGGCGGTGAGGCGGAACAGGCGCGGCTGCGGGTTGCCGGGCTGCGGGTGCGCCGTGAGCGTGCCCACCTCGACGTGGCCGAAGCCGATCGCGCCCAGCCCGGCGATCATCGTGGCGTCCTTGTCGAAGCCCGCTGCGACGCCGAACGGCGTGGGGAACTCCCGACCGAGCGCACGGACACGGAGCGAGGGGTCCGCGCGGACACCGGGGCGCACCGCGCCGATCGCTCGGATCGCGCTGGCGCCCAGGTGGTGGGCAGCCTCGGGGTCGACCTTGGAGAAGCCGTGCTCGAACAGCAGCTCGTAGGCGGTCACTCGGCGGACTCCCCGGCGGGCTGCTGCCCGCGAAGCGTGCGGATGGCCGCCTCGAAGTCATCGAGCGAATCGAAGTTGTTGTAGACGCTCGCGAACCGCAGGTAGGCGACCTCGTCGAGCTCCCGCAGCGGCGGCAGCACCGCGAGCCCGATCTCGTTCGCGTCGATCTGGCTCGCGCCGGTCGCGCGGATGGTCTCCTCGACCGACTGCGCGACGGCCGCGAGGTCCGCATCCGTGACCGGGCGCCCGCGCACGGCCTTCCGCACGCCCTCGATGACCTTCTCGCGGCGGAACGGCTCGAGCACGCCGGAGCGCTTCACGACCGAGAGGCTGGCCGTCTCGGTGGTCGTGAAGCGGCGGCCGCACTGCGTGCACTGACGGCGACGGCGGATCGATGTGCCGTCGTCGCTCGTGCGGGAGTCGACGACGCGGGAGTCGGGGTTGCGGCAGAACGGGCAGTGCATCAGCGCCCGCGCCCCTCGAAGCGCGCCTCGATCGCCTCGCCGTGCGCGGGCAGGCCCTCTGCCGCAGCCAGCGCCGTCACCTCGTCGCGCACGACGGCGAGCGCGTCGCGACTGTAGCGCACGACCTGCTGCGGGCGCAGGAAGGTCGCGGCCCCGAGCCCGGCGACCCGCCGCGCCTGCCCACCGGTCGGCAGCACGTGGTTGGAGCCGGCGGCGTAGTCGCCCAGACTGACGGGCGTGTGCGGCCCGAGGAAGATCGCACCCGCGTGATGGATGCGCGCGAGCACCGATTCGTCGTCGCGCGTGACGATCTCGAGGTGCTCCGGCGCGTACGCGTCGCTCACCCGAGCGGCGGCTGCCAGGTCGGCGACCAGCACGATCGCCGACTGCTCCCCCGCCAGTGCGGCCGCGACACGCTCGGCCGCCGGTGTGGTGGCCGCGCGGCGGGCGACGGATTCGGCCACCAGGTCGGCCAGCTCCGCCGAGTCGGTCACCAGCACGGCGGCGGCGAGCTCGTCGTGCTCCGCCTGGCTCACGAGGTCCGCCGCGACCAGTTCGGGGTCCGCAGAGGCATCCGCGATCACGAGGATCTCGGTGGGCCCGGCCTCGGCATCGACGCGCACGGTGCCCGCGACGATGCGCTTGGCAGCGGCGACGAACACATTGCCGGGACCGGTGACGACGTCGACCGGCGCGAGATCGATCGACGGGACGCCGTGCGCGAAGGCGCCGATCGCTCCCGCGCCGCCCATCGCGTAGACCTCATCCACGCCCAGCAGCGCGCATGCGGCCAGGATGGTCGGATGCGGCAGGCCGTCGTGGTCCGCCTGGGCGGGGCTCGCGACCGCGATCGAGCGGACGCCGGCCTCCTGCGCCGCGACGACGTTCATGACCACGCTGGAGGGGTAGACGGCCTTGCCTCCGGGCACGTACAGGCCCACCCGCTCCACCGGCTGCCAGCGCAGCTCGATCTCGGCGCCGTCGGCGACGTGGGCGATCATCGGCGGCGGCACCTGCGCCTTGGAGCCGATGCGCACACGCTCGATGCTCGTCTCGAGGGCGCTGCGCACCAGCGGGTCGAGCGAGGTGAGCGCATCCGACAGCGCGGCAACGTCGATCCGGAGCGCGGCGGGCCGCACGCGGTCGAAGCGCTCGGCCTGCTCGATGAGGGCCGCGGCGCCGTGCGTGCGGACTGCCTCGATGAGCTCGGCGGCCGCAGGGAGCGAGGCGGCGACGTCGACGGCCGGTCGCGGGAGCAGTTCGCGCACGTCCCGGTCGGCGGGCAGCGTCGTCAGATCGATTCGTCGGAGCACGGGACCTATCGTAGATCGCCTGCCCTTGGAGGCGGGACGCGATCGGTCTCGTGACGCGCCGGCTGCGCCGGGCGCTCCTCGACCTACGAACGCGGGGGACGCGGGGAACCGGTCTCGTGACGCGCCGGCTGCGCCGGGCGCTCCTCGACCTACGAACGCGGGGGACGCGGGGAACCGCTCTCGTGACGCGCACGGCTTCGCCGAGCGCTCCTCGACCTACGAACGCGGGGGACGCGGGGCCGGTCTCGTGACGCGCGCGGCTCCGCCGAGCGCGCCTCGACCTACGATCGTTGGTCGAGGAGGCGGCGGGCGCAGCCCGTCGCCGTCTCGAGACCCTTACGCGATGGAGGCGGGGCCCAGCAGGGACTTGAGCTCGCCGAACAGGTCGGAGGAGACCCGCACCTGCTGCGGCAGCGCGAAGACCCGCTCGAGGTCTGGCCGCTGCAGCGCGATCCGCACGTCGGTCGGGCCCGCGTGCCGCTCGAGCAGTCCGCGCAGCTCGCGCATCGCCGTCATCGACGCCCGCCGCTCCGGGATCCGCAGCTCGAGCGGTCGCGTCTCGTCGATCGGCTGCACGTCAGGTGTGTCGATGGCGTTGGCGTGCAGCGTGATGCTGTCGTCGCGGCTGCGCGCCCTGCCTCGCACCACCACCACCTGGTCGGCCTGCAGCGCCGCGCGGAACTCGGTGTAGGTCTTGCCGAGCACCATGATCTCGAGCTCGCCGCTGAAGTCCTCCAGCGCGATGATCCCGTAGGGGTTGCCGGAGTTGCGGGCGACGCGGTGCTGCACGCTCGTGATGAGACCCGCGAGGCTCACGGTGTCGCCGTCCTCCACGCTCTCGTGCAGCTCCTGGATCTGGTGCGTCGCATGCTTCGCGAGCTCCAGCTCGAGCCCGGAGAGCGGATGGTCGGAGACGTAGAGGCCGAGCATCTCGCGCTCGAAGGCGAGCTTGTCCTGCTTGCCCCACTCCGGCCGCTCCGGCACCCGATCGGCGACGGTGTCGAGGTCGTCGAAGATGTCGCCGAAGAGGTCGACCTGCCCGTTCGCCTCGTTGCGCTTGATCGACACGGCCGCGTCGACGGCATCCTCGTGGATCTCGAGCATCGCGCGCCGCGTGACGCCCATGGTGTCGAAGCCGCCCGATTTGATGAGCGATTCGACCGTGCGCTTGTTGGCGACGCCGAGCGGCACCTTCTTGAGGAAGTCGTGGAACGAGGCGAACGCGCCCTCCCGCTCGCGCGCGGCGATGATGCCGTCGACGACGCCCTCGCCGACGTTGCGCACGGCACCGAGGCCGAAGCGGATGTCGTCGCCCACCGCCGTGAAGTAGAGGGTCGACTCGTTGACATCCGGCGGCAGCACCGTGATGCCCATCCGGCGGCACTCCGAGAGGTAGATGGCCATCTTGTCCTTGGAGTCGCCCACGCTCGTGAGCAGCGCCGCCATGTACTCGGCCGGGTAGTGCGCCTTGAGGAAGGCCGTCCAGTAGGAGATGACGCCGTAGGCGGCCGAGTGCGCCTTGTTGAAGGCGTAGTCGGAGAAGGGCAGCAGGATGCCCCACAGCTCCTTGACGGCCTCAGCCGAGTAGCCGCGCTCGATCATGCCTGCGGAGAAGGCTTCGAACTGCTTGTCGAGCTCCTCCTTCTTCTTCTTGCCCATTGCGCGCCGCAGGATGTCGGCCTGGCCGAGCGAGTAGCCGGCGACCTTCTGCGCGACCGCCATCACCTGCTCCTGGTAGATGATGAGGCCGTAGGACTCCGAGAGGATCTCGGCCAGCGGCTCCTCGAGCTCCGGATGAATCGGCGTGATCGGCTGCAGCCCGTTCTTGCGCAGCGCGTAGTTCGTGTGCGAGTCGGCGCCCATGGGGCCCGGTCGGTACAGCGCGATGACGGCAGAGATGTCGCCGAAGCTGTCGGGCTTCATGAGCCGCAGCAGCGAGCGCAGCGGCCCGCCGTCGAGCTGGAAGACACCGAGCGTGTCGCCGCGGCCCAGCAGCTCGTAGGCGCCGCGGTCGTCGAGCGGCAGCGTGTCGAGGTCGATCTCCTCGCCCCGGTTCGCGCGGATGTTGTCGAGCGCGTCCGAGACGATCGTGAGGTTCCGGAGCCCCAGGAAGTCCATCTTGATCAGTCCGAGCGACTCGCACGCGGGGTAGTCGAACTGCGTGATGATCGCGCCGTCCTGCTCCCGCTTCATGATCGGGATGATGTCGATCAGCGGGTCGGAGGACATGATGACGCCGGCCGCGTGCACGCCCCACTGCCGCTTCAGGTTCTCGAGCCCCAGCGCGGTCTCGTAGACCGTCTTGGCATCGGGATCGGTCTCGAGCAGCGCGCGGAAGTCGCCCGCCTCCTTGTAGCGCTCGTGCGAGGGGTCGGTGATGCCCGCGAGCGGGATGTCCTTCGCCATGATGGCCGGCGGCATCGCCTTGGTGAGCTTGTCGCCCATGCCGAACGGGAACCCGAGCACGCGGCTGGCATCCTTGAGCGCCTGCTTCTGCTTGATCGTGCCGTAGGTGACGATCTGCGCGACGCGCTCGGTGCCGTACTTCTCGGTGACGTAGCGGATCACCTCACCGCGGCGTCGATCGTCGAAGTCGATGTCGAAGTCGGGCATCGAGACGCGGTCGGGGTTCAGGAAGCGCTCGAAGATCAGCCCGTGCTCGAGCGGATCGAGGTCGGTGATGCGCATCGCGTAGGCGGCCATGGAACCGGCGCCGGATCCGCGGCCGGGGCCCACCCGGATGCCGTTGTCCTTCGCCCAGTTGATGAAGTCGGCGACCACCAGGAAATAGCCGGGGAAGCCCATGCCCGAGATGACGCCGATCTCGTACTCCGCCTGCGTCTGCACCGCATCCGGGATGCCTGCCGGGTAGCGGCGCTCGAGGCCCGCCTGCACCTCGTGCCGGAACCAGGTGTGCTCGTCGTGGCCCTCCGGCACGGGGAAGCGCGGCATGTAGTTCGCACTGGTGTCGAACTCGACGTTGCAGCGCTCGGCGACGAGCAGGGTGTTGTCGCAGGCGCCCGGCAAGTCCCGGAAGAGGTGCCGCATCTCGGCGGCGGACTTCACGTAGTAGCCGCCGCCGTCGAGGCGGAAGCGGTTCGGATCGTCCATGGTCGAGCCCGACTGCACGCACAGCAGTGCGTCGTGGCTCTTGGCGTCCTCTGCGCGCGTGTAGTGCAGGTCGTTCGTCGCCAGCAGCGGCAGGCCGAGCTGCTTGCCGATGTCGAGCAGGCCCTCGCGCACGCGGCGCTCGATCTCGAGCCCGTGATCCATGAGCTCCAGGAAGTAGTTGTCGGCGCCGAAGAGGTCGCGGTAGGAGGCGGCCGCCGTGAGCGCCTCGTCGAACTGCCCGAGGCGCAGGCGCGTCTGCACCTCGCCGGAAGGGCAGCCGGTGGTCGCGATGAGCCCGCTGGAGTAGCGCTCGAGCAGCTCGCGATCCATGCGGGGCTTGAAGTAGAACCCCTCCATCGAGGCGTAGGACGAGAGCCGGAACAGGTTGTGGAGCCCATCGTTGTTCTCGGCCAGCAGCGTCATGTGCGTGTAGGCGCCGCCGCCGGAGACGTCGTCGCCGGAGGCGGTCCCCTGGTCGCCCCACTTCACGCGGGTCTTGTCGCTGCGGTGCGTGCCGGGCGTGATGTACGCCTCGGTGCCGATGATGGGCTTGACGCCCCGCTCCTTGGCCGCCTTCCAGAACTCGAACGCGCCGAAGATGTTCCCGTGGTCGGTCATCGCGACCGCCGGCATCCCCTCGGCATCGACCGCTTGCATCAGGTCCTTGATGCGTGCGGCGCCGTCGAGCATCGAGTACTCGGTGTGGACGTGGAGGTGCGCGAAAGAATCTGCCATGGCACCCCCGATCCTACGTCGGAGTGCCCACTCGACAGGCCGGGGCGGCTACTCCTCGCGGAGCAGCTCGAGCGCGTGGGCGAGCGCTGCTGGGTACCCCGACTCGAACAGCACCCGCTCCCCCGTCGCCGGGTGCGCGAATCCCAGCCGCAGCGCGTGCAGCCACTGGCGCGTCAGACCGAGCCGCTCACTCACGGTCGGGTCAGCGCCGTACATCGCGTCGCCCAGGCACGGATGCCTCCTGGCGGCCATGTGCACGCGGATCTGGTGCGTGCGCCCCGTCTCCAGGTTCACCTCCAGCAGGCTGCCGCCGCGGTAGGCCTCGAGCGTCTCGTAGTGGGTGATCGCGTGCTTGCCGCCGGAGACGACCGCGAAGCGCCACTCGTGGCTCGGGTGCCGGCCCACCGGCGCGTCGATCGTGCCCGTGAGCGGGTCCGGGTGGCCCTGCACCGCAGCGTGGTAGATCTTCGTGACCTCGCGGTCGTGGAACGCGGCCTTCAGCCGTGTGTAGGCGCGCTCGCTCTTCGCCACCACCATCAGGCCGCTCGTGCCGGCGTCGAGCCGATGCACGACGCCCTGCCGCTCCGCGGCGCCGGATGTGGCGATCTGGAAGCCCGCGGCGGCGAGCGCGCCGACCACGGTGGGCCCCTGCCAGCCGACCGAGGGATGCGCGGCGACGCCCGCGGGCTTGTCGACCACCACGATGTCGCCGTCGTCATGCACGATGCCGAGGTCGGGCACCGGCGTGGGGACGATGGTCGGCTCCTGACGCGGCTGCCACGACAGGTCGAGCCACGCGTCGCCGCGCAGCCGGTCCGACTTGCCGAGCACGCCGCCGTCCTGCACCGCGCCGCCGGCCTCGAGCATGCCGACGACAGCCGTGCGCGAGAGGCCGAGCAGCTTCGCGAGGCCCGCGTCGGCGCGCACGCCGTCGAGCCCCGGCGGCACCTGCAGGAACCGGGTCTCCATCAGGGCCGATCCTCGGGGTCGAGCGGCTGCGTCGCATCGGGGTCGACGTCGGCGGTGTGCTTCGGCTCGTCGGTGTGGCGCCTGCCGTCGAGGCCGATGTTGCTCAGCACCAGCAGCACCACGCCGATCATCGAGCCGACGATGCAGATGTCGGCGATGTTGAAGATCGCGGGGAAGCCCCAGACCTGGATGAAGTCGATCACGTGACCGACGAAGAATCCGGGCTCCCTCGTCAAGCGATCGGTGAGGTTGCCGAGCGTGCCGCCCAGCAGGCCACCGAATGCCACGGCCCAGAGTGCGGAGCGGATGCGCCGCACCTGGGTGATGATGAAGACCGCGACCGCCGCGGCCAGGATGGTGAATATCCAGGTCGAGCCCTCGGCGAAGGAGAATGCCGCACCCGGGTTGCGCACGAAGTGCCACTGCAGCACCTCGCCCAGCACCTGCCGCTGCTCGCCCTCGCGCATCGAGGACAGCACCCACTCCTTGGCGAGGAAGTCGGCCACCCACGCGACGACGGCGGTCCCGAGCACGAGACCCAGCATCCGCCAGGTCGTCGTGCGCGGGACCGCCGCTGCGCTGTGCGTTGCGCTGTCGTCGGTCACCGAGCCGCTCAGCTGCCGCTCTGCCCGCCGAAGGCGAGCGAGGAGGAGCGGTCGAGGTCGCGAAGCTGGCTCTCGATGTAGCCGCGCAGCTTGAGGCGGTAGTCGCGCTCGAAGCTCTTCAGCTCGTCGATCTTCGTCTCGAGGCCGGCCTTCAGCTCGTCGAGCTTTGCCTTCTTGTCGTCGAACTCGCCCTGTAGCACGGCCTTGCGCTGCTCGGCTGCATCCTCGATCTCCTGCGCGCGAGCCTCCGCCGCGGCGATCAGCTCGTCGCGCTTCTGCTCACCGGCGGCGACGTGCTCGTCGTGCACGCGCTGCGCGAGGGCGAGGAGGCTGTCGGCGTTGGCGACCGAGGGGGATGCCGATGCCTGCGCCGGGACGTCGGCGGCTGCGGGGGCCTCGGCCTCCTGGCCGGCGGACTGGTCCTGCTCAGCCGGCTGCGCGTCTGCAGCGGCCTGGTCGGCCGCCGCTGCGGCGGCGTCGCGGTCGGCGAGCTCCTTGGTGAGGCGCTCGTTCTCGGCGCGCAGCGAGCCGAGCTCTGCCGCGTCCGGGCGCGCGACGGACTCGACATCGCCGTCGGCCGACGCAGCCGGGGCGCTGCCGGACTTGAGCTGCTCGTTCTCGGCGCGGAGCGTCTCGTTCTCCTCCGTCAGCCGGCGGAGCTCCGTGACGACCTCGTCGAGGAAGTCGTCGACCTCGTCCTGGTCATAGCCATCCCGGAAGCGCGTCGTCTCGAAGCGCTTGTGGACGACGTCATCAGGAGTGAGAGCCATGGCGTGCCTTTCTAGGTCAGGGTCCTGCCGGGAGGCAGACAGCACACATTCACTGTACCCGGCGTGATTCGCTTCCGAGATCGTAGCGCCCTGCCGCGCGCTTCACGTCGGGGCGGCGCTCATCGGCGAAGCGCCGCTAGACGAAGCGGAGGGGGCTGATGATGGTCGTCAGCAGGAGCAGTGCGAGCAGCAGCACCAGCATCGCGATGTCCAGCATCGCGCCGCCGATGCGCACGGGCTTCACGAACCGGCGCACGAAGCGCAGCGGCGGATCGGTGAGCCGCAGCAGCCAGACGGAGATGAAGAGCCAGAAGCCCGTTGGGCGCCAATCACGACGGATCTGCCGGACGAAGTCGAGGATGATCCGCGCCCAGAGGACGTAGAACGCGACCAGCAGTGCAGTGTGGACGACCCAGGCGAGGATCGAGACGATCGTCACCGCGTCAGTGGGCGAAGACGGCTGCGTCCACGTCCTCGTCGACGCCGCGGCCTCCGGAGACCGCGATGTGCTCCGGCGTCAGCAGGTAGACCTTGGTCGTGACGCGCTCGATGCGGCCCTCCAGGCCCTGCGTGAGGCCGGCGGAGAAGTCGATCAGGCGGCGCGCGTCGCCGTCGGTCATCTGGGACAGGTTGATGATCACGGGCGTGCCGTCGCGGAACGCCTCTGCAATGGCCTTCGCGTCCTTGTACTGGCGCGGGTGCACCGTCAGGATCTCGCTCATGTCGTTCACCTTCTGGCTCGTGCGGAGCTTGGTGACGGGCGCACGACGCGGCTCCTCGACGCGTTCGCGCGGCTGCTGCGGCGCGCGGTCGTGCTCCTCGGCCCGCTCGACAGGACGGACCTCCTGGGTCAGCTCATCCTCTTCGGCGAAGCCGAAGTAGATCGCCGCCTTCTTCAGTGCGTTGCTCATGGGATCCTCCTCGTGGCGTGCGTTCACGCTATCCGCCGCGCGGGCGGTTTCCCGTGATTGCGGTGCCGATTCTCAGGTGTGTCGCGCCGTGCTGGAGCGCCTCGCGCCAGTCACCGCTCATGCCGGCGGAGATCCACTCCGCCGTCGGGTCGATGCCGCGCACGCGCTCGGCGTACGCGGCGAGCCGCTCGAAGGCGGCACCGGGCTCCTCGTCGAGCGGAGCGACGGCCATCACGCCGCGCAGCCGCAGGTGCTCGGCAGCGGCGACGCGCTCGGCGAGAGCCTCCAGGCCCGCCGCAGCGACACCGCCTCTCGCGGGGTCGTCGGTCAGGTTGACCTGCACCAGCGCATCCCGCACCGGGCGGTCGTCCTCCGGCTCGCCGCCCTCGAGCGCCTCGACCAGCTCCAGGGAGTCGATCGAGTGCAGCACGTCTGCGTAGCGCGCGACCTGGCGCGCCTTCTTGCGCTGCAGCTGGCCGAGGAAGTGCCAGGTGAGGTCGAGGTCGGCCAGCGCGGTCGCCTTGTCGCGCGCCTCGGGGTGCCGGTTCTCGCCGAAGTCGCGATGCCCGGTCGAGGCGAGCTCGCGCACGAGCTCGACCGGGTGGAACTTCGTGACCACCACCACCGTCACGTCGCGCGCCTGACGCGCCTGCTCGAGATCCTCGAGGAAGGCGGTCAGGCGCGCGGCGGGGCTGTCGGTCACGATTCGGTCTCAGCGCAGGAAGTCGGGGAGGAACTCGTCCTCCTCCTCGTCCACCTGGGTGAGGGGCTGCACGGGGCCCGTGAGGTGGTCGGCGACCGGCGGCGCCGGCACCGCGCGACGCTCGGCAGGCTCCTCCACGCGCGGCGCCGACGGCGTGCTGGGAGCAGAAGCCCGCAGCCCCATCTCCTCGCGCGCGGCGGTGCGGATGACCGTGTCGTCGTCCTTCGTGATCGGCCCCGTGCCGTCGAAGCCGGCGGCGATGACGGTCACGCGCACCTCGTCGCCGAGCGTGTCGTCGATGACCGTGCCGAAGATGATGTTCGCCTCCGGGTGCACGGCCTCCTGCACGAGCTTCGCCGCATCGTAGGTCTCGTGGATGCCCAGGTTGCTGCCGGCCTGGATCGACAGCAGCACGCCGTGTGCGCCGTCGATCTTCGCCTCCAGCAGCGGGCTGGCGACCGCGAGCTCCGCAGCCTTGATGGCCCGGTCGGCGCCCCGCGAGGAGCCGATGCCCATGAGCGCGCTGCCGGCCCCCTGCATGACCGACTTCACGTCGGCGAAGTCGACGTTGATGAGGCCGGGCGTGGTGATCAGGTCGGTGATGCCCTGCACACCCGCGAGCAGCACCTGGTCGGCGGTCTCGAACGCCTCGACCATCGAGATGCCCATGTCGGAGATCTCGAGCAGTCGGTCGTTCGGTACCACGATGAGCGTGTCGACCTCGTTCTTGAGCGCCTCGACGCCGGTCTCGGCCTGCGCCTGCCGACGACGGCCCTCGAACGAGAACGGCTTCGTCACGACGCCGACGGTGAGCGCACCGAGGCTCTTGGCGATGCGCGCCACGACCGGGGCGCCGCCCGTGCCGGTGCCGCCACCCTCGCCCGCGGTGACGAAGACCATGTCGGCCCCCGAGAGGGCCTCCTCGATCTCCTCCGCGTGGTCCTCGGCCGCTCGCCTGCCGACCTCGGGGTCGGCACCAGCGCCGAGACCCTTGGTGAGCTCACGGCCGACGTCGAGCTTGACGTCGGCGTCACTGAGCAGCAGTGCCTGCGCGTCGGTGTTGATCGCGATGAACTCGACGCCTCGCAGGCCCAGATCGATCATGCGGTTGACGGCATTCACACCGCCACCGCCTACGCCGACCACCTTGATGACGGCGAGGTAGTTGTTGTTGGAAGTCACGTGCCCGGCCCCTCGATCGAACTCTCAACCTCTACTTGAAGTTTAGAGAATTCCTCATTTCATGCTGACAACTCCGACGGTACGGGCGCGGGCGGCGTGCGCTCGGCACCGAAGGGGTGTGTCGCGCCCGGATACGACAAGAAAAAGAATCGTCAGGTTCACGAGCAGGCGGCGACGCCTCAGGACTCGCGCACCACCGGGTGCTCGGGAGCACGGACATCGAGCACTGCCGCCGCAGAGGGCTCCTGCGTCGCCATCAGCGCGGCGAGCACGTCCGCCTTCAGCGGGCTCTGCTCCGCCCCACCCCACTGCACGGTCTGCCCGGTGCTGAGCGTCAGCCGGATGTCGGACGGCGTCGATGCCTCGATCGTCTCGGTCTGCACCAGCACGTCGCTCGGCACCGACACGAGCACGGTCGCGACCGCCTCGAACTCCTCCGAGCCGAGCTCGACCCCCGAGAGGCGCGGGAGCGCCTCGGTGCTCGCATCCACGGCACCGAGCACGACGCCGGCGGCGTCGATGACGGAGACCCCCTCGGCCGACTCCACGATCGCCACGGGGCGACGCTCGATCAGCCGCACGATCACCGTGGATGGCGGTACGACATCGACGCGGAACGACTCGATCTGCGGGATCGACTGCAGCCGCGCGGCGACCTCAGCCTCGGTGACCGTCGCGATCGGCTCCCCGACCTGGTCGGCGAGCGCGGCCTCGACGGCCGCGGGGTCGATGCGCTCGGTGCCCTCCACGCGCACCTCGCGCACCGACATGAGCGGTGAGTACACGAGGCCCACGAGCACCAGCAGCGCGAGCACGAGTCCGCCGACGCCCAGCAGCGCGGCACGCAGCTGCCGACGGCGGGACGCCGTGAATCGACGGACCTCCTCGCGCTCCGCGCGAGCGCGCGCGCGTGTGGCGGCGCGAGCCTCGCGCTTGCTGTCCTTGAGCTCCTCGCGATCGAGCCTGCGCTGCTCGCGCTGCGCGAGCCGCCAGGCGCGGTCGACGCGCTGCGCGTTCGACCCGCTCCCCCGCACCCCGTGCTCGTCGGCGGTGTGCGTGACCGACGGGTCCGCACCCGCTGCGGGCACGTCGACGTCGTCGGCGTCGTCGGTGCGATCCAGATCGGCATAGGCGCTCAGCGCCCAGCGACGCGGCTCCTGGGTCTCGCCGGCGAGCATCTCCGCGCGCTCGCGCCGACGCCGCAGGGCGTCGAGCCGGACGACCTCTCGCACCTCTGCAGCCGCGTCGCTCGGATTCGACGGGGACGGCGAGGCGGGGGCCTCCCCGTCGAGCGGGCGATCGAAGCCGTCGGGTCGCCTCACGCGTCGTCGGCGTCCTCGAGCGCCGACAGCACCTGCGGGATGATGCGGTAGACATCGCCGCAGGAGAGCGTGACGATGATGTCGCCCGGGCGCGCGAGCGCGGCAGCGCGCTCGGCGGCCGCCTGCCAGTCGGGCAGGAAGTCGACGCCGGTCGCGTCGACGAAGCGGTCGGCGACCAGCGCGCCCGTGACGCCCGGGATGGGGTCCTCCCGTGCGCCGTACACGTCGAGCACCACCGTGTGGTCGGCGACGCGCTCGTAGACCGAGGCGAACTCGCCCGCCATGTCGCGGGTGCGCGTGTAGAGGTGCGGCTGGTGGATGGCGATGATGCGGCCCGCTCCGATGACGGTGCGGGCGGCGGTGAGCGCCGCGTCGACCTCCGCCGGGTGGTGGGCGTAGTCGTCGAAGACGCGCACGCCGCGTCGCTCGCCATGCAGCTCGAAGCGACGACCGGTGCCGCGGAAGGCGGCGAGCGCATGGGCGATGTCGGCCGGCGCGAATCCGAGCGCGACGAGCGTCGCGAGCGCGCCCGCGGCATTCACCGCGTTGTGGCGCCCCGGCACGCCCACCTCGAGCTCGATGCGCTCGTCTCCGACGGCCAGGGTGCACGATGCCGTGACGCCCGTGCGGATCTCGACGATCCGCACGTCCGCGTCCTCGTGCTCGCCGAAGGTCACGACGCGCTCGTGCGAGATCAGCGGGCGCAGCCGCTGCGCCCCCTCGTCGTCGGCGGAGATGACGACCGCCTCGCTCGCCCGGTTGGCGAACTCGGCGAAGGCCTCGTCGAACGCCTCGGGGGTGCCGTAGTGGTCGAGGTGGTCGGTGTCGACGTTCGTGATCAGCGCGACCGCCACGTCGTAGAGCAGGAAGGAGCCGTCGGACTCATCGGCCTCGAGCACGAACATGTCGGAGGTGCCGTGGCCGCTCGAGGCGTCGAGCCCGGCGATCACGCCGCCGTTGACGAAGCCGGCGTCGACGCCGAGCCCGTGCAGGCCGACGACCAGCATGCCGGTGGTGGTGGTCTTGCCGTGCGCGCCCCCGACGGCGACGACCCGCTTGCCGCGCGCGAGCACGTGCAGCGCCTGCGAGCGATGCAGCACCGGAATGCCGTGCTCGCGGGCCGCGAGCAGCTCCGGGTTGTCGGGCCACAGCGCACTCGTCACGACGACCGCGTCGGCCCGCTCGTCCCCCACGGGGACGTGCTCGGCCGCATGGCCGACCGAGACCGTCGCCCCGCGCTCGATCAGCCGGTCGACGGTCGCCGAGCCGGAGCGGTCGGAGCCCGACACTGCGATGCCCTCATCGAGCATCATGTGGGCGATGCCCGACATGCCGGATCCGCCGATGCCGATGAAGTGCACCCGCCCGATCCGCTCGGGGATGGGCTGGGTGAAGTCCGGTTCGATCACGACTGCCTCCTCGTGGCCGCGGCCCGCTCGATGAGATCGCACATGCGGTCGCTGCCGTCGCTCGCGCCCGCCCCCGCGCTCGCGGAGGCCATCTCGGCGAGCCGATCGGCGTCCCGCAGCAGCGGGACGAGCTGCGTCTGGATCCATTCTGCCGTGAACGCGGCGTCGTCCACGAGCAGTGCGCCACCAGCGGAAACCTGGTCAGCGGCATTCATGCCCTGCTCGCCGTTGCCGTAGGGCAGCGGCACGTAGATCGCTGGCAGGCCGACGGCCATGAGCTCAGAGACCGTCAGGCTGCCGGCTCGACACACCACGAGGTCGGCGGCCGCCAGCGCCAGGTGCATCCGGTCGAGGTACTCGATCGCGACGTAGTGGTCGACGACGGCCGGTTCGAAGTCGGTCTGCCTGCCGCCGGAGAGATGCAGGATCTGCCATCCCGCGTCGACGATCTGCTGGGCCGCCGCGACGATCGCGCGGTTGATCGAGCGGGCACCCTGGGAGCCGCCGGTGACGAGCAGGGTCGGTCGATCCGGATCCAGGCCCAGCGCTGCTGCAGCCTCGGCGCGCATGCCGACGCGGTCGAGGCTCGTGATCTCCGGCCGCAGCGGCATGCCGACGAACTCGCCCTCGAGCGTCGTCGACCGGTACGACAGCCCGACGAAGTCGCTCCAGCGGGCACCGAGCACATTGGCCATGCCCGGCTTCGCGTTCGCCTCGTGGATGACGATCGGCACCCGCTCGAGGTGCGCGGCGCGGTAGGCGGGGGCGGCGGCGTAGCCGCCGAAGCCCACCACGACATCGAAGCTCCGCTCCCGCAGCAGCGCGCGCACCTCGCGCACGACGCTGCGCCAGCGGCCGGGGAACCGCAGCGCGTCGACGTCCGGCCGACGCGGGAAGGGCAGCTTCCGGATCGTGACGAGCTCGAGCCCGGCGCGCGGCACGAGCTCGCGCTCGAGGCCCTCCGCCGTGCCGAGCACGGTGATCTGCGCATCGGGGTCTCGCTCGCGCAGCCGCTGCGCGGTCGCGAGCAGCGGGTTCACATGGCCGGCGGTGCCGCCGCCGGCGAGCAGCACGCGCATCCTCAGCCCCTCGTCGCCGCGACGAGCGACTCGCCGCGCGCGCCGGGGTTGTCCACGCGCTCGAGCGAGAGCACGATGCCGACGACGAGCAGCGCCGCGATGAGCTGCGAGCCGCCGGAGGAGATGAACGGCAGCGGCACGCCGAGCACCGGGAGCAGGCCGAGGACGACGGCGATGTTGACAAGCGCCTGGCCGACCAGCCACACCATGGCGGCACCCGTCACCACGCGCGTCATCTGCAGCCGCGCCTGGCGCACGATGCGCAGCATCGTCCAGGCGAGCAGCGCGAACAGGGCAAGCACCACGACGGCGCCCAGGAGCCCGAGCTCCTCGCCGATGATCGCGTAGATGTAGTCGTTGTCGGCCTCCGGCAGCCACGACCACTTCGCGCGCGAGTTGCCGAGCCCGACGCCGAACAGGCCACCTGCCGACAGCGCCCAGGTGCCGTGCAGCTGCTGCCAGCAGCCGGAGTAGTAGTCGGCATCGGTGCAGCCCTGCACGAACGCGCCGATGCGACGCACGCGCGAGGGGCTCGCGAGCACCACGGGCACCGCGAGCACCACGAGGCCCGCGACGGGCAGCAGCAGGTGCCACCAGCGCACGCCCGCGAACCACAGCGCCCCGAAGGACAGCGCCACCATGATCACCACGGTGCCGAGGTCGCTGCCCAGCAGCACGAGCCCGATGGAGAGGCCCGCGACGGGCGCGGCGGGGATCCACGCCTGCCAGAAGCTGTCGATGTGCTTCTGCTTCCGCGTCATGATCATCGCGAGCCAGACGCACAGCGCGACCTTCACGAACTCCGACGGCTGCAGCGAGAAGCCGCCGATGCCGATCCAGTTGCGGTTGCCGTTCGCGCCGAAGCCGAGCGGGGTGAAGACGAGGATCTGCAGGGCGATGCCGAGCATGATCGCGACCCAGGCGACCCGCTGCCAGGTGCTCGCGGGCATGCGCGAGGCGATCAGCATCAGGACGATGCCAATCGCGGCGAACGCCGCCTGCTTGACGAAGTCGGTGAAGAACGAGTCGTTCGCGACGTAGCTCTCGACCGACGAGGAGGAGAGCACCATGATCAGCCCGAAGACGACCAGGAAGAGCGTGGTGCCCAGCAGCAGCGCTGCGTTGAGCGTTGGAGCGCCGAAGATGGATCGCACGCGCACGAGCGCGCGCTTGCCCATCCGCTCAGCGCGCCCGGCCCGCAGCTCAGCCGAGGTGGGTCGGGGTGCCGTCGTCGTGGCCATGGGCTCCCCTCTCCCGCACCGCTTCGGCGAATCGATCGCCGCGCTCCGCGTAGTTGCTGAACTGGTCCATGGATGCCGCCGCCGGCGCCAGCAGGACCGTCACGCCGGGCGCGGCGTGCGATGCTGCCGCCTCGACGGCGAGTCGCATCACCGCATCAGTGTCCGCCGTGTCGACCTCCACGAGCGGGATGCCGGGCGCGTGTCGCGCGAACGCCTCCCGCACGGGGGCGCGATCGACCCCGATCGCGACGCACGCGACGACCCTCGACGCGTGCCGCTCGACGAGCGGCGCGAGGTCGGCGCCCTTGAAGAGCCCGCCGACGATCCACACCACTCGATCGAACGCGCTCAGGCTGCCTTCGGCCGCATGCGGGTTCGTGGCCTTCGAGTCGTCCACGAAGCGCACGCCGCCCTGCTCCGCGACGAGCTCGGTGCGGTGACGGTCGAGCGAGAAGGAGCGGATGGCGTCGCGCACGTGCACCGGCTCGGCGCCGAAGCCGCGCGCGAGCGCCGCCGCCGCAAGCACGTTGCGCGTCATGTGGGGAGAGCGCAGCCCCGCGGGCTCGAGGTCGACGAGGCTCGCGAGCTCGAGCGCCCGAGTGTGCCGCTCATCGAGGAAGGCACGGTCGACGAGCACGTCCTCGACCATCCCCAGGTCGCTGGGCCCCGGCACGCCGAGTGTGAAGCCGATCGCGCGACATCCCTCAAGCACCTCGGCGTCCTCGACCATGCGCATCGTGACCGCATCCTCGATGCCGTAGACAGCGGCGACCCGCGCGTTCGCGTACACCTTCGCCTTCGCCGCCCGGTACGCCTGAGCGGAGCCGTGCCAGTCGATGTGGTCGTCGTCGATGTTCAGCACGGCCGCGGAGTGGGGATGGAGCGCGCCGGGCCCGGCCTCGGGCAGTGTGTGCAGCTGGAAGCTCGAGAGCTCGACGACCAGCACGTCGAACCCGGCGGGATCGCGCACCGCGTCGAGCACGGGCGTGCCGATGTTGCCGACCGGCGCGACGCGGTAGCCGGCCTCGCGCAGCATGTGGGCGGTGAGCTGGGTCGTGGTCGTCTTGCCGTTCGTGCCCGTGATGAGGATCCACTCGGCCGCGGCGACCTTGTCGCGCACGCGCCAGGCGAGCTCGATGTCGCCCCAGACGGGGATGCCCAGCTCCGCGGCGGCGATGAGCCACGGGTGGTCCGGGCGCAGCCCGGGTGAGGCGATGACGACCTCCGCCTGCGTGATCGCCTCCGGCAGCGCCGCGGCGGTCGCCTCGACGATCGGCACGGCGAGCACGCCGAGGATCGTGCGACGCTCGTCGTCCACCGACTCGGCGACGACCGTCACGCTGGCACCGAGCTCGGCGAGCGTGTCGGCGGCGGCGAAGCCGGTGACGCCGAGCCCGAGCACGGCGACGCGGAGGCCCTGCCAGTCGGCGTGCCAGGACGTCAGTGCGTCGAGTCGGTCCATCAGTGCAGCGCCCACTCGAAGTAGAACAGGCCAAGGCCCGCGGCGACGAACAGTCCCGCGACGATCCAGAAGCGCACGACGATCGTGACCTCGGCCCAGCCCTTCAGCTCGAAGTGGTGGTGCAGCGGCGTCATCAGGAACACGCGCTTGCCCCCCGTGGCCTTGAAGTAGGCGCGCTGCACGATGACGCTGCCGGTGACGATGATCGGCAGGCCCGCCATGAGGATGAGCAGCAGGTGGGTGTCGGTCATGATCGCGAAGCCCGCGAGCGCGCCGCCGAGCGCGAGCGAGCCCACGTCGCCCATGAAGATCTGCGCGGGGCTCGTGTTCCACCAGAGGAAGCCGATGAGGGCGGCGACCACGGTGGCCGCGAGCGTCGCGACGTCCAGCGGCTGCAGCACGTCGTAGCAGCCGACGCCGGCCTCGGGGGCGAAGCAGGACTGGTTGAACTGCCAGAAGGCGACGAACGCGTAGCCCATCGCGGACAGGATGACGGCGCCGGTGGCCAGCCCGTCCAGCCCGTCCGTGACGTTCACGGCGTTCGACGCGGAGACGTTCATGATCAGGATCCAGAGCACGAACAGGATGCCGCCGAGCGCACCCCAGGCGGTGAAGTCGAGCCACGGGATGTCGCGCAGGCCCGAGATCGCCGGGTTCACCACCGTGCGCTCACCGCCGCGGTAGGACTGCGTGATCGCGAGCGCGCCGAATGCGACCGAGACGACCACCTGTCCGGCGATCTTGGCCCATCCGCCCAGCCCCAGCGATCGCTGATTCGAGATCTTGAGGAAGTCGTCGACGAAGCCGACCGCGCCCATGCCGACCATCAGCAGCAGGATGAGCAGCGCCGGCTGCGTGGGCGCGTCCTGCCCGAGCAGCTTGCCGCCGAAGTAGCCCAGCACCGTCGCCACGATGAAGATCAGGCCGCCCATGGTGGGGGTGCCGCGCTTGACGTGGTGCGACTGCGGTCCGTCGTCGCGGATGAACTGCCCCCAGCCGATCCGGGCGAACCCGCGGATGAACAGCGGCGTCGCGAGCAGCGAGACCAGCAGGGCGATGCCCGCCGACGCCAGCAGCACGAGCATCAGAGGCCCCCGATCCGCTCCGCGAGGCTCTGGAGGCCCGACACGTTGGACGACTTGAACAGCACGACATCGCCCGCGCGCAGCTCGTCCCGCAGCACCGCCTCGGCCTCGTCGGCGGTCGCGACCCAGGTGGTCTCCTGGCCGAACGACGACTCCAGCTCGGCGGCATCGTGGATCGCCTTGGCGCCGGTGCCGACGACCAGGAGCCGATCGATGCGCAGGCGCACGGCCTGGCGCCCGAGACGATCGTGCTCCTCGACCGCGTGCGGTCCGAGCTCCGCCATCTCGCCGAGCACGGCGATCGATCGCCGGCCGGCCTGGCGCGTCATGTGCGCGAGCGAGCGCAGCGCCGCGGCGGTCGAGTCGGGGCTGGCGTTGTAGGCATCGTTGATGACGGTCACGCCATCGCCGCGCTCGAGCAGCTCCATGCGGCCGCGCTCGGCGCGCTGCAGGGTCGAGAGCGCATCGATCGCGGGCGCGAGCGGGATGCCGAGCGCATCCGCGACCGTGAGCGCGGCGAGCGCGTTCATGACGTGGTGCTCGCCGAGGATGCGCATGCGCAGCGGCCACGACTCCTCGCCCCGGTGGATGACCGCGACCGTGCCGGCGAGCGTCGAGTCGACGCCGTCTGCCCAGAGCGCGCTCGGCTGACCTGCCGAGCCCCGCTCGGTGCCGAACCAGGCGATGCGCGCGCGCGTCGCGGCAGCCATGCCGCGCACCCGCTCGTCGTCGCGATTGAGCACGGCGATGCCATCGGCCGCGAGGTCGCGCACCATCTCCGTCTTGGCGCGCGCGGTGGTCTCGATGCCGCCGAACTCCCCGGCGTGCGCGAGCCCGACCTTGAGCACGACACCGACGTCCGGGTGCGCCATGGCCGTCAGGCGCGCGATGTCGCCCTCGACGCTCGCGCCCATCTCGAGCACGAGGTAGCGCGTCGACTCGTCGATGCGCAGCATGGTCATGGGAGCGCCGACCTCGTTGTTGAACGACTTGACGGGCGTGACGGTCGGGCCGTGCTGCTCGAGGATGGCCTGCAGCATGTTCTTGGTGGTGGTCTTGCCGTTCGAGCCCGTCACGCCCACGACGGTGAGCGAGCCGAGCTCGCGCACGCGACGGATGACGGCGGCGGCGAGCGCGCCGAGGGCGACGACGCCGTCGGCGACCAGCACGTGCGGCACGTCCTGCGTCAGCGGTCGCTCCGCGACGATGAGCGCGGCGCCCTGCGCGATCGCCGCGTCGATGAATCGGTGCCCGTCGGTGACCTCACCCGGCATCGCGAAGAAGACGCCGCCGGGCTCGACGAGGCGCGAGTCGGTCTCGACCGATCCCGTCACGGGCACGTCCTCGCCCCGGAGCGCGCCGTCGACGGCAGAGGCGATCTCGCTCGCGTGCATCCGCAGCATCAGCGCTCGCCCATCAGCGTGCGTCCCCGTGGTCGTCGTCGCGACGCCGGTGGGCGTCCGTCGACCAGCCTGCTTCGTGCAGGGCGCGCCGCGCCTCGTCGCGCGCCACGAACGGCTCGCGCACGCCCGCGACCTCTCGGTAGTCGGCATCGCCGGGTCCCGCCCAGAGCACGGTGTCGCCCGGCTCCGCGAGCTCCAGCGCCGTGCGGATGGCGACCTCCTCGGGCGAGGACTCGAGCACCGTCGTGTCGCCGGCGCTCCGCGCACCCTCGAGCACCTGCGCGCGGATCGCCGCCGCGTCCTCGGAGCGCGGGTTGAAGTCGGTGACGATCACGACGTCGGCGAGCTCGGCCGCGATGCGCCCCATCTCGGCACGCTTCGTGGCATCCCGGTCGCCGTCGGCGCCGAAGAGCATCACGAGCCGGCCCTCGGTCACGCGCCGCAGCGCCGTGAGGGTCTGCTCGAAGGCGTCGGGGCTGTGCCCGTAGTCGACGAACACGGCAGGGCCCTCATCGCCCGAGACGCGCTCGACGCGGCCCGGCAGCGTGTTGCGCATGCCGCGGTCGATCGTCTCGGCGATGGCCTCGAGCTCGAAGCCGTCCTCGACGAGCATGAGGATGGCGATCGCAGCATCCACCGCCATGTGGCGGCCGATGAACGGCACCTGCACCTCGATGGCGCCGCCGTCGATGCCCGTGAGCGTGAACGACGTGGAGACGGGGGTCTCCTCCCAGATGTCGACGCGCCAATCGGCGGACCGCTCCGGATCGCTCGTGATCGTCGTGACGGGGATGCGGCTGCGCTCGGCGATGCGCGCACCCCAGTCGGTGTCGACGCACACCACGCCGCGCACGGCGCGGTCGGGCGTGAACAGCTCGAGCTTGACGTCGAAGTACGCCTCCATCGTGCCGTAGTCGTCGAGGTGGTCGTGGCTGAGGTTCGTGAAGCCCACGACGTCGAAGAGCACGCCGTCGACGCGGTGGCGCTCGATCGCCTGCGCGCTGACCTCGAGCACCGCCGCGCGCACACCCGCCTCCCGCATGCGCGCGAGCAGCGCGTGCAGCTCGCTCGCCTCCGGCGTCGTGAGCTTCGAGGTGACGACCAGGTCGCCGACGTGGCGCTCGGCGGTGGTCGAGAGGCCCGTGACGAAGCCGAGGTCGGCCAGCAGGCCCTCGAGCATGAACGAGGTGGAGGTCTTGCCGTTGGTGCCGGTGATGCCGAACAGCTTCGGCGGCTGCTCGCCCGTGCGGTAGACCCAGGCCGCGACCTCCCCGAGCGCGGCGCGCGGGTCGTCGACGACGATCACGGGCATCTCGGTGTCGAGCAGGGCAGCACCCGCGGCATCGGTGACGACCGCGCTCGCTCCGCGCTCGAGCGCGGAGCGAGCGAACTCGGCCCCGTGCCGCCTTGCGCCCGGCAGCGCCGCGAACAGGTCGCCCGGCTGCACGTCGGCGGAGTCGTTCGTGATGCCGGAGACTTCGACGCCGTCGAGGTCTCCGTCGACGCGCAGGCCGAACGCCTCCACCAGGCCCGCGAGGGGCCGCGGTGCGGGATGCTCGGGTCGCAGGATCCTCGGGGTCACGCCCGCCACGGCCATCGTCTCCTCCATGTGTCGGCCATCCGGAATCGGTCCGCAGCTGCCGCCTGGCAAGTGTGGTCCGTCACCGTGTCGACCGATCTGTGTCTAGGGCTGATCCGCTGTCCACTCCAGCGGCACGTTCGACGCTGGCGTCGTGCTCGGAGGGATGTCGTACTGGCGGATCAGAAGGTTCACCATATCGTGGAAGGCGGGGATCGCCCCCGCGCTCGTGCGGTTGGTCTGCGGGCTGTCGTAGAGCGTGACGACCACGAACTCGGGGTCATCGACGGGGAAGACGCCGGCCACCGAGATCATCATGCGGCTCGGGTCGTAGCCGCTGCCGTTCTCGTAGGCCATCTGCGCGGTGCCCGTCTTCGCGGCGATGCGGTAGCCCTCGATCGGGAACGTGTCGTAGCCGTAGTCGGTGACCACGTGCTCCAGCACCTCGAGCGTCTGGGTGGCGGTCTGCTGGCTCACGACGCGCTCCCCGCCGGATGTCGCTGCGTCGGTGACCTCCCCGTCGGCGCTCGTGCATCCCTCGATCAGCTGCACCGGGAGCCGCACGCCGCCGTTCGCCATCGCCTGGTAGGCGGAGGCGAGCTGCATGGGCGTCGCCGAGATGCCCTGACCGAACAGGGACGTCAGGCTCGTCTGCGGGTCGAGCCGCGTCGGGTCGTGCACGACGCCTGCCTGCTCGCCCGCGAACTCGACCGCCGTGCGCTCGCCGAAGCCGAACCGGTCGAGGTAGTCGTAGTAGTCGACGCGATCCATGGTCTCCGCCAGCTGCGACATGCCGGAGTTCGAGGAGTTCACGAGCACGCCCGCGGCGGTCCACTGCTCGACCGGGTGCGAGTGCGCATCGCGCACGCGCGCGCCGCCCGCCTCGTACACCCACGGCACGCTCAGCTCCTCGGTGCGCTCGATCAGGCCGAGGTCCAGCATCGCGGCCCACGAGAAGGTCTTGAAGATCGACCCCGGCTCGTACGCGGCGGTGAACGCGCGCGAGCCGCGGTCACGACTGGATGCGGCCGTCGGGTCGTTCGGGTCGACGGTCGGCGACTCCGCGACGGCCGCGACGCTGCCGTCCGTGCGCATGATGATGGTCGTCCCGCTGCGGGCGCGCAGCTGCGCGGTGTACTGCGCGGTGAGCTGCTGCACCTGGTACTGCAGGTCGGCGTCGACCGTGAGCTCGACGGTGCCGCCGTCGACCGCCGGCTCGGTGACGACCGATCCCGGGATCGGCGTGCCGTCGGCGGAGCGGTCGAAGGTGCGCGAGCCCGGCTGCGCGGCGAGGCAGGCGTCCTGGCTGCGCTCGACGCCCGCGAGCGGGTCATCGGTACCCATGAAGCCGACGAGGTTGCCGGCGACCGCGCCCGACGGGTAGACGCGCTGCGGGTTGAGGCGCAGGTACACCCAGGGGATGCCGAGATCGCGCACCGCCTCGTACTGGCGCGCATCCAGCCCGGTGGAGAGCATGAGGTAGTCGGAGTCGGCGTCGCGATCGAGCTCCGCGTAGATCTGCGCCTGCAGGTCGCGGGGATCGTCGCCGGTGATCCCGGCGATGCGCACGAGCGCGTCGCCGACCGTGAGCGGCTCCGCCACCGCGTCGACGCCCGGCTGCAGGTCGCGGGTGTAGCGGGGCGAGACCGTGAGGTCCCAGCGATCGACGCTCTCGGCGAGCACCGTGCCGGTCGCGTCGACGATCTGCCCGCGGGTGCCGAACAGCGTCTGCGAGACGCCGCGCCGCCCATCCGCCTCGGCATTGAGCGCCTCTGCGCGCACGAGCTGGATGTCCGCGAGCCGCACCATGAATGTCGCGAGCAGCGCGAAGGTCAGGACCGCGACGAGCGTCGTGCGCACCGCTGTGCGGGACCGCTTTCGCTTGACCACCACCGTCACCCTCGCCTCTCCTGCTCGCACCGCGAGTCGTCCTCAGCCATGACCGCGTCAGCGATCCAGTGCACGGTATCGATCAGCGACCCGTGTGACGCTGCGCCACGCCCTCATTCCGCCGCCGCGGGCAGCAGCGTCCCCGGAGCCGTCTGCTCGACGGTCTCGGCCGGCGCGACGGGAGCTGCGGGCGCCGCGGGCGCTGCGGGCGTCGCAGCCTCCCCCGGCGGCAGCAGCATGCCGGGGTGCGGTCGCACGGCGGCCTCCGCGACCTCGTGCACGACGGCGGCGGCCTGCGGCTGCGTCTCGAGCAGCGCGTTGGGCACGTACATGCCGAACTGGTCGAGGGCCGGCGCCTGCATGTGCAGGGCGTCCGGGCCGCCAGCGGTGGCGGCGCCCGAGAGCGTGAGGAACTGCGAGGGCTGGCCTGCCAGCATTCCGAGCTCGTCGGCCGCGACCGCCACGTGCTGCGGCGATGACAGCACCGCGACGTCCTCGGCGAGCGACTGCTCGGCGCGAGCGAGCACGTTCGACTCGCCCTGCAGCGCGGAGAGCGAGTAGGCGCCCTCGCTGATCACGACGGTCAGCCCGAGCTGCGCGACCACGATCCCGGCGAGGCCCGCGAGTGCGAGCACACCGTGCACGAGTCGCGGCGCCCGGCGCACGCTCGGCGCGACGACCGCTCTCAGGTGGCGTTCGCGGCTCGGCTGCGGCTGCGGCTGCGGGGCAGCCTGGACGCTGGCGATGGCGACAGTGCTCATGGCTGCTTCCTTCGGTTCTGACTGCTGGGGCGCGGTGCGGTCGGTCGGATGCGCTCGGCGGCTCGGAGCCGCACGGGCGTGGCGCGGGGGTTGGCGGCCTGCTCGGCCTCGTCGGCGCGCTCTGCGCCGCGCGTGAGGAGGGCGAGGTGCGGTGCGTGCTCTGGCAGCTCCACCGGCAGGTCGCGGGGCGAGGTCGAGCTGGCGGCGGCCTGCAGCGCGCGCTTGACGATGCGGTCCTCGAGGGACTGGTAGGCGAGCACGACGAGCCGGCCGCCGACCGCGAGAGAGTCGATCGCAGCCGGCATGGTGGCCTCGAGGATCGCGAGCTCCTGGTTGACCTCGATGCGCAGCGCCTGGAACACGCGCTTGGCGGGATGGCCCTGGTTGGCGAGCGCGCGCGGCGTCGCGGCCTGCAGGATGTCGACCAGCTGCGCGGAGGTCTCGATCGCCGCATCGGCTCGCGCCGCGACGATCGCTCGCGCGTAGCGATCGGCGAGCTTCTCGTCGCCGTAGACCTTGAACAGGCGGGAGAGCTCGCGGTCGCTGCGCTCGGCGAGGATGGACGCGGCCGTCACGTCGCCCGCGCGGCCCATGCGCATGTCGAGCGGCGCATCCTTGGCGTAGGCGAAGCCCCGGTCGGCGTCATCGAGCTGCAGGCTCGAGACACCGAGGTCGAGCAGGATGCCGTCGGCCGCCTCGACGCCGGCTGCCTGCGCTGCCAGGTCGATGCGGTCGTAGGTCGCGAGGACCGGGCGGAACCGGTCGCCGAAGGGCGCGAGCCGCTCCCCCGCGAGTCGAATGGCATCGGGGTCGCGATCGATGCCCGCGACGACGAGCGTCGGATGCGCCGTGAGCATCGCCTCGGTGTGGCCGCCCATGCCGAGCGTCCCGTCGATGACCACCGGGGTGCGCCCTGCGGCGACGGCCGCGTCGATGGCGGGCGCGAGCAGCTCGAGCGTGCGTGCGAGCATGACCGGGGTGTGGAGTGCGGCTGCGTCCATGTCGTTCCCGCTCCCGTCTCGGCTCCTGATCCCCATCCGCGCGACGCGACACCGGGGAAGGTGCGTCGCGGCGCCCAGCTGAGGGTCACGAGCCGAGTCAGAAGATGCCGGGGATCACCTCCTCCGTGGTGCTCGCGAAATCGGCTTCCTTCGCCGCGTAGTACTCGTTCCAGGCCTGCGTGTCCCAGATCTCGGCGCGCGTGCCTGCGCCGATCACGGTGAGGTCGCGCCCGAGGCCCGCGTAGTCGCGCAGGTTCGCGGGGATGGTCACGCGGTGCTGACTGTCGGGCTGCTCGCTCGAGGCGCCGGAGAGGAACAACCGCAGGAAGTCGCGCGCGCCTGCGGAGGTGAGCGGTGCCTGTCGGATCTGCTCGTGGACCCGCTCGAACTCCCGCATCGAGAAGACGTAGACGCAGCGCTCCTGGCCGCGGGTGAGCACGAGGCCACCCTCGAGCTCCTGTCGGAAGCGGGCGGGGAGAATGACGCGGCCCTTGTCGTCGAGCCTGGGCGTGTGGGTGCCGAGGAACACAGCATCCCCTCTCGTCCGGCCTCAAGAGATTCACCAGCGTCTGCCGATTCCCTCCACCGTACTCCACTTCCCCCCACATCTGCAGTGAACCGCATCCGCGACACGGCGTGTTCCGATGATTTCAGCGAAGAATCCGTGTGGAGGACATTGCTCGTGAGCCAGCCGCGGGCAGGCGTCATCGCACGCGCCCCGGCCGGCGGGGGCGAGCGGGTGACGGGCGAGACCCCCGCACAGCACGAGAAAAGGGCCGACTCTTGCGAGTCGACCCTTCGTGTGGAGCGAAGTGGAGCGGGTGGCGCTAGCGCTGCTGGTTGCGGTCGTCCCACTCCTGCGAGAGGCGATCCATCAGGCTCTGCGACTGCTTGGATGCCGCAGGCCCCTTGGCGGCCTGGCCACCGGCTGCGGCCTCGTCGCCGGTCATCGGTCGCGACGCCGAGAGTGCCCACAGCGCGCCGACGACGGCAACCGCGAAACCGGCAACACCGACGATCGCGAGCTTCAGGCTCACGCCGATGATGATGAGCACGAGACCCACGACGACACCGAGCAGTCCGACCGCCACCTTGGTGTAGTCGACGGTGCGCGGACCGGACGAGGTGTTGACGATGTCAGCCTCGTGCTTGTAGAGATTGCGCTCCATCTCGTCGAGCAGTCGCTGCTCGTGCTCGGAGAGGCCCATCTCGCACCCCCTTCGGTCAACCGGTGCGGTACGTCAGTCTACGGGGTTCGGCTGTCAATCGCATGTGGCTCAATAGCATGGTGCCTGTGTCAGCACAGCAGCGCTTCGCCCTGGCCGTCGAGGCGGCCATCCACAGCTACCTCGACGAGCGCGAGCGCGCCCTCGTCGAGATCTCCCCCGATGCCGCCGCGCTCATGGGCCTCGTGCGCGAGATGGTGTCCGGCGGGAAGCGCGTGCGCAGCGCCTTCGTGCTCTGGGGGTGGCACGCCGTGCGGGGCGCGGAGCCCGACGCATCCCACACCACCGGCACCGAGCAGGACCCCGCCTGGCAGGACGTCGTCCGGATCGCAACCGCGATGGAGCTCTTCCACGCCGCCGCGCTCGTGCATGACGACATCATCGATCAGTCCGACACCCGCAGGGGCAAGCCCGCGATGCATCGCGCGCTCGAGGCGATGCACCGCACCGGCGAGTGGGTCGGCACCGCCAGCTCGTGGGGCGAGCACGCCGCCGTGCTGGTCGGCGACCTGCTGCTCAACTGGGCGGATGATCGCATGCTGCTCGCCTGCCGGGGCACGGCGAACGGCGATGCGGTGCACGACGCCTATCGCCGGATGCGCGAGGAGGTCACGTTCGGCCAGTACCTCGACGTGCTCGAGGAGGCCGCGTGGATCCGGCAGGAGCCCGAGGCGCTGCTCGAGAGAGCGCACACGGTCGCGATCTACAAGTCGGCGAAGTACTCGGTCGAGGCGCCGCTCACGCTCGGCGCGCTGCTCGCCGGTGCGGCTCCCGCGCAGCTCGACGCGCTCGCCGGCTACGGCCTGCCGGTGGGTGTCGCCTTCCAGATGCGCGACGATCTGCTGGGCGTCTTCGGCGATCCGGAGGTGACGGGCAAGCCCGCCGGCGACGACCTGCGCGAGGGCAAGCGCACGGTGCTGGTCGAGATCGCCCGGCAGCGCCTCTCGTCCGGCGTTCGCACGATGCTCGACGAGCTGCTCGGCGACCGCGAGCTCGACGAGCGGCAGATCGCGCTGCTGCAGGACGCCATCGCGCGCTCCGAGGCGCCCGAGCGCCTCGAGGCGCTCATCGATCGCGCGGTCGGCGAGGCGCTGGAGTCACTGCACGAGGTCGAGCTGTCGCGCTCCGCGGTGCTCGAGCTCGAGCGGCTGGCGGACACGGTCGCGAAGCGCGACCGCTAGCTGCTCGCGCTCGGCGCTACCCCTGCAGCTGCGCCGCGCGGCGCACCTCAGCCTTGCGGCCCTGGCGCATGGCCGCGAGCGGCGTGGTGCGGAGCGCGTCGTCCTCGCTGATGAGCCAGTCGATCGCCTCCTCCTGGGTGCATCCGAGGTCGAGCAGCACGAGCAGCGTCCCCCGCACCTCCGACATGGGCTCGCCGTCGCGCAGGACCGCCGCCGGCACCTGGACGGGACCGTTCCTGCGCGTCGCGGGCAGCCGGTGCTCCTCGATCAGCCGATGGATGCGGCCGACGCTCTCACCGAGGATCTCGACCAGATCGGGCACGGTGAGCCACTCGGGCTCGGCTGCTGGGCTCTGTGCTGCTGGGCTCTCTGCTTCGTGCTTCACCCCTCCATCATGCCCTGACTCGGGTGCCGGTCGGCGTGGAGCACGGCGGATCCGCCCGGCAGCGCCTAGTCTCGCTGCGTGCCCGTCGACTCCCGCGATCCCGTCATCGGACGGACGATCGACCGTCGCTACGAGGTCGGCGATCGCATTGCCCGCGGAGGCATGGCGAGCGTCTACACGGGGCTCGACCTGCGCCTGGACCGCAAGGTGGCCGTCAAGGTCATGCACCCCCACCTGGGCGACGACCCCGACTTCCGCGAGCGGTTCATCCAGGAGGCCAAGGCCGCGGCGCGCCTCGCGCACCCGAACGTCGTCAACACCTATGACCAGGGCGAGGACGGCGATCTCGCGTGGCTCGTGATGGAGCTCGTGCCGTCGATCACGCTCCGCGACCTGCTCGCGGAGCGCGGGCGGATCACCGCGGAGCAGTCGCTCGACGTGCTGGAGGCGGTGCTCGCCGGGCTCGCTGCCGCGCACCGCGCCGGCATCGTGCACCGCGACCTCAAGCCCGAGAACATCCTGCTGGCGCACGACGGGCGCATCAAGATCGGCGACTTCGGCCTCGCACGGGCGGCGACCGCGAACACCGCCACGGGCAAGGCGCTGCTGGGCACCATCGCCTACCTCTCCCCCGAGCTCGTCACGCGCGGCATCGCCGACACCCGCAGCGACATCTACGCCGTCGGGATCATGCTGTTCGAGATGCTCACGGGCGGCCAGCCCTTCACGGGCGATGAGCCCATGCAGATCGCCTACCAGCACGCGAACGACGAGGTGCCGCTGCCCTCGAGCGTCGCCCGCGGCATCCCGGAGGCACTCGACTCGCTCGTGCACTGGGCGACGCAGCGCGATGCGAACCTGCGCCCGGCGGACGCGGGCGAGATGCTCGCGGAGCTGCGTGCGATCCGCGAGCGCGGCGTGCACGTGCCGACCACGGTGCTGCCCCCGCTCTCGGAGGACGATCGCTCGACGACGGTGATCGACCGGCCCAGGAAGCCGCGACGGTCGATCGCCGCGGCACCGATGGTGGTGCAGGACGCGGGCGACCCGGTCGCGACCACGGCGCTCGCGCGTCGCGTGACCGTGCGCCGCCGGCGCGGGATCCTGTGGCTGGGGCTCGTGCTGCTGGGCGCGCTGCTCGCCGCCGGCGTCGGGTGGTGGTTCAACCTCGGGCCGGGTGGCGAGGTGACCGTGCCGCAGGTCGCCGGCGAGACCGAGGACGCAGCCCTCGCGCTGCTCGAGGACTACGAGGTCGCGGTCGTCACGGACCACGACTACGACACACCGGCCGGCCGCGCGCTGCGCACCGACCCGGGTGCAGGCGCCACGCTCGGCCGCGGCGACCCCGTGCAGCTCGTGCTCTCCTCCGGTCGCCGCCAGCTGCCGCCGCCGGCGGTCGCGGGGACGCCCGTCGATGACGCGCGCGCGACGATCACCGAGGCGGGCTTCACGGTCGCCGACGACGTCGACGAGCTGTTCCACGAGTCGGCGCGCGGCACGGTCATCGTCGCCTTCGCCGATGGCACCGACATCACGCAGCTGGAGACGCTCGAGGAGCGGTCGCCGATCGCGCTGCGCGTCTCGCTCGGCCCGATCCCGGTCGCGGCCGGCCAGCCCGCCGACGACGCGAGAGCAGCGCTCGAGGCCGTCGGGCTGGCTGCCGACTTCGCTGCCGAGGAGCACTCCACCGAGGTGCCCGCCGGCCACCTCATCCGCATCGCCATCCCCGAGGGGGCGGTCCGCAAGGATGCCACCGTCACCGGGGTGGTCTCGCTCGGCCCGCGCATGGTCACGGTGCCGGATGTCGTGGGCAAGCCCATCCCCGAGGCCATGGAGGAGCTCCGCGCTGCGGGGCTCGAGCCCGCGCTCGAGACGAACATCCCGGAGCCGCTGTGGAGCTTCCCCGGCTCGAACATCCGCTCGCAGGGCACCGAGCCCGGCACGTCGGTCGAGGAGAACGCGACCGTCGAGCTCGACGCGACCTACTAGCCGGAGATCACGGCGTGGACGCGGCGCGCAGCTCCTCGGCCACCAGGAACGCGAGCTCGAGCGACTGCTTGTGGTTCAGTCGCGGATCGCACAGCGACTCGTAGCGGCTCTCGAGCCCGAGCTCGTCGATCTCCGACGACCCGCCCAGGCACTCGGTGACGTCGTCGCCCGTGAGCTCGACGTGGATGCCGCCCGGGAAGGTGCCGACCTGCTTGTGCGCCTCGAAGAAGCCGCGCACCTCGTCGACCACGTCGTCGAAGCGGCGCGACTTGTAGCCGTTCTTCGTGGTGATGCCGTTGCCGTGCATCGGGTCGGTGACCCACAGCGGCGTCGACTCGAGCGACTTCGACGCCTCGAGCAGACCCGGGAGCACGTCGCGGATCCTGCCGGCGCCCATGCGCGTGATGAACGTGAGCCGGCCGGGCTCGCGCTCCGGGTCGAGCCGGTCGACCAGCGCCTCCATGTCGGCCGGGGTGGTCGTGGGTCCGAGCTTCACGCCGATGGGGTTGCGCACCCGCGAGAAGAAGTCCACGTGCGCGCCGTCCAACTCGCGCGTCCGCTCGCCGATCCACTGGAAGTGGCTCGACGTGTTGTAGGCGAGGCCCGTGCGGGAGTCGATGCGCGTGAGCGGGCGCTCGTAGTCGAGCAGCAGGCCCTCGTGGCCGGTGAAGAACTCGACGCCCTTGAGCTCGTCGAAGTTCGCGCCCGCCGCTTCCATGAAGCGCACTGCGCGGTCGATCTCGCCCGCGAGCGCCTCGTAGCGCGCGAAGGACGGGTTCTCGGCGAAGCCCCTGTTCCAGGAGTGCACCTGCCGGAGGTCGGCGAAGCCGCCCTGCGTGAACGCCCGCACGAGGTTCAGCGTCGATGCGGCCATGTGGTAGCCGCGCAGGATCCGCTGCGGGTCGGCCGCCCGCGACTCGGGCGTGAAGTCGAAGCCGTTCACGATGTCGCCGCGGTAGGCCGGCAGCGTGAGATCGCCGCGCGTCTCGCTGTCGCTCGAGCGCGGCTTCGCGAACTGCCCGGCCATCCGGCCCATCTTGATGACGGGCATCGCCGCGCCGTAGGTGAGCACGACGGCCATCTGCAGGATCGTCTTCACCCGGTTGCGGATGTTGTCCGCCGTGGCGCCCGCGAAGGTCTCCGCGCAATCGCCGCCCTGCAGCAGGAAGGCCTCGCCGCGGGCCGCCGATGCCAGCCGGTCGCGCAGCTGGTCGACCTCACCGGCGAAGACCAGCGGCGGCGCGCTGCGCAGCTCGCGGCGCACGCGCTCGATCGCGGCCTCGTCCTGCCAGGTCGGCTGCTGCTTGACGGGCAGCGCCCGATACGCGTCGAGACCGCGCTCGATCGAGGTGGGCTCGGCGAAGCCGTGCTCGAGTGTCTCGGGGATCGTGGACGCGTCAGTCATGCATGCCTCTGGCTCTCGCGGCGCGCTCTGCACCGCGAGCCAGTCTACCGGCGCGAGCGTGCCTCAGCGGCGAGCCGCCAGTGCCTTGCGCTCGGCCTCGACGCGCGCCTTCGCGCTGGAGGCGTAGACATCCACGTACTCCTGGTCGGAGAGCCGGTTGATGGTGACCATGATCTCGTCGGTGATGGAGCGCAGCACGAAGCGATCGCCCTCGAGGTTGTAGTAGCGCGAGAAGTCGATCGGCTCGCCGAAGATCATCCCGATCCTGCCGACGCGCGGCAGCCGCCGACCGATGGGCATGATCTTCTCGGTGTCGACCATCACGCAGGGGATCACGGGCACGCGCGCGTCGAGCACCATGCGGGCGACACCGGTGCGGCCGCGATAGAGCTTGCCGTCGGGGCTGCGGGTGCCCTCCGGGTAGATCCCGATCAGCTGCCCGCCCTGCAGGTGCTCGAGCGCGGCATTGAGGCTCTGCGAGCTCTTCTCCCCGCCCGAGCGGTCCATCGGCAGCTGGCCCACCGCCAGGAAGAACCAGCGCAGCAGCCGCCCCTTGACGCCCTTGCCGTTGAAGTAGTCGGACTTCGCCAGGAAGTAGACGCGGCGCTGGAGCACGAGCGGCATCAGGAACGAATCGATCACCGACAGGTGGTTGCCGGCGATGATGGCGCCACCCGACTCGGGGAGGTTGTCGAGGCCGACGACCCACGGCCGGAACACGCGCGTCATGTACGGGCCGACAATCCAGTGCCGGAGCAGCCAGTAGATCATCGCCACCTCCTCTGGCCATCGAGCCTAGGGCAGTCGGATCATCCCGACAGACATGCGCGCCCATGAGGGATCCTCGTCCGCTCGACCGTAGACTGAGCCCAACGCACGACCGCCGAAGGAGTCCCAGTGCCTCAGTTCACCGCCCCCGAGGGTGTCATCCCTCCCGTCGTCGCGCCCGACCCAGAGGCCAACACCACCGACCTCCTCGAGGACACGGTGCGGGCCACCCCTGACACGCCGCTGTTCGCGGTGCCGGACGGCGAGGGCTGGCGCGACATCTCGGCAGCCGAGTTCCGTCGCCAGGTGATCGCGCTCGCGAAGGGCTTCGTCGCCGCCGGCGTGCAGCCGGGCGACATCGTCGGCTTCATGTGCAAGGTGCGCTACGAGTTCTCGCTCGTGGACTTCGCGCTCTTCTACGCCGGCGCCCACATGGTGCCGGTGTACGAGACCTCCGCCCCGTCGCAGATCCAGTGGATCCTCTCCGACAGCGGCGCCAACCGCGTCATCCTCGAGGACGCCGACCTGGTCTCGCGATTCGATGAGGCGCACGGCGACCTCCCAGACGTGACCGACGTCTGGCGCATCGACCGCGGTGACCTCGACCGGCTCGTCGAGCAGGGCAGGGATGTCAGCGACGAGGAGATCGAGCAGCGTCGCAGCAAGGATGTCGGCAGCGACCTCGCGACGCTCATCTACACCTCGGGCTCCACCGGGCGGCCGAAGGGCACCATCCTCACGCACGCCAACTTCGTCGAGCTGTGCCGCAACGCGAAGCACGAGATGGCAGAGGTCGTATCGCCCGGCGCATCGACGCTGCTGTTCGTCACGCAGGCGCACGTGTTCGCGCGGTTCATCTCGGTGCTCGGCATCGCATCGGGCGTGCGCGTCGGGCACCAGTCGGACACCACGCAGCTGCTGCCGTCGATGGCCTCGTTCAAGCCGACCTTCTTCCTCGCCGTGCCGCGGGTGTTCGAGAAGGTCTACAACGCGAGCGAGCAGAAGGCCGAGGCCGGCGGCAAGGGCAAGATCTTCCGCGCCGCGGCGCAGGCTGCCGTGGCGCACTCGAAGGCGCTCGACGCCGGCTCCGTGCCGCTCGGGCTCAAGCTGCGCTTCGCGGTGCTCGACGCGCTGGTGCTGAAGAAGCTGCGGGTGGCGCTGGGCGGCAACGTCAAGTACGCCGTCTCCGGCTCCGCACCGCTCGGCACCTTCCTGGCGCACTTCTACCGATCGCTCGGCATCCAGATCCTGGAGGGCTATGGGCTCACCGAGACCACCGCGCCGCTGACGGTCAACGTGCCGTCGAAGTTCAAGATCGGCACGGTCGGGCCGGCGCTGCCCGGCAACGGCGTGAAGATCGCCGAGGATGGCGAGATCCTCGGCAAGGGCTACGCGGTCTTCCAGGGGTACTGGAAGAACGAGCAGGCGACGAAGGAGTGCTTCACCGAGGACGGCTGGTTCCACACCGGTGACATCGGCCAGCTCGACGAGGACGGCTACCTCACCATCACGGGCCGCAAGAAGGAGCTCATCGTCACGGCCGGCGGCAAGAACGTCGCGCCGAACACGCTCGAGGACCCGATCCGCTCGAACACCATCATCGGGCAGCCGGTGGTCGTCGGCGACCAGCGCAAGTTCATCGCTGCCCTCATCACGCTGGACGCCGACATGCTCGGCACGTGGCTGAAGAACCACGGCCACGACCCCTCGATGTCGCTGGAGGAGGCGGCCGCCTTCGGCCCCGTGATCGACGAGGTGCGGGCGGCCATCGTACGTGCGAACAAGCACGTGTCACGCGCGGAGTCGGTGCGCAAGTTCGCGATCCTGCCGGTGGAGTTCGTCGAGGCGAACGGGCACCTGACGCCCAAGATGTCGATCAAGCGCCACAACATCCTGCAGGACTTCTCCGCGCAGATCGACGACATCTACGCGTCGAACTCGACCGCGCACGACGTGGGCGAATGATCCGCTGAGCAACGACGAGGGTCCCTGCTTCCGCAGGGGCCCTCGTCGTTGCGAGCTCAGTACCAGTCGGCCTTCCGCACCTCCGCCATGGCGACAGCTCGCATGTCCTTCTCCAGCGCCTGGAGGTAGAGCCGGCCATCGAGATGAGCCATCTCGTGCTGCAGCATCTGCGCCATGAGGCCCTCGCCCTCGAGCACCACCTCGTCGCCAGCGGTGTCGACGCCGATGACGCGGCAGAACGGGTGTCGCGGCGTCGGGAAGCCGAGCTCCGGCACCGAGAGGCAGCCCTCGTCGACCAGTTCCGGCTCGCCGCGCACCTCGTCGATGCGGGGATTGAGCACGTAGCCGAGCTCGCCATCGACGAGGTAGGCGAACGCCGCCTTCGCGACGCCGATCTGGCATGCCGCGACGCCGGCGCGACCGGGCAGCCGCACGGTGTCGAGCAGGTCCTGCACGAGCGCCGCGGTGTCGGGCGAGGTGGGGTCGACGGGGCTCGCGCGCTCGCGCAGCACCGGATCGCCGAAGACGCGGATCTCCCTCACGCTCATGCCGACTGCACCACCACGATGAGGTCGCCTGCCTCCACGGGCGTGGTGCCGGAGAGCGCGAGGCGCTGCACCGTGCCGGCGACGGGCGTGGTGATGGCGGCCTCCATCTTCATGGCCTCGATCGTCGCGACCGGGTCGCCGGCGGCGAGCGTGTCGCCCTCGGCCACTTTCACGGTCACTGCACCGGCGAACGGTGCAGCGACCTGGCCGGGCACGGACGCATCCGCCTTCTCCGCCTTCGGCTTGTCGACCGTGACGCTGCGGTCTCGCACATAGACCGGGCGCAGCTGGCCGCCGAGCACCGTCATGACCGTGACCATGCCGTCCTCGTCGGGCTCGCCGAGCGCCTCCAGCTCGACGTTCAGCGTGACGCCGCGACCGATGCCGACGTGATGCTCCTCCCCCGGCTGCATGCCGTAGAGGTAGTCGATCGTGTCGACGACGGAGAGGTCGCCGTACTGCGCGCGGCTCTCGTCGAACGCCTGCGTGGGGCCGGGGAACAGCAGCTCGTTGAGCGCGTGCTGCCGGTCGGCACCGGGTGTCCGCAGCCTCGCCGCCTGCGCCTGCTCGAGCGGCGCGACGGCGATGTCCACGTCGCGGCCGGCGAGCACCTTCGATCGGAACGGCTCCGGCCAGCCACCCGGCAGGTCGCCCAGCTCGCCGGCCATGAAGCCGATCACGGAGTCGGGGATGTCGAACTTCCGCGGGTCCCGCTCGAACTCGTCGGGGTCGACCCCCTGCGCCACGAGCTGCAGCGCGAGGTCGCCGACCACCTTCGACGATGGCGTCACCTTCGTCGGGCGACCGAGGATGCGCGAAGCGGCCGCGTACCAGTCCTCGATCTTCTCGAAGTCGTCGGCCATCCCGAGCGCGATCGCCTGCTGACGGAGGTTCGAGAGCTGACCCCCGGGGATCTCGTGCCGGTAGACACGACCGGTGGGGCCCGGCAGGCCCGATTCGAAGGGCTTGTAGAGGCGTCGCACCGCCTCCCAGTACGGTTCCAGATCGCTCACCGCGTCGAGCGAGAAGCCCGTATCGCGCTCGGTGTGCGCGACGGCGGCGACGAGCGCCGAGAACGACGGCTGGCTGGTCGTGCCCGCCATGGGCGCGCTCGCGACATCCACGGCGTCGACGCCCGCTGCGGAGGCGGCCAGCAGCGTGGCGAGCTGGCCTCCCGCGGTGTCGTGCGTGTGGAGGTGCACGGGCACGTCGAAGCGCTCGCGGAGCGCCGCGACGAGCCTCGAGGCCGCCCCCGCGCGCAGCAGGCCCGCCATGTCCTTGATCGCCAGCACGTGCGCGCCGGCGTCGACGATGCGCTCCGCGAGGCCGAGGTAGTAGTCGAGCGTGTAGAGATCCTCCGCCGGATCCAGCAGGTTACCGGTGTAGCACAGCGCCACCTCCGCGACCGTGCTGCCGGTCGCCAGCACCGCATCGATCGCGGGGCGCATCTGGTCGACATCGTTGAGGGCGTCGAAGATGCGGAAGACGTCGATGCCGGTCGCGGCCGCCTCCTCCACGAACGCGGTGGTGACCTCCGTCGGGTAGGGGGTGTACCCGACGGTGTTGCGGCCGCGCAGCAGCATCTGCAGCGGCACGTTCGGCATCGCCTCGCGCAGTCTCGCCAGTCGCTCCCACGGGTCCTCGCCGAGGAACCGCAGCGCGACGTCGTAGGTGGCGCCGCCCCACGCCTCCATCGACAGCAGCTGCGGCGTCATGCGGGCGACGTGCGGCGCGACCGCGACCAGGTCGGCCGTGCGCACGCGCGTGGCCAGCAGCGACTGATGGGCATCGCGGAAGGTCGTCTCCGTGACCGCGAGCGACGTGCGCTCGCGGAGCGCGCTCGCCCAGCCCGCCGGCCCCAGCTCCAGCAGCCGCTGGCGCTCCCCCGCCGGGACGGGTGACTCCAGATCGATCTGCGGCAGCTTGATCGCGGGGTTGATGGCACCGTCTGCGGTGCCGTGCGGCTTGTTGACGGTGACGTCGGCGAGCCACGAGAGCACCTTCGACGCGCGATCCTTCGGCGGGTTGATGCGCGTGAGCTCTGGGTGCTCGTCGATGAAGTGGGTGGAGACGTCGCCGGCGCGGAACTCCGGGCTGTCGAGCAGGTTGAGCAGGAACGGGATGTTCGAGGCGACGCCGCGGATGCGGAACTCGCTCACCGCGCGGTGCGCGCGGCGGATCGCCGTGTCGAGGTCGCGCCCGCGGCAGGTGACCTTCGCGAGCATCGAGTCGAAGTGCGGGCTGACCTCGGTGCCGGGGTTGATCGTGCCGCCGTCGAGGCGCACGCCCGCACCTCCGGGCGAGCGGTAGGCGGTGATGCGGCCGGTGTCGGGCCGGAAGCCGTCCGCGGGGTTCTCGGTCGTGACGCGGCACTGCAGCGCCGCGCCGTGCATCCGGATGCTCTCCTGCAGCAGGCCGAGCTCGGCCAGGGTCTGCCCCGCCGCGATGCGGATCTGGCTGCCGACGAGGTCGACGTCGGTGATCTCCTCGGTGACCGTGTGCTCGACCTGGATGCGCGGATTCATCTCGATGAACACGTGCTGCCCGGCTCGGGAGCCTGCGGTCTCGAGCAGGAACTCCACCGTGCCGGCGTTCACATAGCCGATCGACCTCGCGAACGCGACCGCGTCGCGGTAGAGGCTCGCGCGCTGCTCGTCGCTCAGGTTCGGGGCGGGCGCGAGCTCCACCACCTTCTGGTGCCGGCGCTGGACCGAGCAGTCGCGCTCGAACAGGTGCACGGTCTCGCCCGTCGCGTCGGCGAGGATCTGCACCTCGATGTGGCGCGGCCGGACCACGGCCTGCTCGATGAACATCGTCGCGTCGCCGAACGCGCTGTCGGCCTCGCGCATCGCGGCCTCGAGCGCGTCGCGGAGATCCTCGCGGCGCTCGACCAGCCGCATGCCACGCCCACCGCCACCTGCGACCGCCTTGCAGAAGACCGGGAAGCCGATCTCGTCGGCGCCCGAGATCAGTGTGTCGAGGTCGCTCGTCGCGGGCGTGGAGCGCAGCACCGGCACGCCTGCCGCGGTCGCGTGCTCCTTGGCGGTCACCTTGTTGCCCGCCATCGCCAGCACCGACGGCCCTGGGCCCACGAAGGTGATGCCCGCTGCGGCCGCCGCGGTGGCGAGCTCCGGGTTCTCGCTCAGGAAGCCGTAGCCGGGGTAGATCGCATCCGCGCCCGCATCCTGCGCGACCCGGATGATCTCGCTCACCGTCAGGTAGGCGCGCACCGGCCGGCCCGGTTCGCCGATCTGGTAGGCCTCATCGGCCTTCTGGCAGTGCAGCGAGTTGCGATCCTCGTGGGCGTAGACGGCGACCGTCCTGATGCCCAGCTCA
Organism: Agrococcus sp. Ld7; assembly: GCF_045064095.1. Lineage (NCBI taxonomy): Bacteria > Bacillati > Actinomycetota > Actinomycetes > Micrococcales > Microbacteriaceae > Agrococcus > Agrococcus sp. Ld7. Next base: position 197,290 of record NZ_JBISGY010000026.1, on the reverse strand, counting down.
TTCGCCGCCCGGAAGGCTCGAATCGCGATCTCGCCGCGGTTGGCTACGAGCAGCTTCGTGAACATCCAGGAACCCTCCGAGGTGTGGCGCGCTTGGCCTCCAATGTAGTGCCGCTAGGCTTAGCCGCCGTGCACGTACTCTCCATCAGCTCCCTCAAGGGCGGCGTCGGCAAGACGACCGTGACGCTCGGCCTTGCCTCCGCCGCATTCGCGAAGGGCCTCCGCACGCTCGTGGTGGACCTCGACCCGCAGTCCGATGCCTCCACGGGCATGGACATCGAGATCGAGGGGCGGCTCAACATCGCCGATGTGCTCTCGAACCCGAAGGACAAGGTCGTCCAGCAGGCGATCTCGCCCTCCGGATGGACGCAGGGGCACGGCGGCACCATCGACGTGCTGATCGGCAGCCCGTCCGCCATCAACTTCGACGGCCCGCACCCGACCATCAAGGACATCTGGAAGCTCGAGACGGCGCTGACGACCGTCGAGAACGACTACGACCTCGTGCTGGTCGACTGCGCGCCGTCGCTCAACGCCCTCACGCGCACCGCCTGGGCGGCTTCCGACCGCGTGCTCGTCGTGACCGAGCCGGGCCTGTTCTCGGTCGCCGCCGCCGACCGCGCGCTGCGTGCGATCGAGGAGATCCGACGCGGGCTGAGCCCGCGCCTGCAGCCGCTCGGCATCGTGGTGAACCGAGCGCGCCCGCAGTCGCTCGAGCACCAGTACCGGATCCAGGAGCTCAAGGACATGTTCGGGCCGCTCGTGCTCGACACCGTGCTGCCAGAGCGCACCTCGATGCAGCAGGCGCAGGGCGCCGCCCGGCCGCTGCACGTGTGGCCCGGCGAGGGCGCGCAGGAGATGGCGCTGCAGTTCGACGAGCTGCTGCAGACCGTGCTGACCGCCGCCGGCCGTATGGGCGATGAGGCGGCCTCCGGGCGCAGGATCCCCGCGCCGACCGCCGCGGTCGACGCCACCGCCGCCGCCGAGCTCGACCAGGCGGCTGCGGAGGCGGCCGACGCCGAGTCCGGCGACGCGCGCGCGACGGACGCCACCAAGCAGTAGGTCGGGTCGCGGGCGCCGCGTCGCGATCAGGCGGTGCGGCTCCTGCGCGCACGACGGGCCGCGAGCTCGTCGACGGGCTGCTGCTCGACCGGCGTGACCTCGAGCTCGATGAGCTGCGTCTCCACCTCGCGCAGCACCTTGCCGACGGCGATGCCGAACACGCCCTGCCCGCGGCCGAGCAGGTCGATCACCTCGTCGCTCGAGGTGCAGAGGTAGACGCTCGCGCCGTCGGAGATCAGCGTGGTCTGCGTGAGGTCCCGCACGCCGGCGTCGTGGAGCTGCTGGATCGCGACGCGGATCTGCTGCAGCGAGATGCCGGTGTCGAGCAGTCGCTTGACGAGCTTGAGCACCAGGATGTCGCGGAACGAGTAGAGGCGCTGGCTGCCGGAGCCGTGCGCGGGTCGGATCGTGGGCTCGACGAGTCCCGTGCGCGCCCAGTAGTCCAGCTGGCGGTAGGTGATGCCCGCGGCGTCGGCGGCGATCGCACCCTTGTAGCCCACCGCGTCGCGCTCCTGCGGGAGGCCGTCGGTGAACAGCAGACCGGAATCGCGGCCGCTGTGGCCGTCCTGATCCTCGATGCCGTCGCGCATGGCCGTCCCTTCGCTCTGCCGAGCTCAACCTTCAAGTTGCAGTTGAGTGTTGGCCCACCGTATCGACTCGATGCCCCGAGATCGTGCAACTGCAGGTCGGTGCGGCGTGTCGAGGCCGAGTCTACGCCCTGCCGCCGACGAGCGGCATGGGCGCGCCCCTCAGGCGCCCAGCGCGTCGCGGGTGAGCTGGTCGCGCACGGACTGGATCTGGCTGGCGAGGTCGCGAGCGGCCTCCGCGGCCCTCGCCTGACTGCCCGTCTCGCGGCGACCGCGCATGGGCTTGAGCGCTGACTCGATGAGCGCGGCCTCGCGCTGCGCCGACTGCCGCATGCCGCGAAGGTGCCTGGGCTCGATGCCGAAGCGCTGCAGCTCGACGAGCGCCTTGAGCGACTGCACGGCGCCGTCGCCGAAGGGCTCGCTGCCCGGCACCAGCTGTGCGGAGATGGCGTCGGTGAGCAGCTGCTTCGTGGCGCCCGCCTCGGCCTGCAGCTCCGCACGCGAGAGCCGGCGCTCGACGCCCAGGATCGATGGCGCATCGACGCGCACGTTCGCACCCGGCACCTGCGGCGTGCGGCCAGCGTCGATGTCCTCGAGGTGGCCGAGGATGACCTTGAGCGGCAGGTAGTGATCGCGCTGCAGCGTGAGGATGTAGCGCAGGCGCTCGAGATCCGCGGCGTCGAACTTGCGGTAGCCGCTCGCCGTGCGCTGCGGCGAGATGAGCCCCTGGTCCTCCAGGAAGCGCAGCTTCGACGGCGACAGATCGGGGAACTCCGGGCCGAGCTTCGCGAGCACCTGCCCGATGGAGAGCAGGCCCGCGGGCTTCCGCGCGGCCTGTGCGCTCACGCGCGCTGCTCGAGGTCGAGCCGCGAGCGGTAGAAGGTCAGGCGGAACTTGCCGACCTGCACCTCAGCACCATCGCGCAGCTCGACCGCGTCGACGCGCTCGCCGTTGTGGTAGGTGCCGTTGAGCGAGCCGAGGTCCCGCAGCGCGAAGCTCGTGCCCGTGCGTGCGAACTCCGCATGCCGGCGGGAGACCGTGACGTCATCGAGGAAGATGTCGGCATCCGGGTGGCGACCGGCGATGGTCGAATCCTGATCGAGCAGGAAGCGAGCACCGACGTTGGGGCCGCGACGCACGACGAGGATGGCGGAGCCCGATGGCAGCGATGCCACCGCCTCGCGGTCCTCTGCGGTGGTGCCCTCGATCATGGCAGCCAGCTGGGCGCGGTAGTCATCACCCCACGACTGCGTGCTCTCGCCGTCCCTGCCCGGCTTCTGGGCGTCGTGCTCGGTCATGCGCATCCTCCACGCGGACGGTGCCGGCGAGTGCCGGCGGGCGATCAGCATAGCGATCGAGCCTGTGCCTCGGCCCTGTCGGGACGGCAGGCGCTCGTCGCCTGAGAGGCCACCCTAGCGAATGCTGCGGCGGCCGGGCGTCACGCGAGTCCGACGAAGCGGCGCAGCAGCGCTGCGACGATCGCGGCCGCGATCACCGCGACGATGAAGGGTGCCCGAATCGCGAAGAGACCGGCTGCCACGAGCACTGCCGGGATGCGGGCGTCGAGCACGATCCCGGTGGCTCCGCCGAGCGCCTGGACAGCGACGAGGCCCGCGAGCAGCGACACGGTGAGCAGCTCGAGCGTGCGCCGCGGGCGCGGCTGCTCGAAGACCCGCTGCGGCACCGCGTAGCCGACCAGCTTGATGGCGAGCACGGCGATGGAGGCGAGCAGGATGGCGTGCCAGAGCGTCACGAGTGCCTCCCCGCAGCGTGGTCCGGCCCGCCGGTGTCCGGCAGCGCCGCCTCGTGCCTGGGCCCGAACGCGTTCGTCACGCCGACCAGGATGCCGACCGTCGCGGCGACGATGACGGGCATGCCCGCGGGCACGACCGGCAGCAGCGCCGCGGCGAGCACGGCGCTCGCCGCGGCCACCGCAACGGCCTGCCGCGTCCGCAGCCGCGGCCACAGCAGACCGACGAACGCCGCGGCGGCCGCCGCGTCCAGCCCCCACTGCTTGGGGTCGCCGAGCAGATCCCCGAGCAGCGCGCCGGCCAGGGTGGCGAGGTTCCAGCCCAGGTAGATGCCGATGCCCGTCACCCAGAAGCCGACGCGCTGCGCGGCAGGGCTCGTCTGGGCGAGCGCGACCGCCGTGGACTCGTCGATCGTGACGTGCGCCGTGAGCGGCACCATCGCCATCCGCGGCTGCAGCACCCGGCGCATGCTCATGCCGTAGAGACCGTTCCGCAGCCCCAGCATCGCGGCGCTCGCCACCCCCGCGAGCGCCCCGCCGGAGGCGGCCACGCCGATGAAGGCGAACTGCGAGCCGCCCGAGAACATCAGCAGGCTCAGCACCACGGTCTGCCAGAGGTCCAGCCCGCTCGCGATCGCGAGTGCCCCGAAGGAGAGCCCGTACGCGCTCGTGGCGACGGCCACAGAGACGCCTTCCCTCCACGCGCGACCCACCGCTTCCCGCTGCACCGATCCAGCCTACGCGGGGCCGCGCCGGCCGCACGGCTAGCCTGGAGCGCATGCACCCCATCGTCGGCGAGGACGGCCTCGCGCGCCCCGCGTGGGCCGCCGCCGACACGATGCTGCGCGACTACTACGACCATGAGTGGGGCATGCCGGTGCGCGACGAGACGGGCCTGTTCGAACGCCTCTCGCTCGAGGCGTTCCAATCGGGGCTGTCGTGGGCGACGATCCTGCGCAAGCGAGGCGCGTTCCGGGAGGCGTTCGCGGGCTTCGATCCGGATGCCGTCGCGAGCTTCGGCGCGTCGGACGCGACGCGGCTGATGGCGGACGCCGGCATCGTGCGCAATCGGCGCAAGATCGACGCCACGATCCAGAACGCCCGCGCCACGGTCGCGCTGCGCGAGGAGCAGGGACTGGCGGCGCTCATCTGGTCGTTCCAGCCGGCCACGACGCCGATGCCCGAGACCGGCGCCGACGTGCCGACCACGAGCCCTGAGTCGATCGCGCTCGCGAAGGAGCTGCGCCGTCGCGGCTTCGCGCACGTGGGCCCCACCACGATGTTCGCGCTCATGGAGGCCGTCGGCATCGTCGACACCCACCTGCTCGGCTCGCACCGCCGCGGATCGAGCGGCATCTGGGCAGCGGACGGGACCCGAGCGGAGCGAGGCAGCGCATGAGGCAGATCCTGATCGTCCAGGCACGACCGGAGGACGAGGTCGCCGACGCGGAGCTGGAGGCGATGGTGCGCTTCGGCTCGCTCGACGAGGCGCGCGTGCGACGGGTGCGGCTCGACCGAGCGCAGCCGGCGATCGACCTGCGGAGCGTGGACGGCGTGCTGGTCGGCGGCGGGCCGCCGAACTTCAGCGACGAGCACGGGCGCGAGCCCGCGCACGCCAGGACGACCGCGTGGCTCACGGAGCTCGCGAGGCAGGTGATCCGCGACGACGTGCCCTATCTCGGGGCGTGCCTGGGGCTCGGCGCCATCGTGCACGCGCTCGGCGGCCGGATGGTGCGGGGCATCGCCGAGTCGGTCGCGCCGGTCGAGATCAGCCTGGTCGGCCACGATTGGCTCACCGACGGCCTGCCGCGCTCGTTCACCGCCTTCGGCGGACACAAGGAGGGCATCGCCGAATCCCCGGAGGGTGCGACGACCCTCGCCGTCTCGGCGACCTGCGTCCACATGCTGCGCGTCGGCGAACACGTCGTCGGCACCCAGTTCCACCCGGAGCTCGACCACCTCGGGCTCGAGCAGCGCATCCGCACCTATCGGGATCACGGCTACTTCTCCCCCGAGGAGGTCGACGACCTCGTCGCGGCCGGCCGCGCCGCCCGCGTCGCCCACCCGCAGACGATCCTCGCGCGCTTCGGGCAGCGCTACGGCCTCGCGCGGTGACTGAGCGAGCAGCCGCCACGCCCTGACTCGACGGCGCGCCAGAGGGGTGCGAGGTTCCGTCTGGAGGACGACGGGCCTATGCTCGACGTCACCGCAGAGCCCCACGGCCGGAGTCGCTCGTGGCAGCTGCAGAGGGAGACGACGGATGGGTGCTATCGCGATCACGGTCGATGGTGCCCCGCGCACCGCGGACGCGGCGGGGCCGCACACGAGCCTGCTGGACTGGCTGCGGGCTGAGGGGCGCACGAGCGTCAAGGAGGGCTGCGCCGAGGGCGAGTGCGGCGCCTGCGCCGTGCTCGTGGCCCGACCGGATGCCGCCGGACGGACGCGCTGGACCTCCGTGAACGCGTGCCTGCCACCGGCGCTCGCGTTCGACGGCCAGGAGATCGTCACCGCCGAGGGACTCGGCACCGCCCCGAGCGCGGGCACCGAAGGCGAGCTGCACCCGGTGCAGCGGGAGATGGCAGCGCGCGGCGGCTCGCAGTGCGGCTACTGCACGCCGGGATTCGTGTGCGCGATGGCCGCAGAGTTCTACCGCCCCGATCGAGCACCCGCAGCGCCGCCGGCCGAGGCGGCGACCGACCACGAGCGGGGCGCGAACGGGTTCGACCTCCATGCGCTGAGCGGCAACCTGTGCCGGTGCACCGGCTACCGCCCCATTCGCGACGCAGCCTTCGCCCTCGGCGACCCGGGAGCCGACGATCTGCTCGCGCAGCGCCGGCAGACGGCGGCACCCGCGCCGTGCGCCACCCGCGTGAGCACCGACCTCGGCACCTTCCAGCGCCCCGCGGATCTGGACGAGCTGACCGAGCTCCTCCAGGCGCATCCGGATGCGCTGCTGGTGGCGGGCGCGACCGACACGGGGGTGGAGCGCAACCTCCGCCACACGCGCCCTCCCCTGCTGCTCGCGATCGATCGGCTGCAGGAGCTGCGCGGGCTGGAGATCCGCGACGACGCGATCGAGATCGGAGCGGCGCTCACGCTCAGCGAGGTCGAGCTCGAGCTCAGGGGTCGGGTGCCGATCCTCGACCAGCTGATCGACAGCTTCGCGTCGCGCCTGATCCGCAACGCCGCGACCATCGGCGGCAACCTGGGCACCGGCTCGCCGATCGGCGACAGCCCACCGGTGCTGCTCGCACTGGATGCGACGCTGCTGCTGGCCTCCTCGACCGGCGAGCGCGCGGTGCCCGTCGCCGACTACTTCACCGGCTACCGGCAGACGCTGCTCGACGCGGGTGAGGTGATCCGCGCCGTGCGGATCCCGCTGCCGCTGGCGTCGCTGTCGGCATTCCACAAGATCTCGAAGCGCCGCTTCGACGACATCTCGGCGGTCGCGGTCGCGGTCGCGCTGACGCTCGAGGACGGTCGCATCGCGCAGGCGCGCATCGGCCTGGGCGGTGTTGCCGCAACACCGATCCGGGCGCTGGCGACCGAGCGGGCCCTGATCGGGCGCACCTGGAACGACGAGACCGCGCGGCAGGCCGCGGCCATCCTGCAGGAGGAGGGCACGCCGATGGACGACCATCGGGCCAGCGCCCGCTACCGCAGCGCCATGCTGGGCCAGTCGCTGCTGCGGCTGCGCGCGGGAGCGTGACGGGATGACCACGGCACTGTCCGAACGCCCCGCGAACCCGGTGGTCGGGCGCGCGGTCCCCCACGAGAGCGCGGACCTGCACGTGACCGGCACGGCGCTCTACACCGACGATCTGCTGCCGCGGATGCCCGGCGCACTGCACGCCTGGCCGCTGCAGGCGCCGCACGCACACGCGCGGGTGCGCGCGCTGCGCACCGACGGCGCGCTCGCCGTGCCCGGTGTCGTGCGCGTGCTCACGGGCGCCGACGTGCCGGGGCTCAACGACGCCGGGGTGCGTCGGGACGAGCCGCTGTTCCCCGACGAGGTGATGTATTTCGGGCACGCCGTGTGCTGGGTGCTCGGCGAGACCCTCGAGGCGGCCCGGCTGGGCGCCGACGCCGTGGAGGTCAGCTACGAGCCGCTCCCCTCGCTGCTGACGCTGACCGAGGCGATCGAGGCGCAGTCCTTCCAGGGCGCGCAGCCGATCGTGGCACGGGGCGACGCGGCCGCGGGCCTGGCCCGAGCATCCCACCGCTTCTCCGGCGCGATCGAGTTCGGCGGCCAGGAGCACTTCTACCTGGAGACGCACGCGGCGATCGCGCACCTGGACGAGGCCGGGCAGGTCTTCGTGCACAGCAGCACGCAGCACCCCTCGGAGACACAGGAGATCGTGGCGCAGGTGCTGGGCCTGCGCAGTCACGATGTCACCGTGCAGTGCCTGCGCATGGGCGGCGGCTTCGGCGGCAAGGAGTGGCAGCCGCACGGGTTGGCAGCCGTCGCGGCGCTCGGCGCCGTGCTGACGGGCCGTCCGGTGCGCATGCGGCTGAACCGCACGCAGGACATGACGATGACCGGCAAGCGGCATCCGTTCCACGCCACCTGGGAGGTCGGCTTCGACGACGAGGGCCGCCTCGAAGCGCTGCGCGCAACCCTCACCTCCGACGGCGGGTGGTGCCTGGATCTCTCCGAGCCGGTGCTGCAGCGCGCCCTCTGCCACGTCGACAACGCCTACTTCGTGCCGGACGTCGAGCTCGCGGGGCGGGTCGCGCTGACCAACAAGACGTCGCAGACGGCGTTCCGCGGCTTCGGCGGACCGCAGGGCATGCTCGTGCTCGAGGACATCCTCGGCCGCTGCGCACCGCTGCTCGGCATCGACGCCACCGAGCTGCGACGGCGCAACCTCTACGCCCCGGGGCAGCACACGCCCTACGGGCAGGAGGTCCGGCACGCCGAGCGGCTGCGGCTCGTCGTCGACGAGGTGAGCGAGCGCGCCGGCATCGACGCCCGCCGGGCGAGCGTCGCCGACTTCAACGCCGCGCACCCGCACCGGAAGCGCGGCCTCGCGCTGACGCCGGTGAAGTTCGGCATCTCCTTCAACCACACGGCCTACAACCAGGCTGGCGCGCTCGTGCACGTCTACAAGGACGGCTCGGTGCTCATCAATCACGGCGGCACCGAGATGGGCCAGGGCCTGCACACGAAGATGCGACAGGTCGCGGCCACCGCGCTCGGCGTGCCGCTGGGCCTTGTGCGCCTCGCACCCACGCGCACCGACAAGGTGCCGAACACCTCCGCCACCGCCGCGAGCACCGGCGCCGACCTGAACGGCGGCGCGGTGAAGGATGCCTGCGAGCAGATCCGTGCTCGGCTGCTCCCGGTCGCCGCGGACAGTCTCGGCGCCGACGCCTCCGACGTGCGCTTCTCCGACGGCTCGGTCACCGCGGTCGGCACCGCCGCGTCGGTGCCGTGGCCGGTGCTCGTGCAGGAGGCCTACCTGCGGCGCACCCAGCTGTCAGCCGCCGGCTACTACCGCACCGCGGGCCTGCACTGGGATCCGATCAGGATGCAGGGCGAGCCGTTCAAGTACTTCGCCTACGGGGCCGCGGTCTCCGAGTTGGAGGTCGACGGCTTCACGGGCATGTACCGCTTCCTGCGCACGGACATCGTGCACGACGCGGGCGACAGCCTCTCGCCGCTCGTGGACCTCGGGCAGATCGAGGGCGGCTTCGTGCAGGGAACGGGGTGGCTCACGCTGGAGGAGCTGCGCTGGAACACCTCGGACGGCGAGGAGCGCGGCCGCCTCATCACGCAGTCCGCCAGCACCTACAAGCTGCCGTCGTTCTCGGAGATGCCGCTCGAGCTGCATGTCCACATGCTCGAGCGAGCCACGGAGGATGGCGTCGTGTACGGCTCCAAGGCGGTCGGCGAGCCGCCGCTCATGCTCGCGTTCAGCATCCGCGAGGCGCTGCGGCACGCGGTTGCCGCGTTCGGGCCTGCAGGCCACGCGGTGGAGCTCGCCTGCCCGTCGACCCCCGAAGCGGTCTTCTGGGCGATCGAGACTGCCCGACAGGCCGGCGGGGCGTAGCCGTGGACTGGCTGCGCGCGCTCCAGCGCCTCCGGGACGAGGGTCGCTCGGCGGTGCTGATCACCGTCACGGGCACGCGCGGCCACACCCCCAGGGAGGCGGGCGCGAAGATGGTGGTCGCCTCGGACGACGCGTGGGACAGCATCGGCGGCGGCAACCTCGAGGCGAGCGCGGTCGCGCGCGCTCGGGCGCTGCTGGCCGCGGGCACCTCGGCGTCGGAGCAGTTCCGCATCGCGCTCAATGAGCACGCCGCGAACGAGCATGGGAGCCAGTGCTGCGGCGGAGAGGTGGAGGTGCTGCTCGAGCCGCTGCCCGCCCGTCCGGTCGTCGCGGTGTTCGGCCTCGGCCACGTCGGGCAGGAGCTCGGTCGCATCCTGTCGCGGCTGCCGTTGCGCGTGCACCTGGTGGACAGCCGCGCGGCCTACGTCGAGCAGATGGCGAGCGCTGGGCTGGCCGATGCCCTCGCCGACGTGCGGCTCACCCACGCCCCCGCACCCGAGACCGCCCTTGCCTCGCTGCCCGTCGACGCCCACGTGCTCGTGCTCACCCATGACCACGCCGAGGATCTCGTGCTGTGCGAGGCGGCGCTGCGCCGCGGCGACCTGGGATCGGTCGGCGTGATCGGCTCGTCGGCCAAGTGGCAGCGGTTCCGCAAGCGGCTGCGGGAGGCGGGCCACACGGAGGCGGCGATCGACACCATCACGAGCCCCATCGGGCTGCCGGAGCTGCGAGGCAAGCAGCCCGCGGTCATCGCCATCAGCGTCGCGGCCGCGCTCGTGCGCACGCTGCAGGACGAGCCCCTCGGCCCGATCGTCCTGCAGGGGTCCTCGAGCCGCGCGGTGCGCGGCTAGGTCACGCCGCGTCGCCGAGCGCGCCAGCGGTCTCGAGCAGCTCGAGTGCGCGCACGCGCTGCGAGGTCTGCCCGTGCACCGCCATGATCAGCTCATCGGCGTCGGCCCCGACCTGGAAGCGGCGCAGGGTCGCGGTCGCCGCATCGCCCGTCCCCATCGCGGTGTGCTGCGCCATCTTCATGATGCCGGCTGCCTGGGGGCTGCGAGCGAGCGCGTCGAGCTCGTCGTCGCCCACCTGCTGCGCGACCGGGCTGTCCCGCAGCAGGATGCCGCGCACGCGAGCGCGGATCGCGTCGCGGTGCATCGCTTCGGCGTCCTCGCGGGTGTCCGCGACGACGGCGTTGATGCCGGCGATCACGTACGGCGCCTCGAGCTGCTCGCTGGGCTGGAAGCGCTCGCGGTAGACGGCCACCGCCTGGTGCAGCGCGTCGGGCGCGAAGTGCGAGGCGAACGCGTACGGCAGACCGAGGGCCGCGGCGAGCTGCGCGCCGAACAGCGAAGAGCCGAGGATCGTCAGCGGCACCCTCGTGCCGTGGCCGGGCACCGCGGTGATGCCGGGCACCACCGACGCGCCCGCGAGGTAGCCGCGCAGCTCGACGACATCCTGCGGGAACTGCTCGGAGGCGCGGATGTCGCGGCGCAGCGCCGCCCAGGTGCGCTGATCGGTGCCGGGTGCGCGCCCGAGGCCGAGGTCGATGCGGCCGGGGTGCAGCTCGGCGAGCGTGCCGAATTGCTCGGCGATCACGAGCGGCGAGTGGTTCGGCAGCATGACGCCGCCGGCGCCCAGTCGGATGGTCGAGGTGTGGGCTGCCACGTGGGCGATCAGCACGCTCGTGGCGCTCGACGCGATGGTCGCCATGTTGTGGTGCTCGGCGTACCACACGCGGGCGAATCCGAGCCGCTCAGCGGCCTGCGCGAGCTCGACGGACCCGGCGAGGCTCTGCGCCGCCGTCTCTCCGGGGTGAATGGGGGCAAGATCCAGCACAGACAGACGCACCCGTCCAGCGTATGCCGGACGGGTGCGCGCGCGGATGCCGATCCGCTCATGGCGGAAACCCCAGCGCGGAAGCCTCAGATCGCCTCGAGCACGACGGCAGAGCCCTGGCCGCCACCGCCGCAGATGCCGGTCGCGCCGATCGAGCCTGCGCCGAGCTGCTGCAGCCTGCGCGCCAGGTGACCGACGATGCGCAGGCCGGAGGCGCCGATGGGGTGACCCATGGCGATCGCCCCGCCGTTGGCGTTCACGATCTCGGGGTCGACGCCCAGCTGCCGCGTCGAGACGACGCCGACGGCTGCGAAGGCCTCGTTGATCTCGACAGCACGGAGCTCGTCGGTCGTCCTGCCGGCGCGCTCGAGCGCCTGCGCGATCGCGTCCGCGGGCTGCGAGTGCAGCGACACGTCGGCACCCGCGACGAAGCCGGTCGAGAGGATCCTCGCGAGGCCCGTGATGCCGTGCGCGGCTGCGTAGGCGTCCGAGACGAGCACGACGGCGGCCGCGCCGTCGGTGATCTGGGATGCGTTGCCGGCCGTCACCGTGCCGTCCTTCGTGAATGCGGGGCGGAGGCCCGCGAGCGACTCGAGAGTCGTCTCCGCCCGCACGCCGTCGTCGGCTGCGACCGTGACGGTCTTGCGACCGGCCTTCGCCTCGATCGGCACGATCTCGTCCTCGAGCGAGCCCTCGTCCTGCGCGCGCACGAGGCGCGCGTGGGAGGCGGCGGCGAACGCGTCCTGCTGCTCGCGAGTGACCTCGAAGGCGCCGTTGTACTGGTCGGTCGACTCGCCCATGGCGACGCGGTCGAACGCATCCGTCAGCCCGTCGAACTGCATGGTGTCGATGAGGGTCGTGCTGCCGAACTTGCTGCCCGAGCGCATGGGGGCCGCGTGGGGTGCCAGCGACATCGACTCCTGGCCGACCGCGACGACCACGTCTGCCTCGCCGAGCTGGATCATCCGGTGCCCGGTCACGATCGCCTCGGTGCCGGAGAGGCACACGGCATTGACGCCCAGCGCCGGCACGGTCATCGGGATGCCGGCGGCCACCGCGGTCTGGCGCGGCGGATTCTGCCCGACCGCGGCCTGCAGCACCTGGCCGACGATCACGGCGTCGACCGCTGCCGGGTCGACGCCGGCCTTCTCGAGCGCATGCTTCGCGGCGTGCGCGCCCAGCTCGGTCGAGGGGGTCTGCGCCAGCTGGCCGAGGAACTTGGCGAACGGGGTGCGGGCGTAGCCGGCGATGATCGTCTCGGGCATGGGGCTGCTCCTTCGCGGATGGGGTACGACCCCGCCAGCGTACTCGCGGCGCCCGGCATCGACCACGCCGTGCTGCGCGGAACACCCGCGCGGGAGACAATGAGCCCATGACGACTGCCCCGAGGGCCGACTCCCCCAGTGCGCTGTTCGTGTGCGTGCACAACGCCGGCCGATCGCAGATGGCCGCCGGCTTCCTGCGGGCGCTGGCCGGCGACGTGGTGGAGGTGCGCTCTGCCGGCTCGATCCCGGCCGACCAGATCAACCCCACGGCCGTCGAGGCGATGCGCGAGGTCGGGATCGACATCACCGCCGAGAGCCCCAAGGTGCTGACCGTCGAGGCCGTGCGGCAGTCCGACGTGGTCATCACGATGGGGTGCGGCGACGCGTGCCCGATCTTCCCGGGCAAGCGGTACGAGGACTGGGCCCTCGAGGATCCCGCGGGGCAGGGCATCGAGGCGGTGCGACCGATCCGCGACGAGATCGAGCGGCGCATCCGAGCGCTGCTGGACTCGATGGGCGTGGTGCCCGTGCGCTGACCGCTCGCCTCACGGGCGGGTTCCCGCTAGAAAGGAGACCCGACGACAGGAGGCAAGCATGAGCGAGCACGAGCACCACGAGGAGCACGAGCACACCGAGCACACCGACGGCGACGGTGCGCACGAGGAGCACGAGCACACCGAGACCCACGAGCGCACGTCGACCTCGGCATCGATGCACGACCCCGAGACCGAAGAGGACACCGCCTCGGGCGGACCGGCCTGAGTCGCTGCGCTACGCGTCGGAGCGCGCGACGTCGCTGGCGATGCTCACCATCCAGGTGACACCCCAGCGATCGACGAGCATCCCGAAGGTGTCGCCCCATGGCGCACGCTCGAGCGGCGCGTCGACGTGCGCTCCGTCGCTGAGCGCCTCCCAGTAGCGCGCGAGCCGCTCGGCGTCATCGCCGGAGATGGAGATCTGCTGACCGCGGATCGTCGGCTCGACGTCCGAGGGCGTATCGCTCGCCATGATGGTGTGGCCCTCTGCGGTGGTCAGCTGCGAGTGCATGACGCGGGCGGCGTCGCCCGGATCGTGCTGCATGCCGCCCTCGGCGAACGTCGTCACGACCAGGTCGCCGCCGAAGACGCCGTGGTAGAAGTTCATGGCCTCGCGCGCGTCGCGCTCGAAGGCCAGGTAGGGGTTCAGCACCGTCGTCATCGTGGGCTCCTCTCGGCGGCCGCTCGGCCCCCGAGGCCAGCATGGCCCAGTGCTCGCCCGCCCGCCAGCGATCCCGCGGATCGTCAGTTGGCGGTCGAGAGCGCGAAGCGCCAGGCCTCGGCGATGGCGGCATCGATGCCTCGCGGCGCGACCGCGTCGCCGACGACGGCGACCGGGATCCCCAGCGCTGCCTCGAGCGCCTCGCAATCCAGATCGTCGACGGTGGCCGACTGCCGCGGCGTGAGCGCGACGATCGCGGTCGGCGACGGCAGCGGCAGCGCTGCCCCCGTCAGCAGATCGACCGCGACCGTCGAGCGCGCGTCCGCGCGGACGCTCGCGCTCGTGATCCGGTCGAACCGCCCACGGGCGAGCGTGCGCAGCACCAGCTGCCGCTCGTAGCCCGTGCCCACGTGCGGCAGCAGCTGCTCGAACGGCGTCACGACCTGCACCGCGGCGCCGGCGTCCACGAGGCTCAGCAGCACACCCGAGGCGTAGGCCGTGCCGTCGTCATCGATGACGAGCACCCGATCTCCGAGGGACGCGGGGTCGTCCATGGCCGTGAACGCGTCGACGGTCGTGGGCCGCGGACCCGTGAAGGCGCCATCGACCGCGAGCGCGCTCGCCGCTGGCGCGACGGCACCCGTCGCCAGCAGCACCCCCGCGGGCTCGGTCGCAGCGATCGCCTCGATCGACGCGGCGGTGCCCAGTCGCAGCTCGACGCCGGCGGCCCGGGCCTCGCGCTCGAGATCGGCGACCAGCAGCGCCACCGATCCTCGTCCGGGCACGCGCGCTGCGCGCCGCAGCTGGCCTCCGAGCTCCGCTTCGCGCTCCAGCAGCGTAACCGTGTGCCCGAGCCCCGCGAGGTCGACCGCCGCTCGGAGCCCCGCCGGCCCCCCGCCTACGACCGTCCACCGAGCGGGCCTCGCGGCGCGCCGCGGTCGCTGCTCGAGCTCTCGCCCGGCGGCGGGGTTGACCGTGCACGACACCGCGAGGCCCTGGCTGCCTCGCCCCAGGCAGCCCTGGTTCAGTCGGATGCAGTGGCGGATGTCGTCGGTCGCGCCCGTCAGCAGCTTGGTCGCCAGATCCGGATCGGCGAGCTGCCCGCGCGTGAGCGCCACCATGTCGGCGATGCCGCTCGCGAGCACCTCCTCGGCCTCCTCGACGCTCGTCGCGCTGCCCACGCCGAACACCGGGATATCGGGGTTCGCGCGCTTGAGCGCGGCCACGTCATCGCGCAGCCACGCGGCCGGCATCGCCGACGTCGGGAACACCCAGTGCACGTCGTGGTAGCCGCCTGCGGCCGTGTCCAGGAAGTCGATGCGCGCCTCCTCCCGCAGCGCGGCGACGATCTCGCGGCACGCCGCAGCGTCGAGCCCGGCGTCGTTGTGCTCGTTCACGACGATGCGGATGCCGACGGTGAAGTCGTTGCCGACGCGGTCGCGCACGGCGCGCAGCACCTCGCGCGGGAACCGCGTGCGACCCTCGAGGTCGCCCCCGTAGGCGTCCGTCCGCCGGTTGTAGAGCGGGCTGAGGAACTGATGCAGCAGGTAGCCGTGCGCGAGATGGATCTCGACGCCGTCGAAGCCTCCCAGCCGCGAGCGCTCCGCCGCATCCGCCCACGCCGCCACGAAGCCCGCGATGTCGCGCTCGCTCGCGGCGCGCGTCGCCACGCCGGTGGACGGCGAGAGGATGCGGCTGGGGGCGAACACCGGGCGCGGCCCGTCGGGTCCCTCCGGCGCGGCCTGCGCGCCGTGGTGGTTGAGCTGCACCAGGACGCGCGCGCCGGCGTCGTGGATCGCTCCGGTCATCCGCCGGTTCGCCTCGACGGCCTCCGGACGCCAGGCGTCCTCGAAGCCGCGCGTCGATGCCGTGGGGTGCACGAGGTGGTTGCCGGCGACGAACAGCCCGCAGCCTCCGCGCGCTCTGCGCACGAAGTAGGCGGTCTCGCGGTCGGACTCGACCCGGTCGGAGAACTGCTTCGAGTGCGCGGCCTGCATGATGCGGTTGGGGGCTTCGAAGCTGCCGATGCGCAGCGGCTGAGCGAGGAGGTTCACGCCTCGATCCAAGCATCCGCGGTGCCGTGGCGCCGCACCGCTCGGCTGCCGCCGGGCGGCATCGGCCGTCGCGTACCATGAACGTGCACAACCGGCATGAACGCGAGGACTTCGACCGTGGACGAGCACCCCGAGCGCGAGATCTCGCGATCGACCGACGAGGAGGCGCGCCGGCGCGCTGCGGTACTCGTCGAGCTGCGTCGACGTCGACGGCGCAGGCGCTGGACCGCCGGGATCGCCGCGGCGGCGGCATCGGCCATCATCATCGCCGGTTCCGCGGTCGCCTGGAGCTCGCAGGCGCGCGCCGGAGACATCGCCGCTCGGATCGAGGCCTGGCACGTCGAGCACGAGCTGGCCGGTTGCGAGCTCGCCGAGCGCATCGTGAGCGTCGTGGAGCTCGAGGGCAGGGCAACGGATGTGCTCACCGCCGCGAAGCACGTCCGCGGTGCCGAATGGGTGCTGCCCTCGCCCGACCGCGCAGCCTTCGACGAGGATCGGCAGTCGCTGCTGACGGCGATCGGCACCGACGAGTTCGTCACGGCTGCCGATCGCGAGCTGGCTGACGCGTGGCGTGCCCGCGCCGCCGCATCCGACGATCCCGCGTCGTTCGACGTGTCGGAGGCGTGCGTCACCGCCACGGCCGCCGACCGCGAGCCGATCGCTGGCGTGACCGCCGAGCGCGCGGATGCCCTCGCGCGCCAGCTGGACGCACTCGGCGATCCACGGGACTTCGATGACAGCCGCATCGATCGCTTCGAGGCCGCGCTCGCCTCGCTTGAGCGCTCCGCCGTCGCGCTGGCCCGGAGCCGCACGGGCCTGTCCGCGCTGCAGGCGGCGCTCCCCCTCGCTCCCGAGCAGGCGAAGGCGAGCCTGCGGGACGCCGACCGGCACCTGACCGAGCTGCTCGCGATCACCGGCGGTGCGCACACGCCATCGGCGGTGCTCGACCTCGTCGAGGGGATCACCCTGCACGTCGCCGCGGTCTGGATGACCGAGGCATGGCAGCTCGAGGCCGAGGGCGACGCCCAGGCGTCGGCTGCGCTCGCGGCGCAGTCGCAGCAGGCGCAGGCCGCGCTCGTCGCGAGCGACGCACGCCCGGTGGCCCGGCCGTCCAGGACGCCGCCGGCACCCGTGGCTCCGCCCGGCACCGCGCTGCCCGCCCCGCAGCCGCAGCCGAGCCCCGCGCCGGCGCCGCCGACGACGGCCCCGACATCGCCTCCCTCGCCGCCGGTCGGGCCCACGCCATCGCTGCCGGCCCCTGTGCTGCCGGAGCCGGAGCCGCCGACCGAGCCGGAGCCGCCCGTGGATCCTGCGCCGCCGACCGAGCCGGAGCCACCGGTCGATCCGACGCCGCCGGTCGATCCGGCACCCGTGCCCGGCCCGGTGCTGCCCGATCCCCCCGCGACTCCGGGCCGGCGCTAGCCGTCCGTGCTCGCCGTCAGCGCGAGCGATCGGCGCGATGCGCGACGACGCACCGCGCACGGTCGACCAACACCTCGGGTGTGAGGCATGATCGAAGGCATGACGACGAGCAATGACGCTCGCCTCCGACTCGACTCGCTCGCGGTGCATGCAGGCCGCGAGGACTTCCAGTCGCTGGGCGTGCACGCAACCCCGATCGACTTCTCGACCACGAACCCGCTGCCCGGTGTCGATGCCGGCGGCGAGGCGTACGAGATCGGTGCGACCGGCGGTGATCCCTCCGACTCCAGCGCCGTATACCAGCGGCTCTGGAACCCGACCGTCGCGCGCTTCGAGCGGGCGTTCGCGGCGCTGGAGGGCGCCGAATGCGCCGTGGCGTTCGCCTCGGGGATGGCGACGACGACCGCGGTCCTCACCGCCGCCAGGCAGCGACGCGGCACGCACGTGGTGGCGGTGCGGCCGCTCTACGGCGGCACCGACCACCTGCTCGCCACGGGCCTGCTGGGCACCGAGACCACCTTCGTCGACTCCGTGGAGCAGGTGGAGCGCGCGGTGCGCGCCGACACCGGCCTGGTCATCGCCGAGACCCCCGCGAACCCCACCCTCGAGCTCATCGACCTCGCAGCGCTCGTCGCCGCGGCGGGTGACGCCCCGGTGCTGGTCGACAACACCTTCGCGACCCCCGTGCTCCAGCGCCCGCTCGAGCACGGCGTCGCGCTCTCGCTGCACTCCGCGACGAAGTACATCGGCGGCCACGGGGACGTCATGGGCGGTGTCGTCGCCTGTGATGCCCAGTGGGCGCAGGCGATCCGGCCGGTGCGCGCCATCACGGGAGCCATCGCGCATCCGTTCAGCGCGTACCTGATGCACCGCGGCCTGCAGACCCTGCCGCTGCGCGTGCGCGCGCAGCAGGCCAACGCGCAGCGCGTCGCCGATGCGCTCGCGGCCATGCCGGGCGTGCACGAGGTGCGCTATCCGGGACTCGCCGGCAGCGACCCCGCGGGGCTGGTCGGACCGGGCAGGCAGATGTCGGGCCCCGGCTCGATGCTGTCGATCGACGTCGGCTCCGCCGCGCGCGCCGCCGCCGTCGCAGAGGGCGTGCGGCTCTTCACGCACGCGGTCTCGCTCGGCAGCGTCGACTCACTCATCCAGCACCCCGCCTCGCTCACGCACCGGCCGGTCGCGGCGGAGGCGAAGCCGAACGCGGGCGTGCTGCGGCTCTCCATCGGGCTCGAGGACCCGGAGGACCTCATCGCCGACCTCGAGCAGGCGCTCGCGGGCGCGTAGCGCCTACCTGGCCGCCGGCAGCAGCAGCTCGGCGACGAGCCCTCCGCTGTCGCCGGGCCGCAGGCGCGCCGATCCGCTGTTGCGGCGTGCGAGCTCCGAGACGATCGCGAGACCGAGCCCCGTGCCCTGGACGTTGTCGCGCTCGGCGCTGGGTGCCCGGTAGAAGCGCTCGAAGGCGCGCTCGAGCTCGTCCTGGTGCATCCCCGGGCCGCTGTCGGCGACGGTGATGCGCACGGCGTCGTCCTCCTCCTGGGCGCTCAGCCGGATCCATCCCTCCTCCGGCGTGAACTTGCAGGCGTTCACCACCAGATTGGAGACCATGCGGATCGCGTCGTGGCGCGCTGCGAACACCGCGTGGTCGCCGGGAGCGAGCTCGACGGCGATGCGCTTCTGCTCGCTCACGACCCGCAGGTTCGCGGCGACCTCCGCGAACAGCGCGTCCGTCGGCACGCGCTCGGGACTCGCCTGCGCCTCCCCCGCCGAGAGCCTGCTGAAGCTCAGCAGATCCTCCACGAGCTCCGACAGCCGCTCGGCGTTGCGGGCGATGACCTGCACCCAGCCGCGCTCGGTGTCGCTCAGGGCTGAGCCGTCCGTGAGCAGGCCCGCGTAGCCGACGATGCTCGTGATCGGCGTGCGCAGCTCGTGGCTCGTGGTGATGAGGAAGTCGTCGCGCTGCCGCTCGAGCTCCGCGCGTATCGACCTCGCGGCCTCGCGCTCGACCTCGGCCTCGATCTGCACCTGCCTCGCGCGCAGCAGCGTGGTGACGTCGAGCAGCTGCACGGTGATGCGGTGGTCACCGCCGGCCACGTCGTTCGCCGCAACGGTGATGGTGCGTCCCCGGTCGGTGGTGACCGTGACCTGCTCGCCGGTGCGCAGCGCCGCGGCGGCCGCTGTGCGGAGCGGGCCGTTCCAGACGCCGTCGGCGAGCTCGGCGGCGAGCATGGCGGTGCCCGTCCGGTTCGCCCAGCGCACGAGCGTGTGATCATCGCTGCGCTCGGCGATGATCAGCCCGATGCTGGCGTCGATGACGCCACCGGTGAGCAGCCGGTTGGATGCCTCCACCTGCCGCGCGAGCGCCCGCAGCTCGTACTGCGCGGAGGAGAGCACGACGACGGTGGCGGCCACGGTGACCAGCAGCAGCTCGAACATCGCGACGCGGCCGGTCTCGTCGAGCGCCAGCTGCTGGAAGGGGCCCCCGCTGTCGAGCGCGAGCACGAGCATGAGCAGCGATGCGGCGATGGTCTGGACGCTGACGAACCGGATCGGGAAGCGCAGCGCCGCCCAGGCGAGGAACGGGAACGGCGCGAAGGCGAACGGCAGCGTCGTCGCGGGCTGGAAGACGAGCACGATCACCAGCGCGAGCGCCGTGCTCTGCAGCAGCATCTCGAGGCGACCGGCGCGCACGGGGATCGGCCGCGGGAGCGCCCCGATCGGCGCGAGCAGGCTCACCGCGGCCGCGTGGGAGGCTGCCACGAGCGGCAGCGTCGGCCAGAAGTCGCCGCCCTCGAGGAGCACGACGCCAGCGGCCGCGATCGCGCCGACGGCGGCGGCGCCCGCCCCGACCGCGACGACGAACCTGAGTCCCGCCCGCAGGGATGAGAGCTCGAAGCGTCGCACCGGGGTGCTGAGGATCACGGCGATCACCGCGACCTCTGCCGCGTTCGCAACGCCGAAGATCATCGACAGGCCCCACGGCCTGCCGCTGGCCGCGTTGGCGAGGACCGTGACGCCGAGCACCAGCAGGAGCACGTGCGGCAGGCACGCACGGTGCAGCAGCGCCAGCAGCACCGAGAGGCCGGCCGCCGGCCACCAGACGGCGACGGTCGTGCCCGCCGGCGCGAACGCGACGCCGAACACCGCGGTGAGGAAGATCGCGAGCGCCGCGATGACCCACGACCACCGCGTCAGCGAGCCACGCGCGACGGCCTGACGCTCGGCGTAGGGCGCCGGTTCGTCATCGAAGGTGCTCACGATCCCAACGTACGCACCGGTGCACGATCTGCCCAGGGCCGCGCACCCTCAGCCCGGCTCCGTAGACTGGCGCAGTGACGTTCACCCGCACGCTCATCGAGCTCGCCGCGGACGATCCCGATCGGCTCGCGGTCGCCGGCGACGGCGAGCGCTGGACGTACGGCCAGCTGCATGATGCGGCGGCCCGCATCCGCGCCGGCATCGAGGCGCTGCTGGGCGACGAGGCACCGGCGAGCCCGAGCGACCCCGAGACGGGCGGCGTGCCGATCATCGCGGTGTCGCTCTCCAGGGCGGTGGATGCGGCGCGCTTCATCGCCGGCGTCACCGCCTTCCGTGCCGTCGTCGCCGTGCTGGATCCGCTCTGGCCGCAGTCGCACCGGGTCGAGACGATCGACCGGATCGGTCCCGCCCTGGTCATCACGGACGACCTCGCGCTCGAGGCGGCACTCGGCGAGCGCGCGGTGGCGCACGGCCGCACCATCGCGCTGGCCGACTTCGATGCGGTAGCGGCCGCTGCACCGCGGACGGCGGGGCCGGAGGTGCGGCCGCGTGATGAGCCGTTCCTGCTGCTGTTCACCTCCGGCACGACCGATCTTCCCAAGGGGTTCCTGCGGACTCGCGGCAGCTGGGACATCAACGTGCGGGTCAGCCGACGCTGGCTCTTCGCCGGGGAGGGGATTGCGACGATCGCACCGGGCCCCGTCTCCTACAGCCTCACGCTCTACGCGCTCGTCGAGGTGCTCGCGACGGGCGGCTCGCTCTTCCTGCAGTCGCGCTTCGACGCGGCCGAGGCAGCCCGCACGATCGAGCGGCACCGCATCGAGCGCTTCGTCGGGGTGCCGTCGATGCTGCTGGCGCTCGCGGCAGCCGCGCGTCGACCCTCGTCCGAGGGTGCGAGCGCGCTCGCCTCGCTGCGCTGGGTGATCACCGGCGGCGCGAACCAGAGCCGGGCCATCCGCGACCGATTCCAGGACGTCGCCCCGCTGGCGCACCTGCGCAGCTACTACGGCGCGAGCGAGATCGGCTTCATCGGCTACAGCGACGCCGGCGACGGCACCCGCCTCACTCCCTTCGACGGCGTCGAGGTGAGCGTGCGCGACGAGGCGGGCGCTCCCGTGCCCGATGGCGAGATCGGCACCCTGCACGTGCGCGTGGCGTCGCAGGTCGAGCGCTATCTCTCCGCGACCAGCCGCGAGCGCATCACCGCCCCCGACGGCTGGTCGAGCGTGGATGACCTGGCATCGCTCGCCGACGGCGCGATCGTGCTGGCAGGGAGAGCCGGCGACATCGCCGTGACCGGGGGCCACAAGGTCTCGCTCGCGCAGGTCGAGCGAGCGCTCGCCACCGTGCCGGGATGCGAGCAGTGCTGCGCGATCGCCCTGCCCGATGCCGTGCTCGGCTCGATCGTCGCGGCCGTGGTCGAGGGCGGGCCGGGTGCGGTGCCGGAGAAGTCCGTCATGCAGCGTGCCCTCCGCGCGCTGCTGCCGGAGCAGTTCGTGCCGCGCCGCTACTTCCGCGCCGATGCGCTCCCGCGCACGGCGGGCGGCAAGATCCGCCGGGGCGAGGTGACCGCGCTCGTCGAGCACGGTCGGGCGGAGCGGCTGTGACCGGCTCGCGCGCCCTCATCACGGGGCTCGGCGCCATCACGCCGAACGGCCTCGACCTGGCATCCACCTGGAGCCGGGTGGTCGCCGGGCGCAGCGGCATCCGTGCGCTCGAGGGGGTCGACGTCTCCGACCTCTCGGTGCGGGTCGGCGGCGAGGTGCGCGGCTTCGATCCCCTCGCGCACCTCCCCCGGGCGGTCGCACGCAGGCTCGATCGGCACGCGCACTACGCGGTCGCGGCCGCCGCCGAGGCCATGGCGGGCTTCGAGGCCGCCGACCCCGCGCGCTTCGGCGTCACGATCGCGACCGGCTCCGGCGCCGTCGCCCTCACGCACGATGCCGTGCGCGCGCTCGATGCGCAGGGGCCGCGGCGGGTGCCGCCGGGCGTCGTCGTCTCCGGGGGCCCGGATGCCGCCGCCGCGTTCCTCAGCGAGCGCTACGGCGCACGTGGCGCGAGCGTCGGCACGGCCGCGACCTGCGCGAGCGGCACCGTCGGCCTGGGCGATGCGCTGCGCACGATCCGCCACGGGTACGCGGATGCGGTGCTCGTGGTGGGCGCGGACGACTGCCTCAACCGCGTCAACCTGGGCGTGAACGCGACCCTGGGATCCCTCGCGGCCGGCTTCGAGGACGAGCCCCATCGCGCATCCCGCCCCTTCGATCGCGCGCGCAGCGGGTTCGTCATGTCGGCCGGCGCCGTCGCGGTGCTCGTCGAGTCGGAGGCGCACGCGCGGCGCCGCGGCGCGAGCGCGCTCGGCGAGCTCGCCGGGTACGGCGTGACCTCCGACGCCTTCCACGCGACCGCGCCCCGGCCGGACGGCAGCGGTGCGGCCGCTGCCATGCGTGCGGCGATCGATGATGCGCGACTCGACCCCCGCGACATCCAGCACGTCAACGCGCACGGCACCGGCACGCCGCTGAACGACGCGATGGAGGCCGCCGCCCTCGGCGAGGTCTTCGCATCGACGCTGGGAGCGCTGCCGGTCACGTCGACGAAGTCGACCACCGGGCACCTGCTGGGCGCGGCCGGCACGCTCGAGGCCGCGCTGTCGCTCATGGCGCTGCGCGACCAGACGATCCCGCCGACCATCAACCTCGACGACGCGGAGTTCCCGCAGCTCGACGTCGTCGCCGGCGAGGCCCGCGCGGTGAGCCGCACGGCGCCGCTGCGCACGGTGCTGTCGAACTCGTTCGGCTTCGGCGGCCACAACGCCGCGATCGTGCTGCGCGCCCTCTGATCGGGCCCCGCGCCGACGCGTCAGAAGGCGGCGGGCACGCCCAGCTCCTCCAGCACCTCGCGCACGTGGTCGCTCGAGATGGCGCGGATGAGCGCCGCGATCTCGGGCGCACCGGCGTTGTCGGATCGCGTGACGAGGGAGACCTCGAACGCCGGGTCCTGCTCCACCACGAGCCCGTCGGCCTCGGGCGTCAGCCCGAGCTGACGCGCGAAGGACGGCAGGTTGAACACCGCATCCGCCTCGTCGTACGCGGTGTTGAGCTGCAGCAGGTCGATCTCGATGATCTCGAGCTCGCGCGGGTTCTCGACGATGTCGGTGACGCGAGCCTGGAACCGCTCGACGGCCGGGTCGAGCGTGATGATGCCGTGCTCGTCGAGCAGCTGCAGCGCGCGAGCGGCGTTCGACTTGTCGTTCGGGATCGCGATCGAGCCGCCCTGCGGCAGATCCTGGATGTCGCTGAGCGTCTTCGAGTAGAACGCGACGACGGTCGCGTAGACGGGCTGCACGACCACCAGGTCGGCATCGTTCGCCTCGTTGAACTCCTCCATGAAGCCCTCGAACTGCACCACGTTCGCGTCGATCTCGCTGTTCTGCAGCAGCAGGTTGGGCTGCACGTAGTCGTTCACGGGCACGAGCTCGACCTCGTAGCCCTCCTCGATCACCGCTGCGGCCGCCTCCACCGCGTCGGTCATGGGGGTGACGGTCGCGGCGACCCGGATGGTGACGGTCTCGGATGCAGCGGGGTCGACGCCATCGGCGGGCGTCGCGCAGGCGCCCAGCGTGAGGGCGAGCGCGGCGGAGGTGAGCGCGACGAGCGCGTGACGGGGGCGGATGCTCATGGGTGCCTTTCTGAGTGGATGGAGCAGCGCATCAGCGCTTGTCGATGCGAGCGGAGACCTTCTCGCCCGCGGTCTGCAGCAGCAGCACGAGGACGATGACGATGACGATGGTCGAGTACATGAGGGGGTAGTCGTACTCCTGGTAGCCGAAGCGCAGGGCGAAGTCGCCCAGTCCGCCGCCGCCGACGATGCCGAGCACCGTCGAGTAGGAGATCAGGCTGATCGCCGCGGAGGTGAGGGCGTAGACGAGACCCGAGCGCCCCTCCACCAGCAGGAAGTGCACGATGGTCTGGGGCACATCCGCTCCCATCGAGCGCGCGGCATGCAGCACGCCGGAGGGCACTTCGAGCAGGATCTGCTCGGTGAGGCGCGCGTAGATCGCGATGCCGACGAAGCAGAGCGGGAAGGTGGCGGCGCCGGTGCCGAACGTCGTGCCGTAGAGCAGCCGCGTCAAGGGGATCAGGAAGACGACGAAGAGCAGGAAGGGGAACGAGCGCACGACCGTCACGTACAGGTTGGCCGCCGCCCACAGCGCGCGCTGCTCGCGCACGCCACCCGGCCGCGTGAGGAAGATCAGCACGCCGAGCGGCAGTCCGATGAGCACGGCGGCGGCGAGCGAGAACGCGAGCATGAAGCCGGTCTCGGCCAGCGCGACCACGATCTGGTCGGCGTTGGCGGTGAGGGAGGCCGTGATGGTGGCGATGAGGTCGTTCACGCGCCGAGCACCCGCTCCACGTGCGCGAGGTAGCTGTCGCGCTCATCGCGAGCGGCGCTGCGCGCGACGGGGAGGACGCGCCGCAGCACGCCGCGCTCGAGCACCGCCGCCCGGTCGCAGATCGCGCCCACCGACTCGAGCTCGTGGGTGACGAGCACGACCGTGGTGTCGAAGTCGCGGCGCGTGCCCGCGAGCAGCTCGAGCACATCCTCCGTCGCCCGCGTGTCGAGCGAGCTCGTGGGCTCGTCCGCGAGCAGCAGGTCGGGCCGCGTGACGAGCGCCCGCGCGATCGCGACGCGCTGCTGCTGACCGCCCGAGAGCTGCGCCGGGTAGGAATCGGCTCGATCGGCGAGCCCGACGTAGTCGAGCAGCTCGGCCACGAGCGCCGGATCCTTCCTGCGCTGCAACCGCAGCGGCAGCGCGACGTTCTGCTGCGCCGTGCGGTTGGCGAGCAGGTTGAAGCTCTGGAACACCATGCCGATCCGGTGTCGCAGCCGGCGCGTCTCTCGGCCGCTGAGCACCGTCGGATCGGTGCCGAGGATGCGCACATGACCGGAGGTCGGATGCGTCGCGGCATCGAGCAGGTTGAGGAGCGTGGATTTTCCCGCACCCGACTCGCCGACGACACCGAGGATCTCCCCTCGGCGGATCTCGAGCGTCAGGCTCTCGAGCGCTGCGGTGCTGCCGTAGCGCACCGTCGCGCGCTCCAGGACGGCGACGGGACCGGTCGTCTGCACGCATGCCCCCCTCGCGCACAATCCGAGTTGTTGCGCTGAGTACAACAATACCCCTGCTCGCGACGCGGCGGTGCCGATCCTGCTGGCGCTCGCGCTGGGCTGAATCGTGACCGCCGCGCCGTTCAGGCGCTAGGCACGATGGTGGTCTGCTCCAGCTCCTCCGGCGGCACCCTGACGGTGCGCCGCGTGTCGATCGCGATCACGCAGCCGAGGATCATCATCGCCAGCGTCACCGACGCCATGGTGTCGCTGAGGTAGTGGTAGCCGAGGTAGATGCGCCCGGCGGCCTGGGTCACGACCATCACGATCGCGACGGTGACCGCCAGCGCCGTGAACCACCGCTGCTGCAGCCGGCTCGCGAGCAGGAACGCCAGCAGCAGGAAGAAGTTGGAGGCTCCCAGCACGTGGCCGGACGGGAAGGAGAAGGAGTGGTCCGGCCCGAACAGCATGTCCTCGACCGGCGGGCGAGGGTGCTGCACGATCGGCGCGATGACCTGTGCGAGCACGACACCGGTGACCATGCCCCCGGCGAGCAGCAGTGGGCGCCAGAGGTGCTTCGCGACGATCGACCAGACCACGGTCACGACCAGCACGATGATGGGCAGCGCGACGGGTCCGAAGATCACGGCCAGCGCGATCATGAACGGCGTGGTGGCCGGTGAGCGCAGGTCGTCGAACCATGCGTCCACCGGCTCGTCCAGCCGCTCGATGCCGGTCTGCGTCACGACACCGACCAGGAGCACGATGAAGCCGACCAGGCCGACGCCGACGAGCACGCCCGCCGTCGCGTACAGCCGCCGGCGCGCTCCGGCATCCAGGGAGCGCTCCTCCACGAGCAGCTTCGTGTGGAGGTCGCGCAGGCGTTCGCGTCGCGTCAGTGTCATGGTGAGACCATCCGGGGTCGAAAGTCGTCGAGCGGCGCTCGATGCTCTTACGCATCCTTCCCGAACGGCCGGGAGCGCGTCAGGGGCGCAGCAGCACCTTGCCGACGCGGCCGGGCGTCAGGCTCGCACGCACTGCCTGCTGCACATCGTCGAAGCCGTGCACGCTGGACACGGGCAGCGTGAGCTCCCCAGAGCCGAGCCGCTCGGAGAGCTCGGCGAACAGCTGCGCGCGGAGTGCGTCGTCCATGTCGCGGCTCACGGCGCTCCCCCAGAAGCCGCGCACGGTGGCCTGCTTGAAGATCACGTCGCTGACTCCGAGCTCGAGCGTCGACGCGCCCATGGCACCGAAGGCCACGAGCGTGCCACCCGTGCCGAGCACCGACAGCACCTCGCCGGCCGCCGCGCCGCCGACCGAGTCGACGCCCGCGACGATCTCCTCGCCGCCGGTGATGGCCTCGACGCGGTCGCGCCAGCCGTCGTCGGACGTGGCGACGACGTCGTCGAT
This sequence comes from Agrococcus sp. Ld7, assembly GCF_045064095.1. NCBI lineage: Bacteria > Bacillati > Actinomycetota > Actinomycetes > Micrococcales > Microbacteriaceae > Agrococcus > Agrococcus sp. Ld7. Next base: position 170,285 of record NZ_JBISGY010000026.1, on the reverse strand, counting down.
GCCCGCCTCCCGCAGCTCGTCGATCGCCTCCGATCTGCGAACGAGGCCGACGACGCGGATGCCTCGGCCGCGAGCGAGCTGCGCGACCATGCGACCGACGGCGCCGTTCGCGGCATTCTGCACCAGCCACTGCCCGGGCTCGAGCGCGAGGCTGTGCAGCAGGCTGACGGCGCTGAACGGCATGGCGACCAGCTGCGCGGCCGCCGCATCCGGCAGCCCAACGGGAGCGGGGATGAGCGCGGCCGCCTTCGCGACGAACTGCTCGGCCCAGACGCCGAAGATGCCGCCGGCGATGACCCGATCGCCCACCGCGAGGGTGTCGACGCCCTCGCCGAGGGCATCCACGACCCCTACAGCTTCGGTGCCGCTCGGTGCGGGCAGCTCCGGCACGAAGCCGTAGGTGCCGCGCACCGTCCAGAGGTCGTGGTTGTGGATCGTGGCGAGGGTCGTGCGCACGCGCACCTCACCGGGGCCGGGCTCTGGCACCGGGCGATCCTCGACGCGGAGGACGTCCTCCGGCTCGCCGAACTGGTCATGGACGATGGCGCGCATGGGCGCTCCCTTCGGTTGGGGTCTGCTGATTGCCGCTGCGGAGTCGGCGGCGGATCGCCGCCCAGGCGCCCGTCGACCACAGCGCAGCAACGACCAGCAGGGGCTGGAACAGGAGCCGGATCGCGCGGGCGGCATCGGTGTCGAGGCCGAAGCCGTCGCGCCCCTCCACCAGCTGGGCGATGTTGCCCGGGAAGACGGCGACGAAGAACGCGGCGACAATGATGCCCACGAGCGGCCGCGCGCGCCGCGGCGCGAGCACGAGCGCGAGGCCGAGCACGAGCTCGACGACGCCGGAGGCGACCACGACGAGGTCGGCCTCGAGCGGCAGCCACGGTGGCACCTGCGCCTGGAACTCCGCACGCGCGAAAGTCAGGTGGCCGGTGCCGGCGAGCATGAGGAACGCGCCCAGCAGCACGCGAACGATCGCGCGCGCCACGTCAGTCGTCCGAGACCACGACGGTGACCTCGATGTTGCCGCGCGTGGCGTTCGAGTAGGGGCAGACCCGGTGCGCGGCATCCGCGAGCTCCTGAGCGAGGCCCTCCTCGACACCCGGCAGCACGACCTCGAGGTGCACGCCGAGCTGGAAGCCGCCGTTCCCGTCGGGCATGATCTGCACGCGGCTGCCGACGCTCGACCCGTCGAGGGTCGTCTTCGTGCCGCGCGCGACCGCCTGCAACGCCGAGTGGAAGCACGCGGCGTAGCCGGCCGCGAAGAGCAGCTCGGGATTGGCGCCCGCACCCGAGCCGCCCATCTCCTTCGGCACGGCCATCTCCAGGTCGAGCCTGCCGTCGATCGTCGATACGCGGCCGTCGCGGCCCGCTCCGGTCGACAGTGCCTCTGCGGTGTACAGCACGTCCATGCTGCTCCTCTCGTCTCGACGGCGCAGATGCGTCGTCATGGTGTGCGGGTCACCGACGACGGATCGTCGGTGACGGCGTGCATCGATGCCGTGATGCCGTGCAGGGTCGCCAGCATCCGGTCGCCGTCGACGTCGCTGTCGAGGCCGAGCCCGCGGGCGACGGCCGGCGGGATGTGCGCGAGCTCGTTGCGGAGCGCGGTCCCCCGAGCCGTGGCATGCACCTCGACGACACGCGCGTCGGCGTCGCTGCGCTCACGCGCGACGAGGTCGGCGCGCTCCATGCGGGCGAGCAGCGGCGACAGCGTGCCGCTGTCGAGCTGCATCGCGTCGCCAAGGGCCTTGACGCTCTGCGGCCCCTCGACCCACAGCGTGACCAGCACGAGGTACTGCGGGTACGTCAGGCCCCATGGCTCGAGCAGCGCCCGGTACGCCTGCGTCGTGGACCGAGCCGCCGAGTAGAGCGCGAAGCACACCATCCGCTCGGTCACGGCAGGGGTGGGCATGACTCGAGCCTCCCATGGATTTCAGTTGTGCACAACCTAACGGCCGCGCGAGCCCCCTCAGGCATCCGGTTCGCGCCGCGCCCGCATCTGCGCGAGCGGCAGAGCCAGCCGCGGGTTGCTCGCGAGCGCTGCCTCGTGCCGTTGCAGGAAGTCCCAGTAGCCCTCGGTGAACGCCGACTCCTTCGCCGCGCGCGCCGACGGCCACCAGCGGCCCATGCGCTGCAGGTAGGCGCCGCCGGAGACGTAGGGCTTGGTGCCCACCAGGCCGCCGTCGGCGAACTGGCTCATGCCGAAGACGTTCGGCACCATCACCCACTCGTAGGCGTCGACGAAGAGCGCGAGGAACCACCGGTTGACCGACGCGGGCGCGTAGCCCTCCAGCAGGAACCAGTTGCCGAGCACCATGAGCCGCTCGATGTGGTGCGCGTAGCCGTGGCGCAGCACGCGCTCGAGCACCACCCGAACCGGGATCGGCAGCTCCTCGGGAATACCGGTGCCCGTGTACCACCAGGGCTCGAGCTCGCGCGTGAGAGCGAGGGCGTTCGCGCCGTCGAGCTCTGGATGCGCGCGGTACATGCCGCGCATGTACTCGCGCCAGCCGATCACCTGCCGCACGAAGCCCTCGAGCGATGGCAGCGGCACGTCGCCGGAAGTCTCGAGCACCGCGTCCACGACGTCGTGCGGCGTGAGCAGGCCGAGGTTGAGCGAGGGCGTCAGCACCGAGTGGAAGAGCACCGGCTCCTCCGCCGCCATCGCGTCCTCGAAGCGACCGAAGTCGGTAAGCCGCTCCTGCACGAAGTCGTCGAGCCACGCGCGCGCATCCTCGTGGGTGACGGGGAGCCAGAACTCCCGAGCGTCGCCCGGATGGTCCCCGAACCGCTCGCGCACCTCGTCGATCACCTCGAGGGTGATCTCGTCGGGCTCGATCCGCGGGACGGGCGGGATCTCGAGGCCGCCCTTCGGCAGCGGCTCACGGTTGTCGAGGTCGTAGTTCCAGCGGCCGCCCGCCGGGCTCTCGCCCTCCATGAGAATGCCGGTCCGCTGACGCTGCCAGCGGTAGAAGTCCTCCATGCGTGCCCGCGGGTGATCGCGGAACCACGCGTCGAGCTCGGGCTCTGGCGTCAGGAACGCGCGGTCGGCCCAGCGCCGTGTGCGGATGCCGGCGCGCGCGGCGATGCGGTCGATGCGGCGGTCGACGCCGCGATCGGCGGCGCGCATCCACGCCAGGCCGTCGGCGCCATACCGTTCGATCAGGCGCGCGACGCCGTCGGCGAAGGAGAGCCCTTCGCCGTGCCGAATGCTGCGCACGGTCCGACCGTCGCGCTCGAGCCGGTCGACCATATGGCGCATCGCCGAGAGCACGAGCACGATCTTGTGCTGGTGGTACGGCAGCCGGTCGAACAGCGCTGCCGACTCGACGAGGAACAGCTCGTCGATGTCGTCGTCGTCGAGCGCCGGATGCTGCGCGAGCAGCTGCGTGCCGAGGATGAGCGCGGCCTTCACGCTGCCTGTTCCTCCGACCGCTCGTTGCGTCGACGGTGCTGGAACAGTTCGCCCGACCGCACGATCCGCAGCGCCGTCACGAGCAGCACGCCGCCGATGACGTTGAGCAGGAGCACCGGAAAGAACCACAGCAGCCAGTCGAGATAGGTGATGTCGGCGCCGCTCAGGATGGCGGCGAAGGCGAAGAGGGTGTCGAGGATCGAGTGGAAGAGCTGGAACCCGGCGAGGATGAACCCGCCCGCCACGGCGGCGACGATCTTCGCCGGCTCCGAGTCCGTGCCCTCCTGCATCCTCGTCATGAGCGTGATCACGCCACCGCCGAGCAGCGACAGCGCGATGAACGCGCCGTCGATCGGAGCATCGAGGAAGTGCATGGCGGTCTCGGCCACGAGCTCGTGCCAGTCAGGGAAGGCGAGCGCGACGAGCCCCATCATGAGCCAGCCGCCGACGAGGTTGCCGAGCAGCGTGCCGCCCCACAGCTTGGCGAGCTGGCCGAAGGTGCCCTCGCGCGCGATGAGCGCGGCGATCGGCATGAGGAAGTTCTCGGTGAAGAGCTCGCTGTGCGCCATCAGGAGCGCGATCAGGCCGATGCTGAAGGCGAGCCCGGCGAGCAGCTCGTCACCGGTGGCGTGGAGGGTGCCCAGGTAGGCGATGACGCCGACGCCGACCTCGATGCCGCCCAGCAGGCCGGTGATCGCGGTCGCGCGGAACGTCCGGTGCAACCGCTCCGCTCCCTCGCCGACAACGTCCTCGAACTCCGCCTCGAGCTCCTCTTCGACGGGGCCGTCGTTGGCGCCGTCCTCGCGCCGCTGCGCGGCCCCAGGCCCGCCATCGTCGCTCACGGCAGCACCGCCGCGCGCCTCGCGTCGAGCGCGAGCATCCGCTCCCCTGCCGCAGTGTGGTCCGTCATGCTGGTGCCCCGTTCGCCGAGCCAAGGCTAGCGAGCGTCGACGTGCGGCTGACTCAGGTTCGCGATGCGACCAGATGGTCGGCCAGCAGGCCGAGCGCCTCGGCGCCCGCGAGGTCGCCCGGCAGCAGCGGAGTCTGCACGATGGGGATGCCTCCGACCGCGTCGCGCAGGCGCTCCAGCTGGCGCTCCTCCTGCACCCGGCGCGCGGCGAGCAGCGCACCGGCGTCAGCCGGGGACCGGCGATTCAGCACGATCGCGGCGGGGTCGATGTGGAGCGCCGTGAGCTGGCGCACGACCTCGATCGACTCGGCGACGGGCAGTCGCTCAGCGACGCTCACGACGATGAACGAGGTGTGCGCCGCATCGGTCACGAGGCGGCCCATGAGCGAGAAGCGATCGCGGCGGGCGATGAGCGTCCGCCGTAGCTCGGCATCCGCGCTCGGCTGATCGTCTCCCCTGCCGACGACGCTGCGCGCGGCGGCGGCGAACCGCTCCGACCGGTCGCGGCTCGCCAGCAGCGTCTCCATCCAGGTCGTCAGCTGCGCCGGCAGCGCGAGCAGGCGCAGGGTGTGGCCGGAGGGTGCGGTGTCGAAGAGCACCAGGTCGTGGGTGCCGCGGCTGGTCTCGATCAGCTCGGCGATGCGCTCGAGCACCGCCGATTCGTGGCTGCCCGGTGCCGCCTTCGCCTGCTCCAGGTGCTGCCGCGCCTGCGCGTGGAGTCGATCGGGCAGCAGCCGCCGCATGGTGTCCGCGACGTTCGCGAAGTGCCGCTCGATCGTCGCGTGCGGGTCGATCTCAACGGCGTCGACGAAGCCGGCACTGCCTGATCCGGCGCGGTCTGGGCTGGCGCCGTCCGGGCCGGCGCCGTGCGTGAACACGCGCGTCGGAGCATCCGAGAGCTGCGCGTCCCAGACCTGGCCGAGGTTGTGCGCCGGGTCGGTCGAGACCAGCAGCACGCGCCCGCCGTCACGGGCGCGAGCCAGCGCGAGCGCCGCCGACACGGAGGTCTTGCCGACCCCGCCCTTGCCGCCGACGAAGAGGATGCGACGCGAGCGCGCGAGGCTCAGCAGCATGCGACGTGGTCGAGGGGCGACGCGGGGATCCCGATGCGACGATGCCAGGCGTGGAAGTCGCTCCAGAGTGCGGGCGCGAGCTCTGCGGAGTAGTAGGCGGCCGGGTCGGGCACGCCCAGCGACTCCCCCAGCACCACGATCATGAACAGGTCGTCCTCGTCGCGCTGCTCTCGCAGCAGCGTCTGCCGGTACGGGCCGACGTAGAACTCGTGCAGGCCGTCGCGGAACGCGGCCCAGCGCCGGGAGCGTCGCTCCCGGCGCTGGGCCGGATCCGAAGGGACGGCCATCGGGTCAGACGCGCTCGCGTGTCGACTCGATGGAGGCGTCCTCGTCCTCGAGCTCCGCGGGCTCCTTCGCCGCTCGGCGCATCGCCATGACGGCCTCGACCGCCACCCACACGCTCGCCACGATGATGATCACGTCGAGCGCGAACAGCAGCCAGTCCTCGTTGCCGGGCGCCGTGAAGCTGAACAGCTGCTCGATCGCCGCCCAGAACGACAGCACGAACACGAGCACGAGCGGGATGAGCGCAGGCAGCGGGTTCCGCCGCTTGCGGATCAGCATCACGGCGATGATCGACAGCGACAGCGATGCCATCAGCTGGTTCGTGGTGCCGAACAGCGGCCAGATGCGCAGGCCGCCCTCGCCGCCGAGGCCCTGCGAGAAGGTCAGCCCGAGGCCCACGACCACGACGATCAGGGTCGCGGGGATCTTCCCGATCTTGACCTTCACGGCGTCGCCGATCTCCTGCACGATGAAGCGCAGCAGTCGCATGCCCGTATCCATGGTGGTGGCTGCGAACAGCACCGCCATGGTGGCGAGCACCGTCGCGCTCAGCGCTGCGGGGAGCCCCAGGCCGTTCTCCATCAGCGCACCGCCGCCCTGCACGAAGGCATTGACGCCGCCGGAGCCGAACGAGCTGTAGATCTCCTCCCATGCCGCGGTCGACTGGATGCCGCCGACGACGGCCAGGATCGTGCCGAGCGAGAGCATGCCCTCGCCGATGGCTCCGAAGTAGCCGACGAACCGGGCATCCGTCTCCTTGTCGAGCTGCTTCGACGTGGTGCCGGAGGAGACCATGCCGTGGAAGCCGGAGATGGCGCCGCACGCGATCGTGACGAACAGCAGCGGGATCATGCTCGGCGTGCCCTCAGGCAGGTTCATGTTGATCATCGGGGCGACGATGTCGGGCTTGGTCGCGCCGAACAGGGTGGCGATCACGACCGCACCGAACAGCAGGATGAGTCCGATGAAGAGCTGCACGCCGTTGATGTAGTCGCGCGGCTGCAGCAGCACCCAGACGGGCAGCAGCGATGCGATCGCGCCGTAGATGAACAGCGCGAGGATCCAGACGGTCGCCGGGCTCATGCCGAGGAACGACTCGGGCAGCACGACGGGCGTGGTGCTGCCGATGACGATCAGCCCGTAGAGCGCGATGACGCCGACGACCGTCACGGGGATGAGCGGCCACCGCATGCGGTAGACGGCCACGCCGACGAGCAGGGCGACGATGATCGCGCCCCAGGTCGGGATGACGGCGGTCGGCGTGCTGATCAGCAGGTTCTTGATCACCACGGCGAAGGCGGCGATCACCATCAGCAGCAGCAGGAAGATGACGATCAGGAACAGGTTCGCGCCGCGCTTGCCGATGTACCGGCCGGAGAGGGCTCCGATGGAGCGACCCTTGTTGCGCGTGGAGGCCCACAGCGTGCCGAGGTCGTGCATGCCGGCGAAGAACACGGTGCCGATCGTCACCCACAGCAGCGCGGGCAGCCAGCCCCAGATGACGGCGATGGCGGGGCCGACGATCGGGGCGGCGCCCGCGACCGAGGTGAAGTGGTGGCCCCAGAGGATGAACTTGTTCGTCGGCACGTAGTCGACGCCGTCCTGCAGCTCGTGCGCCGGCGTCCTGAAGGCCGGATCGAGCCGATACACCCGATTCGCCAGATACTTGGAGTAGATGAAGTAACCGGCGGCGAACATCGCCAGGCCGATCAACATGAGCACAAGGGAACCCATCGGACTCTCCCCTTCGTCGCGGATTGCGTCACTGCGTGACTGCGGCACCCCTGTTGGTGCATGCTATCGATCACCCTAGCGGCGCCTGAGCACCTCCAGAGGATTGACCGCGCCACCGGCGCAGTGTCGTCAGCCGACGGTCACCGAGACCGTGTGCCAGCCCTCCGCACCGTCCGGGACGACGGGGACGATGGCGCCGCTCTGCAGCTCGCCGGTCGCATCCGTGGCCCGCACCGAGAGCTCGTGCGCGCCGGCGGCGGCCTCCCACTCGTAGACCCACTGCACCCAGGTGTCCTCCGAGATCGCGGTGGCGAGCCGCGCCGGCTCCCACGCACCGCCGTCGACCTGCACCTCGACGCCGCGGATGCCGGTGGACTGCGCCCACGCGACGCCCGCCACGGCCACAGTGCCCGCGCTCGGCCTCATGCCGCGCGCCGGCACGTCGATGCGCGAGCCGATCTTGACGGGGCCGCGCTCCGACCATCCGCGGTCGGTCCAGTAGGCGGTGGAGCGCTCGAACGAGGTCACCTCCAGCTCGGTCACCCACTTCGTGGCCGACACGTAGCCGTAGAGGCCGGGCACGACCATCCGCACCGGGAACCCGTGCTCCGGCGGCAGCGGCTCGCCGTTCATGCCGACCGCCAGCATGCTGCTGCGGTCCTCCTCCAGCAGGATCTCGAGCGGCGTCCCGGCCGTGAAGCCGTCGACGCTGCGCGAGAGCACCATGTCGGCCCCAGCGAGCGGACCCGCCTGGGCGAGCAGCTCGCGGATGGGGTGGCCGAGCCAGACCGCGTTGCCGACGAGGTCGCCGCCGACCTCGTTCGAGACGCACAGGAGGGTGATGGTGGTCTCGGTGAGCGGCAGTGCGAGCAGCTCGTCGAACGTCAGCTCGATCTCGCGCTCGACCATCCCCGTCACCCGCAGGCGCCATTCGGATGGGTCGACGTTCGGCACGCGCAGCGCCGTGTCGATGCGGTAGAAGTCGGCATTGGGCGTGATGAGCGGCGTGAGCCCCTCGACGTCGAGCGACGCCGAGGCTGGGATCGGCGGCGCGGCGGTGGCCGGCCGGGGCAGCGAGATCGCCGCGCGCACGGCATCCACGGCGACGGTGGCAGCGTTGGCGAGGCGAGACCCGATGCCCACCACGATGGCGCCGGCGGCGGTGCCGCCGACGAGGAGCAGGAAGCCGCGGCGCGAGACGGCCGCTGCTGTCGCGGCCGGTCGACCCGAATCGACCCCGGCGCGCTGGAGCTGCGACGACCATGCTCGAAGGCGGCCGATGGTGAGGCGCAGCAGCATGCATGCACCCGCGGTGCCGATCACTGCGGGCACGGCGGAGAGTGCACTCGCCTCCGCACGCGTGACGACGGCGACGGTCGCCACCGCGCCGAGCACCGCCAGCGCGACCGTGCCCCACGGGGGTGCCGAGAGCTCGAGCCTCCCCGCTCCGGCAGCCACGACCGCGATGAGCACGATGAGCACACCGATCAGGAACGCCTTGTCGTTGATGCCGAACAGCGCGATCACCGCGTCCTTGACCGGCGGCGGCGCGAGGTCGATCACGAGCGACCCGACCGCGAGCAGCGGGCTGGCCTGCGGTGCCACCAGCAGCGCGGCGAGCTCGGCAAGGGCGAGCCCCGCGGCCCCGCTCGTCAACCCCGCGAGCAGCGACCAGAGCCACTTCCGCTGCGCGTGCACGTCCTCAGCGTACGCGCGGTGGTCGACCGAGCAGCCCGGACGCCCACTCCCGGGTGTGCGGGAGGCCTTGATCAGCATCGAGGGGTGACGCACCGTGCGAAGCGTCGTCGACATGTCCCCCGCACTCACCGCTGTGTTCTCGATGTTCACCCCCACAGGTCAGTGTTTTGACGCGATGAAGTAGACGTTGAACGGATCTGACTCCACAGTCTGCGTTTCGACGCGCCCGAATCCGGCTTCCCGCAGCATCCGGTCTGCCAGTTGCACTCCCCACGCCGCGCCAAGGCCATCGCCGCCCAGCCCGAGCGAGACGCTCATGCAGTGGAACGTTGACATGGCGTACAGGAACCCGCCCCACGGGACGTTGATGTTGTCTTCGACGTTGCTGGAGGCGTTGAACTCCACCATCAGCAGACGTCCGTCATCACGCAGTGCTGTGCGGATGTTCTCCAACACCGTGCCCGGGTGCGCCTGGTCGTGCACGGCGTCGAATGCAGTGATCAGGTCGTATCGGTCCACGGCCTGCAGTGTGGCGACATCGGACAGCGTGAAGTCAGCATTGGACAGCTGCATCTGGGTTGCCTCGGCCCGCGCCTGAGAGATCGCCGGCTCGGAGAAGTCATACCCGGTGAATCTGCTGTTCGGAAATGCTGCTGCCATCAGGTTGATGGCGCGCCCGCTGCCGCAACCGATGTCCGCGACGTCGATGCCGGCAGCCAAGCGTGACGGCAGTCCGGGAACCAGCGGCAGCACACCATGCACGAGGGCGGCATCGAAGACCGCGGCACTCACCTCGGACATGGTGCGGTGGAAGCGCGGATAGTCGCTGTAGGAGAGGCCACCGCCTGTGCGGAAGCGGTCGATGATGAGCTGCTCCACTTCACCCATCATCGCGATGTACTGCGTGATCAGCGCGATGTTGTTCGGGCCGGCGGCCCGAGTGAGAATCGCTGCGAAGTCGGACGGCAACGCGAATGTGCCCTCCGTCGGGTCATAGTCCACAATCCTCGCCGCAGTCATCCCGTGGAGCCATTCACGCACATAGCGCTCGTCGCATCCACTGACGGCGGCAATCTGCTCGCTTGAGGATGCGGGCAGATCCTTCATGCTGTCGAACAGGCCCGTCTGGTGCCCGACGCTGATGAGCAGGGCGGCAGCGGCGTCATTCAGGATGCCGATGCATCGAGGGATGCTGCGCACTGCCACGCCTTGCTCCGGCGCACGATCAATTTCTTGCTGCACCTGGGGGGTGGTCATGATGTTCTCCTTCGTCGAGCCCACAGCAGCTGTGGGGTCTCCCTCGACGGTAAGGATCTTCGGCAGCGGTCCGCGTCGGGCAAATGCTGTGCTCCGGCCAGCACCCCGTGGGTGATTTCATGCAGATGCCAACACTCGCTCCGACCAAGGTCGCAGCGCTCACCGGAGTGCAGCATCCGATCTCTGCCGTGGTGCATGCGCCCATGCCGCGGTGGCGGTGCGTCGCCCGCCCGATGCCGAGTCGGAGAGAGGCCCCATCCGTGTGATAGCAGGATGGGGCCTCTCCACGCACTTCCGGAGGTTCCCCCAGACGCGGCGACGACGACTCCAAGTCCCAGAAACCCTCAGTTTCCGGGGCTTTCGGTCGGTTCACCACATCGTTGACAGATCTGACCGGCGGTTTTCGGGGTGATTGTTGGCTGCTGAGTCGGGACATCGTTGACGGATCGGTGGTGGTGATCGTTGACCGGTGAGTCGCGACATCGTTGACACGGACGGCCGTGGACGATCGGTCATGAACTCTCCCGACAAGAACCTGGTGACCGTGCGGGCCGTGGTCGACCAGGGGCTGACCGTCGCGCAGGCAGCGGCTCGTTTCGGCGTCAGTCGCCGGTGGGTCCATGTCCTGCTCCGACGTTACGAGGCCGACGGCCGCGACGGCATAGCGCCGCGGAGCCGCGCTCGGCGCTCTCGCCCGGGCACGACCGTCGCTGCGGTGCGTGATCGGATCCTGGTCCTGCGTCGTCATCTGGCTGCTTCCGGCGCGGACGCGGGACCGGAGACGATCGCGTGGCATCTGCAGCAGGAAGGGCTGCGGGTGTCATCGAGCTCGACGATCCGACGGATCCTGCACGCCGAGGGTCTGATCGTCCCGGCACCGAACAAGCGACCCAAAGCGTCCTACATCCGCTTCGAAGCCGACCTGCCCAACGGCTGCTGGCAGGCCGACATCACCCACTGGTACCTGGCCGACGGCACCCGCGTGGAGATCCTCGACTTCCTCGACGACCATTCCCGCGATCTGCTCCACATCCGTGCCGCGGCCGCCTACAGCGGACCAATGGTGGTCGAGGCGCTGCAGTCGCTGATCGACGAGCACGGCGTGCCCGCGTCCACCCTGACCGACAACGGTCTGGTCTTCACCGCCCGCCTGGCCGGCCGCAAAGGTGGCCGCAACGGCTTCGAGCAACTCCTCCAGGCCCACCACATCGTGCAGAAGAACGGCCATCCCGGGCACCCCCAGACCCAGGGCAAGATCGAACGCTTCCACCAGACCCTGAAGCGCTGGCTCCGCGCCCGCCCACGGCCCGCGACCATCACCGACCTGCAAGCCCTGCTCGACCAGTTCGCGCACTGGTACAACCACCAACGACCCCACCGGTCGGTCGGCAGGCGCACCCCCGCGGCCGCGTACGCCGCGCTGCCCAAGGCCACGCCAGCAGCGACGACCGAGCCCGAATGGCGCGCCCGCACCGACAAGATCGCCGTCTCCGGCACCGTCTCGCTTCGCTACGCCGGCAAGCTCCGGCACCTGGGCATCGGCCGCGCCCACGCCGGACAGCCCGTCCTCATGCTCATCCACGATCGGCACGTGGTCACCAGCCTGGCCGAGACCGGGGAGGTCATCGCAGAACACCACATCGACCCGAACCGCGACTACCAACGCCCCACCCGACCACCGGCATGATCGTTGACCCGATGAGTCGCGACATCGACGACAACCCGCGCGAACCTACAGAAAAAGTCCCGAGCCGCGACACCGTGTCAACGATGTCGCGACTCAGGACAATTGTCGGGCTGACAGGATTTGAACCTGCGACCCCCTGACCCCCAGTCAGGTGCGCTACCAAGCTGCGCCACAGCCCGTCGATCTTGCGATCGAGGTGCCCGAAGGCAACCAACACAGACTAGCGCATCCAAGGACCGCGGGACGCCGTGTCAGCGACCCGAGCGGCGTCGCACGAAGTCGGCCAGATCGGCGGACTGCGCCACGCGCGATGGCTCGTGCACGTACATCATGTGGCCGGCCTCGTAGTAGCGGTGCTCGATGTTCTCGCGCAGCGATTCGGGGATCTGCAGGTGCGCGACCGAGTCCTCGGCGGCCGAGAAGGGGGTTGCGCCGTCGAACCAGCCGTAGGCGAAGTGCACCGCGAGGTGGGGGTTCTGCCGCATCGCGCGCGAGAGCTTGTCGATCACGTAGACCGGCGCGTTCTCGAATTCCTTGTAGCTCCACTGCTCGTTGACGTTCTTGCCGAATACATGGAACGGCCCGGTGTCGCGAACGCCCAGATCGTGATGCAGCGAGTGCTGGTAGGCCGCGGCGTACGGCCCCAGGATGGCGTCCATCGAGGGGTCCGCGTCCATGTGCTCGGCGATGCCGGCCGCCGCCGGCCCCGTGAAGCGCGAGTCGAGCCGGCCGACGCTCAGCCCCTGGTCGCGCAGCAGCTCGCCGAAGTAGCGCCAGTGCTCGATGCGCAGGTTCGCGCGATCCACGTACGACTCGGACAGGCCGGTCAGGCGCGCGACGGTGGCGATTGCCTCCGTCCGCTCCTCCGCCGTCAGCCGGGAGCCGCGCCCCAGCACGTACGGGTAGTCGCGAGCAGCGTAGGCGCGCGCCTCGTCGACCACGTCCTCGAGATCGCGGCCCTCGTGGAAGCCGTGCCGCCACGCGGTCGCGGCGTAGAAGGGCAGGTAGAGCGCGTGCGCGCGGTCGCCGCCGTGCGAGAAGCTGGCGGTCGAGAAGTCGAGCACACTCGAGATCATGAGCAGCCCGTTCAGGTACATCCCGAGCCCCTCCTGCAGGTGCTGGGCGAGACCCGCGGCACGCGTCGTGCCGTACGACTCCCCCGCCAGGAACTTCGGGCTCAGCCAGCGCCCCTCGGCGGTCACCCACTGGCGGATGATCTCGGCGACCGACTCGATGTCGGCGGTGAAGCCGTGGAAGTCCTTCGCCTTCCGCCCCTCGACCGGCCGCGAGCGCCCGGTCGACACCGGGTCGATGAACACCAGGTCGCTCACGGTCAGGAGGGACTCGGGATTGTCCACCACCGCGTACGGCGGCGGGGCGAGCTCCCCCGCATCGCCCATCACCACGCGCCTGGGGCCCAGCACGCCCATGTGCAGCCAGATGCTCGCCGAGCCCGGCCCACCGTTGAACGCGAAGGTCACCGGCCTCGTCGTCGGGTCAGCGTCGTCGAGCGTGTACGACGTGATCGCGACCTGCGCGCGTGCCTTCCTGCCGCGGAAGACGTCGTCCTCGACCTGCTCCTCCCACAGCACCACTCGTCCCGCGCGGGCCGTGTAGGCCAGCTCGCCGTCGGGCGTCGTCAGCGTGTGCTGCGTGGTGACGAGCTCATCGGTGACCGACGGCTCAGCATCGGTCGTCGCGGGGCTGGTGGTCTCGGTCGCAGCGTCATCACTCACGGGAGCGACCCTACGCGAGCCCTCAGACGCGCTCGATGATCATCGCGGACGCCATGCCCCCGCCGACGCACAGCGACACGAGCGCACGCTGCTGATCGCGCCGCTCGAGCTCGTCGAGCGCCGTGCCGATGAGCATCGCTCCCGTCGCGCCCAGCGGGTGGCCCATCGCGATCGCACCGCCCGAGACGTTGGTCCGCTCCGGGTCGACGCCCGTCTCGCGCAGCCAGTGGAGCACGACGGATGCGAACGCCTCGTTGATCTCGTACAGGTCGATGTCTCCGTGGCCGAGCCCGGCACGCGCCAGCACCTTCTCGGTCGCGGCGACGGGCCCGGTGAGCATCAGGGTCGGGTCGGAGCCGATCGAGGTCGCCGCGACGATTCGCGCGCGCGGCGCCAGTCCGAGCGACGATGCCGACGCCTCGCTGCCGACCACCACGACCCCGGCGCCATCGACGATCCCGGAGGAGTTGCCGGCCGTGTGCACGTGCTCGAGCCGCTCGATCTCCGGGTGCGCGCGTCGCACGACCGCATCGAATCCCGACGCCCCGAGGCCCGCGAATGCGGGTGCCAGGCCGGCGAGCGCCTCAGCTGTCGTGCCGGGGCGCGGGTGCTCGTCGCGATCCAGCAGCAGCATGCCGTCCGGGGTGGACACCGGGACGATCGAGCGCGAGAAGCGGCCCCGATCCCAGGCATCGGCGGCGCGCTGCTGCGACTGCACCGCGTACGCGTCGACGTCCGCGCGCGAGAAGCCGTCCTTCGTGGCGATCGCGTCGGCGCTCACGCCCTGCGGGATCAGGCTCCACGGCACCATGTTCGCCGGGTCGATCGCGTAGGGCCCGCCGTCGGCGCCCAGCGGCACGCGCGACATCGACTCGACGCCGCCCGCGACGATGAGCTCGTCGAAGCCCGCCGCCACCCGACCGGCGGCGGCCGTCACGGCGTCCAGACCGGATGCGCAGTAGCGGTTGACCTGCATGCCGGGCACCGAGTCGGGCAGCCCGGCGGCATGCACGGCGGCGCGCGCGAGCACACCGCCTTGCTCACCGACGGCGGAGACCGTGCCCAGCACCACGTCGTCGATGCGATCGGCGGCGATCCCACGGCCCGCGAGCGCGCCGAGCAGGCCGCCGGCGAGCTGCACGGGATGCACCTCTGCGAGCGCGCCGCGACGGCGGCCGCGCGGCGTGCGCAGGGCGTCCAGGATGAAGGCGTCAGCCATGGTGACCTCCGAGGTCCGTCGTCTCTACTGCGTGGAGGAGTCGCCCGCTGCCCACGACCGCGCGTCGCGGGGGTGTGCGCACGAGCGCATCCATTGCGTGCTCGGCGTCGACCAGCACCAGGTCGGCGCGCGCTCCCGGCACCACGTCGTGCACGTCGCGGCCGACGAAGGCCGCGGCGTCGCGCGTGGCGAGCTCCACCACCCGCCGCAGGTCCTCGTCGCGCACGAGCGATGACGCGCGGGCGAACTGCCGCGCGATGGCGAGGGTGTCGCCGTCGCCGTAGGGGCTCCACAGGTCTCGGATGCCGTCGGTGCCGAACGCGAACGCCACCCCCGCAGCGTCGAGCTCTGCCATCGGCAGCTGCGGCAGGCGCAGCGGCGCAACCGTCGTGAACGTGATGGCGAGCTCGCCCATGGCCTGCAGCAGGTCGCGCCGACGCGCCTCGGGCAGCTGCGCGATCGCGAAGCCGTGCGCGATGTTCACGCGTCCCGTGAGCTGCAGCCGCTCGGTCCGCTCGAGGATGAGCTCGAGCTGGAAAGCGCCGAGCGCCGCTTCGTCGTGCAGGTGGATGTCGATGCCGACGCCGTGGCGCTCGGCGAGACGCAAGATGCCGTCGAGCTGCCCGACGGGATCGCGGTCGATCGAGGCCGGGTCGAGTCCGCCGACGTGGTCGGCGCCCGCGGCCGCTGCGGCGTCGAGCAGTTCGAGCACGCCGGGCCGGCGCAGCACCCCGTCCTGCGGGAAGGCGACGATGGTCGCCTCGATCGCGCCGTCGTAGGCGGCGATCGCTTCGCGCACCGCGGCGATGCCCTCCAGGCGCACGCCGAGATCCACGTCGACGTGGGTGCGCATCACTGTGGAGCCGTGCCGCACGTGCGCGTCCAGCACGGCGGCCGTGCGCTCGACGCTCGGGATGCCCAGCTCGTCGCGCCGGGCGCGCTCATGCCGGATGCGCCCGTCCGTGCCGCCGTCTCCCCCGTACGGCTGCCACGGCAGTCCGAGCCACGACTTGTCGACGTGCGCATGCGCATTGACGATCGACGGCAGGGCGAGCAGGCCGCCACCGTCGAGCGTGTCGCCGCGCAGCGCACCGTCTTCGTGCGGGGTGATAGCGGCGATGCGGTCGCCGTCGAATGCCACATCGACCGCGGGGTCGCCGCCTGCCGCGGTCCACAGTCGCACGTTCGTCACACCAGCGAGCCTGCGCATGCTCATCGCTCCTTGATGGCGCGCTCGATGCGGCCGGTGAAGCTGACGACGCGGTCGAGCAGCGCCTCCGATCTGGAGGCGAGCCGGTCCGTGGTCAGCAGATGGGGTGGTCCGGTGCGGATGATGTGCGAGCAGTCGAGCGCCTCGCACATGTAGGTGCCGACGGAGCTGCCGGTGTGACCGTCGAGGTCGGCGAGCCGGGCGCTGAACATGCGCACCTGGGTCGCGGGCTGCGTGGAGTGACACATCGAGCACATGGCGGCGATCCCGGAGCGCAGCCCGCCCGGCGCGCCGCGCAGCACGACTCCGACGAGCTGATCGCTGCGCCAGTGCGCCAGGTAGCCGAGCCTGGTGAAGCGCGGATCGCGCCAGCCGAGGAACTCGCGTTCGTCCCAGATGGTCTCGTGCAGACCCGGCATCGGCAGCTGCTCGAGCTCGCGTCGCGTCGCGTTCACGAAGCACTCCCGCAGCTCGGTCTCTGTCACCTCGCGCATGCTTCGACGCTACCGGATCCGAGCATGGGAGAGCCCTCCCGCCGCATGGCGACTGCCAGCGAAGGAGGGTTTGCCGCCGCCGGGCTTCCACCCAGGAGAGTCCCGGCGGCGGCAAGTCTGTGTCACACGGGCTGCAGCTGCCGTGCCTTCGCCAGCTGGTCGGCCATGTGCTCGATGACGCGGATGACCTGCGACGAGTAGCCGTACTCGTTGTCGTACCAGACGTAGAGCACCAGGTGCTTGCCGGTCGCGATGGTCGCGAGGCCATCGACGATGCCCGCGCGGTTGTTGCCGACGAAATCCGTCGAGACCACTTCAGCCGAGTCGGTGAAGTCGATCTGCGCCCGCAGCGCGCCCGTGAGCGAGGTCTGGCGCAGCAGCTCGTTGACCGCCTCGCGGTCGACCGGCTGCTCGAGGTTCAGGTTCAGGATCGCCATCGACACGTTGGGCGTCGGCACGCGGATCGCATTGCCGGTCAGCTTGCCCTCGAGCTCTGGCAGCGCCTTCGCGACCGCCTTCGCGGCCCCCGTCTCGGTGAGCACCATGTTGAGCGCCGCCGAGCGGCCGCGGCGGGACCCCTTGTGGAAGTTGTCGATCAGGTTCTGATCGTTCGTGTACGAGTGGACCGTCTCGACGTGTCCGTGCTCGATGCCGTACGCGTCGTTGATGACCTGGAGCACGGGCGTGATCGCGTTCGTCGTGCAGGATGCGGCCGTCACGATCGCGTCATCCGCGCCGATCGTCTCGTGGTTGACGCCGAACACGATGTTCTTCAGCGGGCTCTTGCCCGGCGCGGTCAGCACGACCCGCTCGACGCCCGGGCGGGCAAGATGCTGGGCGAGCCCGGCCTCGTCGCGCCAGCGACCGGTGTTGTCGACGACGATCGCCCGCTGGATGCCGTACTCCGTGTAGTCGACCACGGTGGGGTCGTCGGAGTAGATGACCTGAATGAGCGTGCCGTTCGCGAGGATGGTGTTCTGCTCGCGGTCGATGTCGATCGTGCCGAGGAAGGCGCCGTGGACGGAGTCGCGGCGCAGCAGGCTCGCCCGCTTCTCCAGGTCGTCCTCGCCGTTCTTCCGCACGACGATCGCCCGCAGGCGCAGCCCGAGGCCGCTGCCGGCGTGGCCGATGAGGATGCGGGCGAGCAGTCGCCCGATGCGACCGAAGCCGTAGAGCACGACATCGGTGGGCTCGTCCTGCGACCACGACGGGAGCTCCGCCAGCTGCTGCCGCACTCGGGCCTCGAAGCCCTCGGCGGGCGCGTCGGCGAGCAGCAGGCCGAGGTCCAGCGAGACACCGCGCAGGTCAACCTCGTCGGCGATGCGCAGCACCATCATCGTGTCCTCGACGTCCAGCACGCCCTCGCCGATGCGGCGAGCCCACTTGTGCGCCTTGAGGATGTCGATGGGCGACTGGTTCACCAGCTTCTTGCCGTGCACGTGGGTGACGACGTCGCGCTCCCGGTAGAGGCGGCCGATGATCGGCACGGCCTGCTCGGCAAGGGCGACGCGGTCGAGCCACGCCTGATGGGCGCTGTCGACGGGCAGAGAGTCTTGGTTTGGCACATCTTCACGATAGGCAAGCGGATGCCTGCCTGCCGGTCCGAACGCGTGTCAGGTTGCCCTCAACGTGACAGCGGTGAAAGATCCAGCGAACTTTCCCGGAGACCGCTCAGGACACGTACGCCTTGCCGAGCTTCCAGTAGCCGGTGAACGTGATGCGCCGCTTGTCCACGCCGCGGTCACGCACGAGGTGGCGTCGCGTGCCCGTCGCGAGCAGCTGCTCCCCCGCGGAGTACGCGTAGCCGAGGTCTTCGGCGAGCCGGAGGCCGCGCAGCTCCTCGAGCGCCGCGTCGCCCGCTCGAGCCTCGCCGCGCTCGATCCACCGCACGTCCACCCCGTCCGGGCGCCGGATCGGCTGGATGTCGTCCCGATGGCCGACCTCGATCAGCGCGACGCCACGCACCGTGGGCTCGAGCGACCCGCAGATGCCGGCGATGGCGGGCATGGCGGATTCGTCACCGACGAGCAGCACATCGCCGGGGCGTCCGTCATCGTTGTAGAGCAGGCCCTCGTCGAGCAGCACCGCGCGCTCGCCCCGCTGGGCGCGCTCAGCCCACGCGGCGCCGGGGCCAGGGTCCTCGTGGCAGACGAAGTCAATGTCGAGTTCTCCGGCATCCAGACGCACGTCGCGCACCGTGTAGTTGCGCACCCAGGGGCGACTCGATGCCGACATCGCCAGGTACTGCGGAAACCACGTGCTCGGGCTCTTCGGCACGCGCAGGCTCTCCTGGCCCTCTCGGCGCATGAAGAAGCGGAACCACTGGTCGAAGCCCTGCGGCGTCATGGCCGAGACCTCGTCCCCGCCCAGCGTCACGCGGCGCAGATGCGGCGACAGCTGCTGGTTCGCGCGCACCTCGAGCTCGATGAACTTCGGTGCGACCGCGGCAACGCGCTCGGGTCCCGCCATCTGCATCCTCCGTCAGGGTGTCGCTCGCTTCCAGGTGAGGCAAGCCTTACCTGACCAATGTAGCAAGGCGGACGGCGCGGCGCACCCGCGTAGCATCGAGGACGATGCACCTCTCTCCCGCACGAAGGCTCCTGGCGCTGTTCACCCTCGCCCTCGGCGGCTTCGGCATCGGCACGACCGAGTTCGCCACCATGGGCATCCTGCCGCTCGCAGCGACTGAGCTCGTGCCCGGCTTCGAGGCCGACCCCGCAACCGGGATCGCGCACGCGGGTTGGATGATCTCTGCATACGCGCTCGGCGTCGTCGTGGGGGCGCCGCTCGTCTCCGTCTGGGCGGCTCGGATGTCGCAGCGCACCCTCGTGCTGCTGCTCGTCGCCGGCTTCACCGTCGCGAACCTCGCCAGCGGCCTCATGCCCACCTTCGAGCTCACGATGCTGGCCCGCTTCGTCTCCGGGCTCCCGCACGGCGCGTACTTCGGTGTCGCCTCCCTGCTGGCGGCGCGCATCATGGGCCCCGGGAGGCAGGGCGCGGGCGTCGCGCTGGCGCTGTCCGGCCTCACGATCGCGAACATCATCGGCGTGCCGCTCGGCACCTGGCTCGGTCAGGCTGCCGGCTGGCGCTGGACGTACGTCGCCGTCGCGATCATCTTCCTGACGACCCTCGCCCTCGCGTGGCTCGTGCTGCCCCACGTGCCCGGCGACCCGACCAGGAGCGCGAAGCGCGAGCTGCGCGCCTTCCGCAGCCCGAAGCTGTGGCTGATGGTCGCGGTGGGCTGCATCGGCTTCGGGGGCTTCTTCGCGGTCTACTCCTACGCCGCCGAGATCGTCACGCGCGTGGCGGGCCTGCCACAGTCGGCGATCGCGTGGCTGCTCGCGACGATCGGCATCGGCATGACCGTGGGCAACGTGATCGGCGGATGGGCGGCCGATCGCAGCCTGCGGCGCACGATCCTCTTCGGGTTCCCGGTCTACATCGCGGCGCTGGCACTGTTCGCGGTGCTCGGCTCGCAGCCCGTCGCCATGTTCGCGCTCGCCTTCCTCATCGGTGGCGCCGGCTCGGTGCTGAATCCGGCCATCCAGGCACGCATCATGCGCATCGCGGGCGACGCAGAGCTGCTGGGTGCCGCCACCAATCACGCGGCGTTCAACGTCGGCAATGCGCTCGGCGCGGCGCTCGGCGGCGCCGTCATCGCGGCCGGCTTCGGCTACCTCGCGCCCGCCTGGATCGGCGTGGCGCTCGCGGCCGCGGGCTTTGGGCTGGCGCTGTGGAGCCTTGCCGTCGACCGCGGCCCAGACACCGCGGCGCACTCCGTCATCGCGACCGTGCTGGGGCCCACCACCGCCGGCATCGAGGTGGTCGACCATGCACGCGACTGATCGGACTGCGGATGCCGACGCCACGGCGCAGTCGAGGGAGGCGGCGGTCGGCGGCGAGTGGGCGACGATGCTCTGGGACGACCCGATCACGCTCCAGCCCTACGTCGTGCGCGTGCTGATGCGTCGCTTCGGCTACAGCCGCGCGCGAGCGCACGAGCTCATGGCGCTTGCCGAGCGGGATGGGCGCACGGCCGTCGCCCACGGCGCGCGCGAGGAGCAGGAGATGCACGTGGCTGGCCTGCACGCCGATGGCCTGATCGCCACGCTCGAGCGAGTGTCGGCGTGAAGGCCTGGCGGCGGGATGGCGCCGGGGCGAGGTGCGCGATGCTGCCCGACGAGGCCGACATGCTCGCGAACCTCGGGCGACAGGTCGTGGGGCTCCATCGTGCCGTCATCGATCGGCGTGCTGCGCTCGACGATCCGGTGATGGAGCGCCTCTACCCGAGCGCGTACGGCAGCGTCGAGGACGCCGCGGAGTTCCGCCGGCTGGCGGCCGGCGACATCGCGAGCGCGCGCATCCAGACCATGATGCGCATGGTCGTCGACCTGGAGACGGCGCTGCCCACCGAGGGTGACGACCGCGACGACGCCGAGCTGCAGATCAGCGTCGATGTGGAGGGTGCAGAGGCGTGGCTGCGGTCGCTCGGCGAGGTGCGGCTGGTACTCCACGTGCGCACGACACAGCCCCGATCGGCGCTCGCCCCCGATGTCACCGACGAGGACATCGCACAGCTGGGCGACGTGATCGACTGGCTGGGCTTCGCGCAGTCGACGCTGCTGGAGGCGCTCGAGTAGTTCGCGCGTCGTCGCTGCCGCGGCGCAGTGGAAGAATCGCAGCATGAGGTTCTTGTCGATCCAGTCGCACGTCGCCTACGGGCACGTCGGCAACTCCGCCGCCGTCTTCCCCCTGCAGCGCATGGGGCACGAGGTGTGGCCCGTGCTCACCGTCAACTTCTCGAATCACACGGGCTATGGCGCGTGGGGCGGGCCGGCCATCCCCGCCGCCGATGTGCGCGCCGTCGTGGCCGGCATCGCCGACCGCGGCGTGCTCGGCACCGTCGACGGTGTGCTCTCCGGCTACCTGGGCGGTGAGGACATCGTGGATGTGGTGGTGGATGCCGTGACGCGCGTGAAAGCGGAGAACCCTGCCGCCACATTCACGTGCGACCCCGTGATGGGGAACGCGAACTCCGGCTGCTTCGTGGCCCCGACCATCCCGCCGCTGATCCGCGAGAAGGTCGTGCCGCACGCCGACATCATCACGCCGAACCAGTTCGAGCTCGGCTACATGACCCACACCGAGCCCGAGACGCTCGACGCCACACTCGAATCGGCCGATCGCGCGCGCGACCTCGGCCCCCGCTCGGTGCTCGTGACGAGCGTGCTGCGCCCCGACCGGGAGGCGCTCGAGGACGGCACCGACACGATCGAGATGCTCGCGGTCGACGACGCGGGCGCGTGGATCGTGCAGACGCCGCGGCTGCCGATCAAGGCGAACGGATCTGGCGACGTCACGAGCGCGCTGTTCACCGCGCACTACCGGGTGACGGGCTCGGTTGCGACGGCGCTCGAGCGCACCGCGTCGAGCGTGTTCGACCTGCTGCAGCTGACGATCGATTCGGGCGAGCGCGAGCTGCGCATCGTGCAGGCGCAGGATGCGTTCGCGAACCCGCGCATGCAGTTCAGCGCGCGCCAGGTGCGCTAGCGCGATCTCGTGACGCGCACGACTTTGCCGCGCGCTCCTCGATCGACGAGCATTCGTAGGTCGAGGAGGATGCGGCGCAGCCGCAGCCGTCACGAGACCGGAACCGCCGCACGCGCTCGATCTCGTGACGCGCACGGCTTTGCCGCGCGCTCCTCGATCGACGAGCATTCGTAGGTCGAGGAGGATGCGGCGCAGCCGCAGCCGTCACGAGACCGGTCGCACCGCGCGGGCGATCTCGTGACGCGCACGGCCTTGCCGCGCGCTCCTCGACCAACGGCAGTGAGCCTACGTGCGGCGGGTGCGCTTCTCGCGCACGCGCATGTTCACGACGATCGGCGAGCCCTCGAAGCCGTAGTCCTCGCGCAGGCGGCGCTGGATGAAGCGGCGGTACTGCGGGTCGAGGAATCCGGTCGTGAACAGCACGAAGGTCGGCGGCCGGGTCGACGCCTGCGTCGCGAACAGGATGCGCGGCTGCTTGCCGCCCCGCAGCGGGTGCGGGTGCGCGGCGGTCAGCTCGGCGATGAAGCCGTTGAGCTTGCCGGTCGGGATGCGCGTGTCCCACGCGTCGAGCGCAGTCTCCAGCGCAGGCACGAGCTTCTCGAGGTGCCGACCCGTGCGAGCCGAGATGTTCACGCGCGGCGCCCAGTCGACGTGCGCCAGATCCTTCTCGATCTCGCGCTCGAGATAGCGGCGGCGCTCGTCGTCGAGCTGATCCCACTTGTTGAACGCCAGCACGAGCGCGCGGCCGGACTCGAGCACGAGGTCGATGATGCGCACATCCTGCTCGCTGAGCGGCTCGGTGACGTCGAGCAGCACGACGGCGACCTCCGCCTTCTCGAGCGCCGCCTGCGTACGCAGCGTCGCGTAGAAGTCGGCGCCCTGCTGCAGGTGCACCCGGCGACGGATGCCGGCGGTGTCGACGAAGCGCCACACGCGGCCGCCGAGCTCGATCTGCTCGTCGATCGGGTCGCGCGTGGTGCCCGCGACCTCGTTGACGACCACGCGCTCCTCCCCCGCCGCCTTGTTCAGCAGGCTCGACTTGCCCACGTTCGGGCGACCCAGCAGCGCGACCCGACGGGGCCCGCCGAGCTCCTCCTTCGCGACGGCAGAGATCTCGGGCAGCGCCTCCATGGCGATGTCGAGCATGTCGGCGACGCCGCGTCCGTGCACGGCCGAGACCGGCAGCGGCTCACCGAGCCCGAGGCTCCAGAGCGACGAGGCCTCCAGGTCGCGGCGCGCATCGTCGGCCTTGTTCGCGACCAGGATGACCGGCCGGTTCGACTGCCGCAGCATCCGCACGACGTGCTCGTCGGTGGAGGTCGGGCCGACGTTCACATCGACGACGAACAGCACGGCGTCGGCGAGCTCGATCGCGATCTCCGCCTGCTGCGCAACGGAGCGGTCGATGCCGCGGGCATCCGGCTCCCAGCCGCCCGTGTCGACGATCGTGAACCTCCGGCCCGCCCACTCGGCCTTGTAGGAGACGCGATCGCGCGTGACGCCCGGGGTGTCCTCCACGACCGCCTCACGGCGGCCGAGGATGCGGTTCACGAGCGCGGACTTGCCGACGTTCGGGCGGCCCACGATCGCGAGCACCGGCAGCGCCGGCAGGATCCGGATGGCGTCGGGATCGAACTCCTCGAGCTCCAGCAGCGCGGCGTCCTCGTCGTCGAGCTCGTAGCCCGCGAGTCCTGCGCGCAGCGCGTTGACGCGCGCCTCGTCGGTCTCGAAGTCGATCTGCTCGACCTCGACGTCGCCGGTCGTGTCCGGCTCGACGCCGTCCGGCTCGAAGCCGTCGTCGGTGGTGTCCGGCTCGATGCCGTGCTGGTCAGTCATGGTGCTCCTCGGTCGCAAGACGGACGATGGCGTCAACCGTCTCGTCGAAGGTCAGGTCGGTGGAATCGACGACCGTCACGCCCTCTGCGGCGTTGAGGAAGTCGACCACCCGGGAATCGGAGGCGTCACGAGCCGCGAGGCTCGCACCCACCTGGTTCGCGTCTCCACCGACATCGCCGAAGCGGCGCCGGATGCGCACGGCCTCGTCGGCGGTCAGCAGCACGCGCACGTCGGCATCGGGCGCGACGACGGTGGTGATGTCGCGTCCCTCGGCAACGATGCCGGGGTCCGCGTCCGCGATGATCTCGCGGAATCGCACGTTGACGGCCTCGCGGGCCGCGAGCGTGCGTGCGACGCCGGAGACCGCGCCGGAGATGCGCTCGCTGCGGATCGGCTCGGTGACATCGGTGCCGTCGATCGCGACGTGCTCGCCGGCAGCATCGACCGTGAGCTCGAGCGACTGCAGCGCGCTCAGGCTGCCGATCACGGTGGCCTCGTCGTCGGTGTCGCCGCCGCGCTCGAGGATCAGCCAGGTGAGCGCGCGGTAGGCGGCACCGGTGTCCAGGAACTGGAAGCCGAGCGCGCGCGCGACGGCACGCGCCACGGACGACTTCCCGCTGCCGGCGGGGCCGTCGATCGCGATCACGGTGCCGCGGCCTGGAGGCGTTGCGCCACTCATGCGACCACCTGCCAGCCGAGCCGCTCCAGCGTCTCGTGCAGGTGCACGACAGCCTCCGGCAGCAGCGTGATCTCGGCGACGCCGAACTGCGCGCCCTCCGCGTGCTCGAGCCGCAGATCCTCGAGGTTGACGCCCGCATCGCCGATGTCGGCCAGCAGCCGGGCGAGCTGCCCGGGGCGGTCGTCGACGCGCACCTGCACGGGCGTGAAGCGCGTGTGGGTGCCGTGCTTGCCCGGCAGGCGCGACACGCCCTCGTTGCCGGCGCGCAGCGCATCCGCGACCGCCTTCCGGTTGCCGGGTGCGTCCGGGGCGTCGAGCGCATCGACGAGCGCCTGCAGGTCGAGCTGCATCGCGCGCAGCTGCTCGACCACGGCCGGCGCGTTGGCGCTGAGGATCTGGATCCAGAGCGAGGGGTCGCTCGCCGCGACGCGCGTCACGTCGCGCACACCGCCGCCGGCGAGCCGCAGCGCCTCATCGGGCGCGTCAGCCAGGCGCGCAGCCATGAGCGAGGAGACGAGCTGCGGCACGTGGCTCACGATCGCGACGGCACGGTCGTGCTCGTCGGGCGTCGACTCGATCGGCACGCCGCCGAGATCCAGGATCAGGTCGTCGATGAGGCTGCCGCGGTCGTAGGAGATGTCGTCGTGGCCGGCGATCACCCAGGGCCTGCCGACGAACAGGTCGCCGGCGCCGGCGATCGCGCCGCTCTTCTCCCGCCCCGCCATCGGGTGGGTGCCGAGGTAGCGGCTCACGTCGGCGCCAAGCTCGCGCAGCTGCGCGAGCGGCACGGCCTTGACGGATGCGACGTCGGTGACCACGGCATCCGGGTACGCCGCGAGCTGCGCGGCCACGACCTGCGCGGTGACATCCGGCGGCACCGCCACGACGATGAGCTCCGGGGCGTCGCCGGGCGCGGCCAGGCGGCCCGCGCCGTAGTCGGCGGCGAGTCGCATCGCGGTCGGCGAGGCGTCGTCGAGCTGCACCTCGACGCCGCGGGCGACGAGCCCGAGGCCGATGGAGGTGCCGAGCAGACCCGTGCCGACGATGCGGACAGGCCCGCGCAGTCGGTGAGTCACGAGCGCTCCTTCAGCTACGGCGCCGGCCTCGAGAGCGTGAGGAGGGCACCGCGCTCCATCGTACTGAGTTCGCGCACGCGGCCCGACCGGAGGGTGCCGAGGTGGAGCGGCCCGAACGAGCGCCGGACGAGCTCGACCACCGGGTGGTCGACGTGCTCGAGCATCCGCCGCACGATGCGGTTGCGGCCGGAGTGCAGGGTGAGCTCGACCATCGAGAAGCCTCCCGACGGCGTGCCGATGATGCGTGCGGCGTCGGCGTGGATCTCGCCGTCCTCGAGCTCGAATCCGGCGAGCAGCACGCGGATGACGCGCTGGTCGACACGGCCGCGCACCTTGGCGACATACGTCTTCTCGACACCGAAGGATGGATGCGCGAGCACGTGCGCGAGATCCCCGTCGTTCGTGAGGATGAGCAGGCCGGAGGTGTCGGCGTCCAGGCGGCCGACGTTGTAGACGCGCTCCGAGATGTCGGCGACGAACTCGCGCAGGTCGGGGCGGCCGCGCTCGTCCGACATGGTCGAGACGACGCCGGTCGGCTTGTTGAGCATCAGGTAGCGCTTCGTGGTGTCGAGCTGCACCGCGGTGCCGTCGACCGTCACCATGGCATCGGGGTGGATGCGTGAGCCGAGCTCCGTGACGACGCGGCCGTCGACCGTGATGCGGCCGGCGACGATCATGTCCTCCACCGCACGTCGGCTCGCGACCCCGGCTGCGGCGAGCACCTTCTGGAGCCGCTCCCCCTCGCTGCTTGCGTCACTCATGCGAACACATCCTCTTCCCCATCGGGCAGCAGCGGCGAGATCGGCGGCAGCTCGTCGAGCGAGTTGAGGCCGAGCTGGGTGAGCAGCAGCTCCGTGGTCTCGTAGTTGATGGCGCCGGTCTCGGAGTCGGCGAAGGCCTCGCGGATGAGCCCGCGGCTGAGCAGCGTGCGCACCACAGAGTCGACGTTGACGGCGCGGATGGCCGCGACGGCGCCGCGCGTGATCGGCTGCTTGTAGGCGATCACGGCGAGCGTCTCGAGGGCGGCCTGCGACAGCTTCGTGGGCGTCTGCGTGAGCACGAAGTCTGCGGCGTCGGTGTCGTAGGCGGCGCGCACGTAGATGCGCCATCCGCCGCCCACCTCTCGCAGTTCGAAGCCGCGCTCTGGGCCCGCGGGCCGGTTGCCGACGGCCACACCGTCGTAGTCGTCGCGAAGCGCCTCGATCGCGGCCTTGACTGCCTTGACGGGGGCTCGCAGCGCGGTCGCGAGGTGCACGGCACCCTGCGGCTCGTCGGCGACCATCAGGATGGCCTCGATGCGGCGCTCGAGCTGCAGGTGCGAGCGGTCCTCGGGCGCGGGCGTGTCGGCGGCGGGCTCGTTCACCTCGGCCTTCGCGGCATCCGTCTCATGCATGGTCATAGTCTGCCCCCAAGCTCACGAGGTCCTCGTCGCGGAAGTCGTGGCCGGTCCAGCTGATGGAGAGCTCACCGAGCGGCTCGAACTGCTCGAACGTGATGGCCGCGTGGCGGTAGAGCTCGAGCACGGCGAGGAAGCGCGCCACGATCACCCCGCGCGTCGCCTCCCCCGCGATGAGCTCGCGGAAGGTGGTGGTGCCCTTCGATCGCAGCGACGCGACGATGTGCGCCGCCTGCTCGCGGATCGACACGAGCGGCGCGTGCAGGTGCGTGAGGCCGAGCGTCGGCACCTCTTTCGGCGTCATCGCCAGCAGCGCGAGCGCCGCGAAGTCGTCGGCCGAGAGCGTCCACTTGAGCTCGGGCGTGCGCTGCCGGAATCGATCCTCGAGCCGCACCGAGCGCGCGTGACGGCTCGACTCCTCGCCGATGCGCTCGGCCGCCCAGAGCGCCGCCTGCTTGAAGGCGCGGTACTGCAGCAGGCGGGCGAACAGCAGGTCGCGCGCCTCCAGCAGCGCCACATCCTGGCTGTCGACGACGTCGCCCGCGGGCAGCAGCGAGGCGATCTTGAGGTCGAGCAGCGTCGCGGCGACCACGATGAACTCGCTCGCCTGCTCGAGCTCCTCGTGGGTGTCGAGCGTGCGCACGTACGCGATGAACTCGTTCGTGACGCGCGAGAGGGCGATCTCTGTCACATCCATCGACCGGTTGCCGATCAGCGTCAGCAGCAGGTCGAAGGGGCCGTCGAAGTTGTCGAGCGCGAGGCGGAAGCCGCTCTGGTCGCCGGTGCCGTCTGCCTCGACCGGCGTGTCGGTGCCGTGCTGCGGCACCGCGTCAGGAGACGACGCGGCGTCGGTAGACACAGCGCCGATCAGGCGATCGCGCCGCGCGCGATCAGCTCGCGCGCGAGCTGGCGGTGCACCTCGGCGGCCGCGTGCTCGGGGGCGAACTGCGTCACCGGCACCCCGGCAACGGATGCGTCGGGGAACTTCACGGTGCGGCGCACCACGGTGTGCAGGACGGTGTCGCCGAATGCCTGCACGACGCGGTCCATGACCTCACGGGCGTGCAGCGTGCGGGAGTCGAACATCGTCACGAGGATGCCGTCGAGCTCGAGCGCCGGGTTCAGGCGGTCCTGCACCTTCTCGATCGTCTCCTTGAGCAGGGCGACCCCGCGGAGCGCGAAGAACTCGCTCTCGAGCGGGATGAGCACACCGTGTGCGGCGGTGAGCGCGTTGACGGTGAGCAGGCCGAGCGAGGGCTGGCAGTCGATGAGGATGAGGTCGTAGTCGTCGGAGACCCGGCGCAGCACGCGCGCGAGGATCTGCTCGCGCGCGACCTCATTGACGAGGTGCACCTCGGCGGCGGAGAGGTCGATGTTGGCGGGGATGACGTCCAGGCCCTCGACGCTCGTGCCCTGAATGGCCTCGCGTGGGTCGAGCTTCGGGTTGAGCAGCAGGTCGTAAATGGTGGTGGAGTCGTGATTGTCGACGCCGAGGCCGGCGCTCAGCGCACCCTGCGGGTCGAAGTCGATCGCCAGCACCCGCCGGCCGTACTCGGCCACGGCGGCACCCAGGTTGATCGACGTGGTGGTCTTGCCGACGCCGCCCTTCTGGTTGCACATCGTGATGATGCGCGCCGGGCCGTGGCTCTTCAGTGGCTCTGGCATCGCGAAGTCGCGCTCGGGACGCCCGGTCGGCCCGAGCGCGGGCGCCTCCATGCCGGCCAGGGTCTCGGTGCTGTTGCTCACGCCCCCGAGTCTAGGAACTCGCACCAACTTCCCGGGGAGCCCGGTGCGGCGTGTATCTCAACCTCTAGTTGAGGCTCGGCCGCCGCCTGCCGCCCGTCGAGGAGCCCCTGCCGCCCGTCGAGGAGCCCCGAAGGGGCGTCACGAGACGAAGCCCGCCAGCCACCGAGCGGGTCAGCTCCAGGGAAAGATCCCCGAGTACGCATTGAGCGCTGGCTGCCCGCCGAGGTGCGCATAGAGCACCGTCGAGTCGCGCGCGATCTCGCCCGAGCGCACCAGGTCGATGAGCCCCGCCATCGACTTGCCCTCGTACACCGGGTCGATGATCATCGCCTCGGTCCTGCCCGAAGTCAGGATCGCATCCACCGTCGACTCCACCGGGATCCCGTAGAGGTCACCCGCCCAGCCTTCGAGCACGGTGATCTCGTCGTCGCGGAGCTCGCGCTCCAGGCCGATCAGCTGTGCCGTGTGGCGCGCGATGCGCTCCACCTGCGCGCGGGTCTTCTCGATGGTGGCGGATGCGTCGATGCCGAGCACGCGCCTCGGCCGCCCACCGGCATCTTCGAGCGCCGCGAACCCGGCGATCATGCCGGCGTGTGTCGAGCCGGTCACGGTGCAGACGACGATCGTGTCGAAGAAGATCCCGAGCTCGCGCTCCTGCTCGACCACCTCGTAGGCCCAGTTCGCGAAGCCGAGACCGCCGAGCTTGTGCTCGCTGGCACCGGCCGGGATCCCGTAGGGCGTGCCGCCCGCGGCTTGGACCTCCGCGAGCGCCTCCTCCCATGATGAGCGGATGCCGATGTCGAAGCCCGCCGGATCGAGCCGGCTGTCTGCGCCCATGATGCGCGAGAGCAGCAGGTTGCCGACCTTGTCGTTGACGGAGTCGTCCCAGTCGACCCACTGCTCCTGCACCAGGCGGCACTTCAGGCCCAGCTTCGCCGCGACCGCCGCGACCTGGCGCGTGTGATTGGACTGGTAGCCGCCGATCGACACCAGCGTGTCAGCACCGGAGGCGAGGACGTCGGGCACGATGTACTCGAGCTTGCGCGTCTTGTTGCCGCCGAACGCAAGGCCGGAGTTCACGTCCTCGCGCTTCGCCCACAACTCGGCGCCACCCAGGTGCTTCGTGAGGTTCTCGAGCTTGTGCACGGGGCTCGGCCCGAACGTCAGCGGATAGCGGGCGAAATCGGTGATGGCCATAGCCGACCCTAACCCGGCAGCCAGGGCAGGCTGGTCCGCGCCGGCGGACGCCTGCGCGACCGCTACGTCCGCCGACCGCTCACCGCCGTCGCTCATCGGGCCCGCGGGTGCGCCGTCGTGTACATGTCGCGGAGGGTGTCGGCTGTGATGTGCGTGTAGATCTGCGTCGTCGCCACCGAAGCGTGCCCGAGCAGCTCCTGCACCACGCGCACATCCGCCCCACCCTCGAGCAGGTGCGTTGCGAACGAGTGGCGGAAGGTGTGCGGCGACACGTGCGGGATGCCCGCCTCCTCGGCAACGCGCTGGATGATCTCCCACGCCGCCTGGCGGCTGAGCCTGCCCCCGCGAGCGCCGAG
This sequence comes from Agrococcus sp. Ld7, assembly GCF_045064095.1. Lineage (NCBI taxonomy): Bacteria > Bacillati > Actinomycetota > Actinomycetes > Micrococcales > Microbacteriaceae > Agrococcus > Agrococcus sp. Ld7. Next base: position 139,728 of record NZ_JBISGY010000026.1, on the reverse strand, counting down.
CAGCAGCGCCGGGCCGCCGCGACCCTTCGCCGCGAGCGCCGCCCTCCCTCGCACGAGCCACGCATCCACCGCCGTCCTGGCGTAGGAGCCCACGGGCACGAGCCGCTGCTTCGCGCCCTTGCCGGTCACGCGGATGAGCCCGTGCTCCTCGAGCGACGACACGTCGTCGACGTCCAGCGCGATCAGCTCCGAGATGCGCGCGCCGGTGGCGTAGAGCAGCTCGAGCAGGGCATGGTCGCGCAGCCGCGCCGGATCGACCGCTGCGCCGTCACTCGTCCTGCCCTCGGTCGGGGTCGCGACGACACCCGGGGCATCCCCGCCCGCGACCTCCAGCAGCCGCTGCATCTGCGACACCGAGATCGCCTTCGGCAGTCGCTGCGGCAGCTTCGGCGGCCGCTGGTCCTTCGCGATATCTTCGCTCGCGACACGCTCGTCCACGAGCCAGCGGTGCAGCGCCTTCACCGCCGACAGGTGCCGCGCGACCGACGAGGCTGCGAGCCCGCGGTCGGCGAGCGCACTGCGGAACGCTGCGACGTCCTCACCCGAGATCGCCGACGCATCCGCGACGCTCCGCTCCTCGAGCACGGCGAGGTAGCCCGAGAGGTCGCGCCGATAGGCAGCGACGGTGTGCTGCGACAGGCCGCGCTCGATCGCGAGCTGCCGCAGCAACCGCTCGACGGCCTGCTGCGGAGTCACTCCCCCGGTCTCGGTTCGGTCCGTTGCCGCGACGCGGGGTGCCAGTCGAACGGCAGCTCGGCCGAATGCGCGGCGGCACCCGCCGTGCGCAGCTGCGTGAGCGCGAGCATCGCCGACAGCAGCGTCGCGTTGTGCAGCCGCATGCTCGCCGCGGCCTCCAGGATCTCGCCGAGCGGCACCCAGCGGCGCTCCATCTCGGCCTCCTCCGCCTCTCGCTCGAAGGCCTCCGGCAGCTCGCGCACGCCCGTGGCGAGATAGACCCGGATCCATTCGGTCGAGCCACCGCCGCTGGTGGAGACGTCGATGAGGCTCTGCCAGGTGTCGGCCTCCAGGTCGACCTCCTCGGCGAGCTCGCGCTGCGCGCCGACGAGCGGGCTCTCGCCATCGACGTCGAGCAGTCCGGCCGGCAGCTCCCACAGCGTGCCGCCGGCGGGATGCCGGTACTGGTGCACGAGCATCACCTCGTCCGCGTCGTTCAGCGCCACCACCGCGACGGCGCCCGGGTGCACGATCACCTCGCGTCGGATGCGGGCACCGCCGAGCTCGAACTCCTGTGCCTCGACATCCCAGACCCGCCCGTCGAAGAGCCGCTCACGGGCCAGCACGGGCTGCGCGCCGAGCGTGTCCTCGATCATCGCGGCGTCACTCGGCCGATGCCTCGACGGATGACTCGTCGGTCTCGTCGAAGAGCTTCGACGCGCGCTGACGGTCGAGCGACGCCTCGACCAGACCGCGGAACAGCGGATGCGCGCGGTTGGGCCGGCTGCGCAGCTCGGGGTGGGCCTGCGTCGCGATGTAGAACGGGTGGTCCGGCAGCTCGACGTACTCGACGAGCGTGCCGTCGGGCGAGAGGCCCGAGAAGGCGAGCCCGGCCTCGGCGATCTCGTCGCGGTAGGCGTTGTTCACCTCGTAGCGATGCCGGTGGCGCTCATGCGAGACGGTGTCGCCGTAGAGCCGTGCGGCGAGCGAACCCTCGTCGAGCCGTGCCTCATACAGGCCCAGACGCATCGTGCCGCCCAGGTCGCCGCCGTGGATGTGCTGCTCCTGCTCGGCCATGGTCGCGATCACGGGCGCGGGCGCCGCCTCGTCGAACTCGGTCGAGGATGCGCCCTCGATGCCGGCCAGGTTGCGCGCGGCCTCGATCACCATGCACTGCAGGCCGAGGCAGATGCCGAGCGTGGGGATCTCGTTCTCGCGCGTGAACTTCAGCGCGCCCAGCTTGCCCTCGATGCCGCGGATGCCGAAGCCGCCGGGCACGACGATCCCGTCCAGCTCGCCCAGCTGCGCCGCCGCGCCCTCGGGGCTCTCGCACTCGTCCGACTGGATCCACCGCAGGTTGACCTTCGTCTGGTTCGCGAAGCCACCCGCCTTCACCGCTTCGGTCACCGACAGGTAGGCGTCGGGCAGGTCGATGTACTTGCCGACCAGGCCGATCGTCACCTCGTGCTTGGGCTTGTGCACGGCGTCGAGCACCGGCTGCCAGTGCGACCAGTCGACCTCGCCGGCGGTGAGGCTCAGCTGACGGATGATGTAGGCGTCGAGGCCCTGCTCGTTCAGGCTCGTGGGGATGTCGTAGATCGAGGGCAGGTCGACGGTGTTGACGACCGCCTCCTCCTCGACATCGCACATGAGGGCGATCTTCTTGATGTTCGACTCGCTCACCGGGCGGTCGCTGCGCAGCACGAGGGCGTCGGGCTGGATCCCGAGGGAGCGCAGCGTGGTCACGGAGTGCTGCGTCGGCTTCGTCTTCTGCTCGCCCGATGCGCCCAGGAAGGGCACGAGCGAGACGTGCACGAAGAACACGTTCTGCCGGCCGAGCTCGTGACGGAGCTGACGCGCCGACTCGATGAACGGCTGCGACTCGATGTCGCCGACCGTGCCGCCGATCTCGGTGATGATGACGTCGGGCTGCGGGTCCTGCTCGGACTGCAGGCGCATGCGGCGCTTGATCTCATCGGAGATGTGCGGGATGACCTGCACCGTGTCGCCCAGGTACTCACCGCGGCGCTCGCGCTCGATGACGCGCGAGTAGATCTGGCCGGTGGTGACGTTCGCGGCCTGCGAGAGGTTCACATCGAGGAAGCGCTCGTAGTGACCGATGTCGAGATCGGTCTCGGCGCCGTCGTCGGTGACGAACACCTCACCGTGCTGGAACGGGTTCATCGTGCCCGGGTCCACGTTGAGGTACGGGTCGAGCTTCTGCATCACCACGTGCAGCCCGCGCGCGGTCAGCAGATTGCCCAGCGACGCCGCCGTCAGGCCCTTGCCGAGCGACGAGACGACACCGCCGGTCACGAAGATCTGCTTGGTCACCTTGGCGGCAGGTCGGCCGGTGACCGGGGCGGTCTCCGAGGCGGAATCCGTGGTTTCCGTGGGCTGCTGGTCGGCGTCTTGCGCAACGAGGTTCACGGGCTTCGAGCCTAACCCACCACGCGCGCATCTTCGAGCAACTCGCGGGCATGCGCGAGCGCGGTCTCGGATGCCGTGCCCGAGAGCATGCGCGCGAGCTCCGCGAGCCGTGCCTCACCGTCCACGCGCGAGACCTGCGAGGCGGTGATGCGGCCATCCGTCCCCTTCTCGACGCGCACGTGCTGCTCGGCGAACGCGGCGACCTGCGCGAGGTGCGTGACGACGATGACCTGGCAGTGCTCGGCGAGCCGCGAGAGGCGGCGGCCGATCTCGATCGCCGCGGCACCGCCGACGCCGGCGTCGACCTCGTCGAAGACCATCGTCGGCACGCTCTCGTCGGCGAGCGCCACCTCGAGCGCGAGCATGATGCGGCTCAGCTCGCCGCCGGAGGCGCCCTTCTGCACGGGGCGCGGCGGCGCCCCGGGGTGGGGAGCGAGCAGCATCGTGATGCGATCGCGGCCGAAGGGTCCCAGCGCATCGGTCTGCTCGACCTCCACCACGAGCCGGGCATCCGGCATCGCGAGCGCCTTGAGCTCCGCACCGACTGCGTCCTCGAGCGCGCGGGCCGCCGCCCGGCGCAGCTCGGTCAGCCGGTCGGCGAGCGCCGTCGCGCCGTCGAAGTGCCGCTGCTCCTCGTCGGCGAGGCGCGCGAGCTCCGAATCGTCGTCCTCGAGCTCGGCGAGTCGCAGCGCCGACTGCGGTGCCTCTTCCAGTGCCACGTCGAGCGGCCGCCCCAGCCTGCGCTCAAGACCGGAGAGGTCTGCGCGCCTGTCCTGCACCTCGTCGAGGCTGCGCTCTGGGCGTTCGAGGTCGTCCAGCGCCTTCACGATCGAGGCGGATGCCTCCTGCAGCAGCGCATCCGCCTGCACGAGCAGCTCGAGCGACTCCGCAAGCGCGGCATCATCCGCCGACGCCCGCTCGACCAGCCTCCTGGCAACACCGGCCTGCGTGATCGCACCCTGCGCGAGCGCACCGGGCGCCATCGCCTCGAGCCCATCGTCGCCCGCGAGCGCGGCATGCGCTTCGGCGAGCTCGGCGCGCAGCCCCTCGGAATGCTCGAGCCGATTCGCGATCGCTGCGAGCTCCGCCTGCTCCCCCGGCTGCGGGTCGAAGGCCTCGAGCTCCTCGAGGTCGGCGCGGATCGCGGCCGCCTCCTCCGCTCGAGCGTCGTGCTGCGTGCGGATGCGCCCTGCGGCCGCGCGCGCTGCATCCCACGCCGCGTGCTCCTGCCGATACTCGACGAGCAGCGACTGCAGCGCAGCTCCAGCGGCTCGATCGAGCGCGGCCGCCTGCGCGTCCGCCGACCGCAGCCGCTGCTGATCGGCCTGTCCGTGCACAGCGACCAGACGGTCGGCGAGCTCGCGCAGCAGCCCCGCGGGCACCGCGGCTCCGCCGGCCTGGGCGCGGGAGCGAGCGGCCCCGTCCTGCCCCCGCGACAGCGCGCGGCCGAGGATCAGCTCGTCGTCGTCGAGGCTGCCGCCGGCGTCCTCGACCAGCCCTGCGGCATCCGCGTCATCGACGATCCAGACGCCCTGCACCGCGGCACGATCCTCACCCGCGCGGATCACACCGGCGTCGGCGCGCTCGCCGCGCAGCAGCGCGAGCGCCTGCACCACCATCGTCTTGCCCGCGCCGGTCTCACCGGTGATCGCCGTGAAGCCGGGACCGAAGGGCACCCGCGCCTCATCGATCACGCCGAGCGAGCGGATCGTGAGCTCGTCGAGTCGGGTCATGCGCGCTTCCGCCGGAAGCCCTCGACGGGCAGGTGGAACTTGGCGACCAGCCGGTCGGCGAAGGGCGCGCGCGACAGTCGAGCCAGGCGCAGCGGACGCTCGTCGCGGGTGCCCTCGACGCGTGAGCCCTGCGGCAGGCCGAAGGAGCGTCGCGAGTCGCACCACAGCATCGCGGGGCTCGTCGAGTCGTCGGCGATCGTGACGGACATCGTCGAGGTGGGCGCGACGACGAGCGGCCGGGAGAACAGCGCGTGCGCACCAAGTGGCACCATGAGCAGCACCTCTGCGGTCGGCCACACGATCGGCCCTCCGGCAGAGAACGAGTAGGCGGTGGAACCGGTCGGCGTCGCCATCAGCACCGCGTCGGTGCCGTACGACGAGATCGGGCGCCCATCGATCTCCAGCAGCGTCGTGATCATGCGACCGGACCCGGCCTTCTCGATCGACGCCTCGTTGATCGCCCAGGTCTCGTGCATCAGCCTGTCGCCCTGGAAGACCCGTACGCGCAGGACGAGCCGATGCTCGACCTCGTAGTCGCGGCGCAGTGCACGCTCGACCACCTCGGCGGTCTCGGCGACCTCGGCCTCCGCGAGGAAGCCGACGTGCCCGAGATTGATGCCGAGCAGGGGCGCGTCGATCGCGCGCTGCAGCTCGGCGGCGCGGAGGATCGTGCCGTCGCCACCCAGCGTCATGATCAGCTCGATCTCCGGCAGGTCCGGTGCGGCGTAGGGCTCGACCGCGTCCAGTCCGTCGTGCGCGTCGAGCAGCACCTGGCGATCCTCGGCGAGCACCACCGGCGTCACCGACGCGGCGAGCAGACGCCGGGCAATGGTGGCTGCGGCGTCGACGGCTGCCGAGCGCCCGGGGTGGAACGCGAGCAGGAACCTGCGTTCGCTCACCACGCCTCCTTCGACAGTCGGACGGACTCCTCCAGCCATTCTGTCGGATTCGTGCCGGTCGTCGCCGAGAGGTGGGCGAGGTACTCGATGTTGCCGCGGCCGCCGACGATCGGACTGCCCATGAGTCCTACGGTGCCGAGGCCCACATCCCATGCCGCCCACAGCACCTGCTCGATGGCCTGCGCGCGCAGCGTCGGGTCGGTGACGATCCCCTCGCGCACGCCCGCGCGCCCCACCTCGAACTGCGGCTTGATGAGCACGATCCAGTCGGCATCCGCAGCCGCGACGCCCACGAGCGGCTCGATCGCAAGTGAGAGCGAGATGAACGACAGGTCGGCGGTGATGAGGGATGGGGCCGGATCCAGCGAGCCGGGCACGAGGTCGCGCACGTTCTGCCCCTCGACGAGGGTGATCGGATGCGCATCGACGTCGAGCTGGAACTGGCCGTGCCCGACATCCAGCGCCGTCACGTGCGCGGCACCGCGCGCCAGCAGCACCTGCGTGAATCCCCCGGTGGAGGCGCCCGCGTCCAGCGCGATGCGACCGGTGGGATCGACGTCGAACGCGTCGAGGGCTGCCAGCAGCTTGTGCGCGGCGCGCGAGACCCACGCGTCACCGCCGTCGACCGACAGCGCGGCCTCGGAGCCCACCTTGTGGCTGGGCTTCAGCACGCCGCGGCCGTCCACCGACACCAGTCCTGCGGCGATGTGCTGCTGTGCCTGGGTACGGCTGCGGGCGAGCCCGCGCTGCACCAGCGCGTGATCGAGCCTGGTCGGCTGCGACGGATCCGTCACGCGCGGACCGCGCCGAGCTCGGCCTGCAGCCGGTCGTGGATCCGAGCGAGCTGATCGGCTCGTTCGTCGAGCGGCTGCTGCTCGAGCAGCTCGAGCTCGTCGACCAGGCCGTCGGTCGCGAAATCCTGCGCTTCAGTCATAGGAGCGAGGCTAGCGAATCGATGGCAGCGCGCTCGTCGGCGCGCGACAGCCGGTGCGGACTGCGTCGGCTGGTCACGAGCCGGCAGGAGCACGGGGCGGGGTGCGGGCTCACGCGTCGCTGTCGACGAAGCCCTCCCCCACGGATTCGGTGGAGGTGCTGAAGCCCACAAAGCGAATCGCGGGCGAACCGGTCTCGTAGGCCGTGAAGTAGACGGGCTTCTCTGTCTGCAGCAGGTGGTACACCTCATCGAACTTGTGGGATGCGAGCTCGACCTGGTGGAAGCTGCTGCCGATCGACACGAAGTCCCCGGGCGGCGACCCGGGGAACTTCACAGAGACCGTATCTCCACCATCCAGCGCCAGCCGGATGCTGCGGTCGTAGTTCAGGGTGCTGGAGGCGAACACATCGACCTCGTAGGAGGTGACCTCTTTGTTCCAGACGAACGGCATCGGAACCTGCTCTCGCTCGAGATCCTTTGGATTTCGAGTCCATCGAGGCCTCGGCCCGATCTCATCTCCCGACCCGCTGCAGAGACCTTGCGAACGCCCCGCCGATCGGTCCGGGCGTAGCCGCACAGTACCGACGCGCGAGAGGTGCATCAAGACCTCGGTTTCCGGCAGCTGGGAAACGCTGGCGACGCAGCTGACGTCTCAGAGCGCGAGCAGCTCGTCGGCGATGCGCAGCCCCAGCACGGGGCGATCCGCGCTCCACACGGCAGCGCAGGCGGCACGAATCGTGTCGACCGGGCGCACGCCGGCTCGCACGAGCGTGATGTCGATGCCGCTGCGGCGCACCGCCGCCTTCCCTACCTCGAAGTAGGTGTCGCCCGTTGACCGCTCCAGCGTCTCTCGCACCGGCGCGATGGGCTCGGTGAGACCGCGCAGATCCTCGATCACATGATCGGGACGCATCGATTCGTCGGCGCCGATGAGGTGCGCCCCGCGGTCGACGCCCGTGAGCACCATGATCGAGCCGATGCCCGCACGGCGCGCGCCCAGGATGTCGGTGTCGAGCCGATCGCCCACCATCATGGGCGCGGCGGCGCCATAGCGCTCGGTCGCGACGTCGTACATGTGGCGCTCGGGCTTGCCCGCGAACTCCGCCAGGCGTCCGACGGCGGTGTGCACTGCCGACACCAGGGTGCCGTTGCCGGGTGCGATCCCTCCGGCGACCGGAATCGTCCAGTCGCCGTTGGTTGCGACCCAGGGGATCCCCGTGTGCAGCGCGAACGACGCCTCCGCGAGCTCCTGCCACCCCACCGAGGGGTGGAAGCCCTGCACCACCGCCTTCGGCCGCTCGGCGGCGGTGCGCACGACCCGCCAGCCGCGCGCCTCGACCTCGACGACGACGCCCGCACCACCGACCACGAGCACCGGGTCACCGGGCTCCAGATGTGCCGCCAGCAGTCGCATCGCGGCCTGCGGGCTGGTCACCACGTCGTCCGGAGACACCTCGAGGCCGAAGGACGAGAGGTGGGCGGCGACGTCGGCGTCGGTGCGGGAGGCGTTGTTGGTCAGGTACACCGAGCGCACGCCGGCCCCGCGGATGCTGTCCACGGCATGCGGGATCGCGTCCGGCCCCTTGTAGACGACGCCGTCCAGGTCGAGGTAGAGGCAGTCGACGCCGTCGATCGGCGTCGGCTCGTGCTGCGGCGACCTGCGGAACAGCGCCATCAGCGCTCGTCGCCGTCGCGCTCCGCGGGGTCGGCCTCCCCCGCGGTGTCGGCCGCGATCAGCTCATCGCCGAACAGCGCGTCGCCGAACAGCGCATCGCCCTGGTCGAACGCTGCTGCGTCCGGCGCGGCCGCCTCGGCAGCGGTGTCGGCGGTCGCGGGCTCGGCGGCATCCGGCGTGTCCGTCGACTCGACCAGCGGATCGGTCGCCGAAGCAGCAGCCACCGTGTCGGCCTCAACCTCCGGCACATCATTCGCCCGGATGAGCGCGTCGGCCTCGTCCTCCGGCACATCATTCGCCCGGATGAGCGCGTCGGCCTCGTCGACGTCGTCTCCCTCGAGCGAGCCGTCGAACTCGACGCCCTCATCCTCGTCGGCGTCATCCGTCTCCAACCGCTCGGTGACGATGCCCATCGACTCGAGCTCACCAGGAGCCATCGAGGCCTCCAGCGCGTCGATGGCGCGGTCAGCGAGCGCGAACCACTCGGCCGCCTCAGCATCGCGCCCCAGCTCCTCCAGCACGCCGGCAAAGCTCGCGAAGAGCGCCGGGCTGTACTCGAACGCCTTGTCGCGCCGCAGCTCCGGGATGCGCAGCTCTTCGAGCGCGGCATCCTTCTGATCGAGATCGAGGCGCGCTCCGGACTTCACGATCGCGAGCTCGACGCGCACCGCGGCCTCCAGGGTGGAGGCGTCCACGGATCGCGCCAGCTCGAGTGCCTTCTCTGGGCGCCCAAGGCCCCGCTCGCAGTCGGCCATGAGTGGCAGCTGGTCATCGCGTCCCGTGATGCGCCGATAGGTGCGCAGTTCGCGCAGCGCCAACGTGAAGTCGCCCAACTGGTAGGCGGTGATCGCGAGGGTCTCGCGCACCACGCCGATGCGACCGGCACGACGAGCCGCGGCCAGCGCGTGCTGATGCGCCAGCTCGGGGTTCTCGTCGATCAGCTCCGAGGCGCGCGCCATGTGCTTCGCGACATAGTCGGCGTTGTCCTTCGTGAGGGTCTTCAGCTGCGCGCGGGCGCCGATGTCGAGATCCTCAGCCTGGATGTCGTCCGGCAGGTCGGGCGCGATGAACTCGTCGTCCCGCACTTGCTTGAAGCTCTCGCCCGAGCCGTCGCCTCTGTGCTCGAAGTCACGCCCCGGACGCGCTGCGTCCCGCTGCGGACCCTGGTTGCGGGCGCGCTGGTCATCACGGCGACGCTGGTCGCCGCGGCCGAAGTCCTGTCCGTCCCGCTGCGGACGACGGTCGCGGTCGTTCGAGCGGCGGTCGCCATCGCGCGGCGGCTTGCGATCGCTGGACGTGCGGTCCCCATCGCGCTGCGGACGCTGATCGCGGCCGCCGAAACGACGCTCACCGTCACTCTGCGGACGCTGATCGCGATCGGCGGAGCGACGCTCACCATCGCGCTGCGGCTTGCGGTCGCCGAACCTACGGTCTCCGTCACGCTGCGGACGCTGATCGCGGTCGCCGAAACGACGCTCACCATCGCGCGGCGGCTTGCGGTCGCCGAACCTGCGGTCGCCATCTCGCTGTGGACGCTGATCGCGATCGCCGAACCTGCGATCGCCGTCCCGCTGAGGACGCTGATCCCGATCGCCGAACCGACGCTCACCGTCGCGCTGCGGCTTCCGGTCGCGGAACGAGCGGTCGCCGTCGCGCGGAGGACGACGTTCGGCATCGCTCGAGGGACGCGCACCATCCGGACGGTAGCCACGGTCGCCGGGGCGGAGCTTGCGCTCGCTCTCGCCGGCTGGCCGGCGGTCGCCATCACGCTGCGGTCGGGAGTCGCGGTCACCGAAGCGACGGTCGCCATCACGAGGGGGCCGACGGTCGGAGTCACGCGGCGGCTTGCGATCGCCAAAACGACGATCCCCATCCCGCGGGGGGCGACCCACTCCGCCGGAGCTGCGGTTGCGGTCGTGGTCCCGACCGGAGTTGCGGTCTGCCTCGTCGTTCATGGCTCCATGCTCTCATTGGGTGGGACAAATGAAAAAGGGGCCCCAGACGAATCTGGGGCCCCTTTCCAAAAGAAGTCCGGCGGTGTCCTACTCTCCCACAGGGTCCCCCCTGCAGTACCATCGGCGCTGAGAGCCTTAGCTTCCGGGTTCGGAATGTGACCGGGCGTTTCCCTCTCGCTATGGCCGCCGAAACACTATTGATGTTTCGATCTGCACAGCACTTCGCAATCAAGCGAAGGGCTGCGGTTCTCGACCGTACATCGAGAACCACAAAGTGGACGCGAGCAGCAAGCTCATATATATGTTATCAAGTCATCGGCTTATTAGTACCGGTCAGCTTCATGGGTCTGTAGTCCCCACTTCCACATCCGGCCTATCAACCCAGTAGTCTAGCTGGGAGCCTCTCGCCCGAAGGCATGGAAGTCTCATCTTGAGGCCGGCTTCCCGCTTAGATGCTTTCAGCGGTTATCCATCCCGAACGTAGCTAATCAGCGGTGCTCCTGGCGGAACAACTGACACACCAGAGGTTCGTCCAACCCGGTCCTCTCGTACTAGGGTCAGATCCTCTCAAACTTCCAACGCGCGCAGCGGATAGGGACCGAACTGTCTCACGACGTTCTAAACCCAGCTCGCGTGCCGCTTTAATGGGCGAACAGCCCAACCCTTGGGACCTACTCCAGCCCCAGGATGCGACGAGCCGACATCGAGGTGCCAAACCATGCCGTCGATATGGACTCTTGGGCAAGATCAGCCTGTTATCCCCGAGGTACCTTTTATCCGTTGAGCGACAGCGCTTCCACAAGCCACTGCCGGATCACTAGTCCCGACTTTCGTCCCTGCTCCAGTTGTCACTGTCACAGTCAAGCTCCCTTGTGCACTTACACTCGACACCTGATTGCCAACCAGGTTGAGGGAACCTTTGGGCGCCTCCGTTACTTTTTGGGAGGCAACCGCCCCAGTTAAACTACCCACCAGGCACTGTCCCTGAACCGGATTACGGTTCGAAGTTAGATATCCAGAGTGACCAGAGTGGTATTTCAACAATGACTCCACCCGAACTAGCGTCCGAGCTTCACAGTCTCCCACCTATCCTACACAAGCCACACCGAACACCAATACCAAGCTGTAGTAAAGGTCACGGGGTCTTTCCGTCCTGCTGCGCGTAACGAGCATCTTTACTCGTAGTGCAATTTCGCCGAGTTCGCGGTTGAGACAGCTGGGAAGTCGTTACGCCATTCGTGCAGGTCGGAACTTACCCGACAAGGAATTTCGCTACCTTAGGATGGTTATAGTTACCACCGCCGTTTACTGGGGCTTAAATTCTGAGCTTCGCTTGCGCTAACCCTTCCTCTTAACCTTCCAGCACCGGGCAGGCGTCAGTCCGTATACATCGACTTGCGTCTTCGCACGGACCTGTGTTTTTAGTAAACAGTCGCTTCCCACTGGTCTCTGCGGCCTTCAAACGCTCGGGCAGCTAGTGCCGTCACGCCTCAGGCCCCCCTTCTCCCGAAGTTACGGGGGCATTTTGCCGAGTTCCTTAACCACGATTCTCTCGATCTCCTTAGTATTCTCTACCTGACCACCTGAGTTGGTTTGGGGTACGGGTGACTAAAACCTCGCGTCGATGCTTTTCTTGGCAGCATAGGATCACAGACTTCCCTCTAGGGTTCGGCAAAGCTCTCAGGCTTAATGTGGAACGGATTTGCCTATCCCACGCCCTACGGCTTACCCGGACTCAACCATCGGCCCGGTTCTGCTACCTTCCTGCGTCACACCTGTTAATACGCTAGCCGCCCCAGCATAGGGTCGAGTGCTAGGCCAAGGACGTCACCCCGAAGGGATCGGTCCAAGGATTCAGACTCTTAGCATTACTGGTTTAGCTTGGGCGGTTTTTCGTCAGCTCAGGATTATCAACCTGATGTCCATCGACTACGCCTGTCGGCCTCGCCTTAGGTCCCGGCTTACCCAGGGAAGATTAGCTTGACCCTGGAAACCTTGGTCTTTCGGAGGACTGGTTTCTCGCCAGTCTTTCGCTACTCATGCCTGCATTCTCACTCGTGTGGCGTCCACGGCTGGATTACTCCGCCGCTTCACTCGCCACACGACGCTCTCCTACCAATCCGTACGCCTGGACAGACAAGCTGCCGAGCTGTTGTACGAATTCCACGACTTCGGTGGCGTGCTTGAGCCCCGTTACATTGTCGGCGCAAAATCACTTGACCAGTGAGCTATTACGCACTCTTTCAAGGGTGGCTGCTTCTAAGCCAACCTCCTGGTTGTCTAAGCAACTTCACATCCTTTTCCACTTAGCACGCGCTTGGGGACCTTAGTCGGTGGTCTGGGTTGTTTCCCTCTCGACGATGAAGCTTATCCCCCACCGTCTCACTGCTGCGCTCTCACTTACCGGCATTCGGAGTTTGGCTGACGTCAGTAACCTTTTGGGGCCCATCGGCCATCCAGTAGCTCTACCTCCGGCAAGAAACACGCAACGCTGCACCTAAATGCATTTCGGAGAGAACCAGCTATCACGAAGTTTGATTGGCCTTTCACCCCTATCCACAGCTCATCCCCTCAGTTTTCAACCTAAGTGGGTTCGGTCCTCCACGAGGTCTTACCCTCGCTTCAACCTGGCCATGGATAGATCACTTCGCTTCGGGTCTAGGACATGCGACTGAATCGCCCTATTCAGACTCGCTTTCGCTACGGCTACCCCACACGGGTTAACCTCGCCACATATCACTAACTCGCAGGCTCATTCTTCAAAAGGCACGCTGTCACAGCTACTAAGGCTGCTCCAACGGTTTGTAAGCAAACGGTTTCAGGTACTATTTCACTCCCCTCCCGGGGTACTTTTCACCTTTCCCTCACGGTACTTGTCCGCTATCGGTCATCTGGGAGTATTTAGGCTTACCAGGTGGTCCTGGCTGATTCACACGGGATTTCTCGGGCCCCGTGCTACTTGGGATAAACCTCACGCCATTGCGCGGTTTCGGCTACGGGATTGTCACCCTCTGTGATGGACCTTTCCAAGTCCTTCGCCTACCGCGGTCTGTAACGTTTGCTGATCGGCAGATCAACTGAGATGTCCCACAACCCCGATCGTGCAACGCCTGCCGGCTATCACACACGATCGGTTTAGCCTCTTCCGCGTTCGCTCGCCACTACTTACGGAATCACTGTTGTTTTCTCTTCCTGTGGGTACTGAGATGTTTCACTTCCCCACGTTCCCTCTACCCGCCCTATATATTCAGGCGGGAGTCACTGGGTCAGCACGCTGCCCAGCGGGGTTTCCCCATTCGGAGACCCTCGGATCAAAGCTCGTTTATCAGCTCCCCGAGGATTATCGCAGATTACTACGTCCTTCATCGGCTCCAGATGCCAAGGCATCCACCGTTTGCTCTTAGAAACTTGACCACATACATGAGTATTGGTTAATCGGCAGCCCGAAGGCTGCTGACCAATGATCTAATTATTAGATCTTGTGATCCGAGCCGAAGCTCGAATCTAAGATGCTCGCGTCCACTGTGTAGTTCTCAACTTACGGTCGGTACCGACGACTTCAGCGCAATGCGCTTCTGCCGGCCGGTCCGAGGGTTCTTCCGACGCCAAAGGCGCCGTCCGGTCCCTCAGGACCCAACAGCGTGCATGCACCCGATCTCCTGAGCCCTGCGGTTCCGAGCTGCCTAAGCAGCTGTACTGAGCTGGACTCGATCAATCGAGTGCCAATGTCAATGTTCCACCCATGAGCTGACCACCGGTCGACGTATGCGACCGAAGTGGCTCTGCGCCGGCAAGCCGGCGAGATGCTCCTTAGAAAGGAGGTGATCCAGCCGCACCTTCCGGTACGGCTACCTTGTTACGACTTAGTCCTAATTACCGATCCCACCTTCGACGGCTCCCTCCAAAAGGTTAGGCCACCGGCTTCGGGTGTTACCGACTTTCATGACTTGACGGGCGGTGTGTACAAGGCCCGGGAACGTATTCACCGTAGCGTTGCTGATCTACGATTACTAGCGACTCCGACTTCATGAGGTCGAGTTGCAGACCTCAATCCGAACTGAGACCAGCTTTTTGGGATTCGCTCCACCTTACGGTATCGCAGCCCATTGTACTGGCCATTGTAGCATGCGTGAAGCCCAAGACATAAGGGGCATGATGATTTGACCTCATCCCCACCTTCCTCCGAGTTGACCCCGGCAGTATCCCATGAGTTCCCACCATTACGTGCTGGCAACATAGGACGAGGGTTGCGCTCGTTGCGGGACTTAACCCAACATCTCACGACACGAGCTGACGACAACCATGCACCACCTGTATACGAGTGTCCAAAGAGTTCACTGTCTCCAGTGCGTTCTCGTATATGTCAAGCCTTGGTAAGGTTCTTCGCGTTGCATCGAATTAATCCGCATGCTCCGCCGCTTGTGCGGGCCCCCGTCAATTCCTTTGAGTTTTAGCCTTGCGGCCGTACTCCCCAGGCGGGGAACTTAATGCGTTAGCTACGACACGGAGACCGTGGAATGGTCCCCACATCTAGTTCCCAACGTTTACGGCATGGACTACCAGGGTATCTAAGCCTGTTTGCTCCCCATGCTTTCGCTCCTCAGCGTCAGTTACGGCCCAGAGATCTGCCTTCGCCATCGGTGTTCCTCCTGATATCTGCGCATTCCACCGCTACACCAGGAATTCCAATCTCCCCTACCGCACTCTAGTCTGCCCGTACCCACTGCAAGCCCGAGGTTGAGCCTCGGGATTTCACAGCAGACGTGACAAACCGCCTACGAGCTCTTTACGCCCAATAATTCCGGACAACGCTTGCACCCTACGTATTACCGCGGCTGCTGGCACGTAGTTAGCCGGTGCTTTTTCTGCAGGTACCGTCACTTTCGCTTCTTCCCTGCTAAAAGAGGTTTACAACCCGAAGGCCGTCGTCCCTCACGCGGCGTTGCTGCATCAGGCTTGCGCCCATTGTGCAATATTCCCCACTGCTGCCTCCCGTAGGAGTCTGGGCCGTGTCTCAGTCCCAGTGTGGCCGGTCACCCTCTCAGGCCGGCTACCCGTCGTCGTCTTGGTGAGCCATTACCTCACCAACTAACTGATAGGCCGTGAGCTGATCCTTGACCGAAATTCTTTCCACCCCCTGGAGATGCCTCCGAGGGTCGTATCCGGTATTAGACGCCGTTTCCAGCGCTTATTCCAGAGTCAAGGGCACATTGCTCACGTGTTACTCACCCGTTCGCCACTAATCCGGAGGAGCAAGCTCCTCCTTCATCGTTCGACTTGCATGTGTTAAGCACGCCGCCAGCGTTCGTCCTGAGCCAGGATCAAACTCTCCGTAAAGAAAATTTGCGTACCAACCGGGGAAAACCGGATGGCAGCGAGTTTGATGCTGACAAAATAGACTGTCTACTGACAATCTGTCTTATCCAAAGGAATCGTTCTGTCCGAAGACAGGACGAGTTAATAATTTGGCATTTGACATTGTGCACGCTGTTGAGTTCTCAAGGATCGGACGCTCTCGTGCTTTCCCTTCCGGGTCAGCGCCGAGGCAACTTCTCTATCGTAACCACTTCCTAGCGAGTGTCAATTCGACACGCCGTGCGGAGCTTGACTCCCACCGGACTTTCAGTTTCGGCTCGTGGCAACCTGTCTAGGTTACACGATCCGGAGTGACTGTCAAGTCGGCTTCTGCTGACTCTCGGTCTGTCCCGGGTGGTGGCAACCTGTCTAGGTTACGCGATCCGGGGCGACTGTCAAGTCGGCATGTCGCGCTGCCGGCTGCTGTTGCCGCCGTCGTGCGCTCCGCACTTTCACCATTGAAGTGGATTGTCACCATACTCGCTGTTCGGCCCAACACGCAAACTGCGCGGTGCCTTGCGGCGAGGAGGTGGTCCCTCTTGATCCGCTGGCCTTTCGGCTCTGCGTCTTTGGGGTGACAGGTAGAAACATTACATGCAGTCAGGTGCGGGTGCGCAAAGCAGCTGCATCCCGGGCGTGTCTTGCCGTGATTCCGCGGAAAACGGCAGCGGGGGCCATCAGGCCCCCGCTGTGTCTGCTGCTTCGACCGCGGTGTCGACACCGGCGAGTGTCTTCTTCCCGCGGCGCAGGATGGCGAACCTTCCGTGCAGCAGCCGTCCATCGAGCGTGGCTGCCGCGTCGTCGATGCGCTCGTTGTTCACGCTCACCCCACCTTGCGCGATCGCCCGCCGGCCGTCGGAGAGTGTGTCGACCAGCCCCGTCTCGAGCAGCAGCTGCAGCACGGGAGCATCCGGTGTCGCCACCGCCTGCTTGTCGAGCGAGCCCACCGCAGCACGGAGGGTCGCCTCATCGAGAGCCGCGAGATCCCCGGATCCGAACAGCGCCTGCGAGGCATCGATTGCCTGCTGTGTCGCCTCCGGACCGTGGATGAAGGACGTCGCCTGCACCGCGAGCTCGCGCTGCGCCTCCCGGCGGAACGGCGCATCCGCCGTCACCCGCGCCAGCTCCTCGATGCGGGTCGACGGCAGGAACGTGAAGGACTTCAGCAGCTGCACCACGATCGCGTCGTCCTGGTTGAGCCAGAATTGGTACATCGCGTACGGCGTGGTCAAGTGCGGGTCGAGCCAGACGGCATTGCCCTCGCTCTTGCCGAACTTCTTCCCGTCCGCGTCGGTGATGAGTGGCGAGCCGAACGCGTGCGCATGGGCACCCTCGGCCTTCCGGATCAGCTCGGTGCCGGCGGTGAGGTTGCCCCACTGGTCGCTGCCGCCGAGCTGCAACGTGCAGCCGTACCGCAGGTAGAGCTCTCGGAAGTCGAGGCCCTGCAGCACCTGGTAGCTGAACTCCGCGTAGGAGATGCCCTCGTCGGACTCCATGCGCGAAGCGACGGCGTCCTTCTTCAGCATCGTGCCGACGCGGAAGTGCTTGCCGATCTCTCGGAGGAAGTCGACGGTCGACATCGGCGCCGTCCAATCGAGGTTGTTCACGAGCCGCACGGCGTTGTCGCCCTCGGCGGAGAGGAAGCGCATCGTCTGCTTCCCCAAGTAGGTGACCCATTCGGCGACGGTGTCCCGCTCGTTCAGCTGTCGTTCGCTCGTCGGCTTCGGGTCGCCGATCAGTCCGGTCGAGCCCCCCACGAGCGCGAGCGGCCGGTGGCCCGCGAGCTGCAGGCGCCGCATGATGATGAGCTGCGCGAGATTGCCCAGGTGCAGGCTCGGAGCGCTCGGGTCGAAGCCGCAGTAGAAGGTCATCGGCTCGCCGCCGAGTGCTGCGGCGAGCGCCTCGGGGTCAGTCGAGACGTGCACGCTGCCGCGATACTGCAGCTCATCCCAAACATTGTCGAATGCGGGGTCGAGCTGGATGCGGGCGGGTTCGATCACTCGACGAATCTACCCGAGGCGCCCGAGCCGCTCGTCCAGCGCACGGCGTTGCGCTGCGACCGCTGCGGCCGCGGTGCCGCCGATCCCGGAGCGGGAGGCGATCGCGCCGTCGACCGTGAGCACCTCTCGCACTTCGGGCGTCAGGTGCGGGGAGATCGATCGGTACTCCTCGTCGCTGGCCTCGTCGAGCTCGATGCCGCGTCGCTCGCACAGGCGCACGAGCTCACCGGAGATCTCGTGCGCGTCGCGGAACGGGACCCGCCGGCGCACGAGCCACTCGGCGACGTCGGTGGCGAGCGCGTACCCGGCGGCCGCGCCCTCGCGCATCCGGGCCTCATCGAACGCGAGCGTCGCCACCATGCCGGCGAAGGCCGGCAGCAGCACCTGCAGCTGGTCGACCGCGTCGAAGACGGGCTCCTTGTCCTCCTGCAGGTCGCGGTTGTAGGCGAGCGGCAGCGCCTTGAGCGTTGCCAGGAGCCCGGCGTGGTCGCCGATCAGGCGCCCGGCCTTGCCGCGCGCGAGCTCGGCGATGTCGGGGTTCTTCTTCTGCGGCATGATCGACGAGCCGGTGGAGAAGCCGTCGTGCAGCCTGACGAAGCCGACGTCACGCGTCGACCAGAAGATGACCTCCTCGGCCAGCCGCGACAGGTCGATGGCCGTCATCGTGAGCACGAAGGTCAGCTCGGCCACCACGTCGCGCGCGGCGGTGGCGTCGATCGAGTTGGGGCTGGGCGAGGCCAGGCCCAGCTCGCGGGCGACCAGCGCCGGGTCGAGGCCGAGCGTCGAACCGGCGAGCGCACCGGCTCCATAGGGCGACTCCCCCGCGCGCACCCGCCAGTCGGCGAGTCGCTCGAGGTCGCGCAGCAGCGGCCACGCGTGCGCGAGCAGGTGGTGCGAGAGCAGCACCGGCTGCGCGTGCTGCAGGTGCGTGCGCCCGGGCATCGGCGCGTTCGGGTGCGCATCGGCCTGCATCCGCAGCGCCTCGATGACCGCACGGATGCCGCGGGCGACCTCCTCGGTCTCCTCCAGCATCCACACCCGCACGAGCGCGGCGATCTGGTCGTTGCGCGAACGGCCGGCGCGCAGCCGGCCACCGAGATCGGACCCGGCGATCTCGATGAGTCCGCGCTCGAGTGCGCCGTGCACGTCCTCGTCCGACTCGGCCGCGACGAACGCGCCGGATCGCACCCGTTCGCTCAGCTCATCGAGCGCTGCGCGCATGGCTGCCAGCTGCTCGTCGTCGAGCAGGCCCGCTGCGTGCAGGGCGGTGGCGTGCGCCTTCGAGCCGCGGATGTCGAGCTGCGCCAGCCGCCAGTCGAACTGCGTCGACTTCGACAGCCTGGCCATCTCGGGGCTCGGGCCCGACGCGAACCGACCGCCCCAGAGCGAGCCTTCATTGGTGCCGTGGCCCTGCTGGGGCTGCCGACCCTCGTTGCCGCTCACGCGTCTGCCTGCTCGAGGAGCCATGCCAGCAGCGCCTTCTGCGCGTGCAGGCGGTTCTCCGCCTCGTCCCAGATGATCGACTGCGGGCCATCGATGACGTCGGCCGCCACCTCGAAGCCGCGATCCGCCGGCAGGCAGTGCATGAAGACCGCGTCGGGCTTGGCCTGATCCATCAGCGCCTGATCGACCTTGAAGTCGCCGAAGGTGGCGACGCGCTCTGCCTTCTCCTCCTCCTTGCCCATCGACACCCAGGTGTCGGTGACGACCACGTCGGCGTCGGCGACGGCCTCGGATGCGTGCAGCACGACCTCGGCGCTGCCGCCTGTCTCTGCGGCGATGCGTTGCGCATCGGCCACGACGGCCGGCTCAGGCACGTGCTCGGGGGGCGACGCGAGGCGCACGTGCATGCCGGCCGTCGCGCAGGCGAGCAGGTAGGACTGGCCCATGTTCGACCGGCCGTCGCCGATGAAGGCGACCCTGAGTCCGGCGAGTCGGCCCTTGTGCTCCTGCATCGTCAGCAGGTCTGCGAGCAGCTGGCAGGGGTGGAAGTCGTCGGAGAGCGCATTGACGACCGGCACCGTGGTGGTCGCCGCCATCTCCTCGAGGCCGGCCTGCGCATAGGTGCGCCAGACGATCGCCGCGACCTGCCGCTCGAGCACGCGAGCGGTGTCGGCGGCGGTCTCCTTGCCGCCCAGCTGGCTCGAGGCGGTGGAGATGATCAGTGGCGAACCACCCATGTCGGAGATGCCCACGTGGAACGAGACGCGGGTGCGGGTCGACGACTTGTCGAAGATGACCGCGACCGTCTTCGGGCCCTCGAGCGGGCGCTCGGCCCAGCGATCCCGCTTCATGCGCACTGCGCGGGCGAGCACCTCCCGCTGCTCGGCGGGGCTCAGGTCGTCGTCGCGGAGGAAGTGGCGCGTCATGCGTGCTCCTTGTCGGAGATCGGGGTCTGGGCAGGTGCCGTGCTGGCCGATGCGGTGTCGGGTCCCGTGGCGGAGGCCTGGACCACTTCGGTGCCGGAGCCCGCGGTCGTGAAGATCTCGGCGAGGATCGAGTGGGGTGCCCGGCCATCGATGATGGCCGCCTTCGGCACGCCCGCGCGCACGGCCGTGAGGCACGCCTGCATCTTCGGGATCATGCCCGATTCCAGGCTCGGAAGCAGCGCCTCGAGCTCGGCGTCGGTGATCTCGCTGATGAGCGAGCCGCGGTCGGGCCAGTCGCGGTAGAGGCCTTCGACATCGGTGAGGATGACGAGCTTCTGCGCACCCAGCGCGGCCGCGAGCGCCGCCGCAGCGGCGTCGGCGTTCACGTTCAGCGACTCCCCCGGTGCATCGCCGTCGGGCGCGATCGACGAGACCACGGGGATGAGGCCAGCGTCCAGCAGCCGCTGCACGGGCGTCGGGTCGACGGCCACGACGTCGCCGACCTGGCCGAGGTCGACGTCCTCGCCATCCACGACGGTGCCGCGGCGGCGCCCCGTGAAGAGCCCCGCGTCCTCGCCCGAGAGCGTGGCCGCGAGCGGCCCGTGCCGGTTGATGAGCGAGACGAGCGTGCGAGCGACCTGGCCGGTGAGCACCATCCGCACGACGTCCATGGCCGCACGGCTGGTCACGCGATAGCCGCCGCGGAACTCGCTCTCGATGCCGTGGATGCGCAGCGCCTCGCTGATCTGCGGGCCGCCGCCGTGCACCACGACGGGCGAGATCCCCACGTGACGGAGGTACACCATGTCCTCGGCGAAGGCGCGCTGCAGCTCCTCGCTGATCATCGCGTTGCCGCCGTACTTCACGACCATCGTGGCCCCGCGGAACCGCTCGAGCCACGGCAGCGACTCGATGAGCGTCTCGGCCTTGTGGGCGACGTCGCCGGATCTAGCTCGCATAAGCCGAGTTCTCGTGCACGTAGTCGTGGGTGAGGTCATTGGTGCGGATGCTCGCGGTCGCGTCGCCGGCGAAGAGATCGATGCCGATGTGGGTCGCGCGCGGTGTCAGGTCCACCTCGTCGCGGGGCCGATCCGGCGTGCCGGCGTGGCACAGGCGCACGCCGTTGAAGGTGACGTCGACCGCGTAGGGGTCGAAGACTGCATCCGTCGTGCCGATCGCGGCCAGTACGCGCCCCCAGTTGGGGTCATTGCCGAAGATCGCCGCCTTGAACAGGTTCGAGCGCGCGACCGAGCGGGCGACCGTGACGGCGTCGTCCTCGGTTGCGGCGGAGCGCACCTCGATCGTGATGTCGTGGCTCGCCCCCTCCGCGTCGAGCTGCAGCTGCTCGGCGAGGTCATCGCACACGGCGGTGACGGCAGCCGTGAGCTCGGCCTCGTCGGCGCTGGCGCCGGAAGCGCCGGAGGCCAGGAGCAGCACGGTGTCGTTCGTGGACATGCAGCCGTCGGAGTCGAGCCGGTCGAAGGTGACGCGCGTGGCCGCCCGCAGCGCCCGATCGAGCACCTCGGATTCGGCGACGGCGTCGGTGGTGATGACGACGAGCATCGTCGCCAGCCCCGGCGCGAGCATGCCCGCGCCCTTCGCCATGCCGCCGACCCTGAATCCGGTGCCGGTCGCCACCGCCTGCTTGGCAACCGAGTCGGTGGTCATGATCGCCTGCGCCGCGCGCAGCCCCGCCGCGTCGCTCGCGACGAGCGCCGCCGCGGCCGCGTCGACACCTGCCAAGACGCCCTGGCGGAACGTCTCATCGCCGGTGCCGATGAGTCCGGTCGAGCAGACCTGCACGTCGATGGCGCCGATCTGCAGGTGCTCGGCAACGCGCTCGGCGGTCTGGTGGGTGGTCTGGAAACCGAAGGCACCGGTGAAGCAGTTGGCGCCTCCGGAGTTGAGGATCACTGCGCGGGCGCTGCCGGTCTGCAGCGCCTGCTCGCTCCACAGCACCGGGTTCGCCTTCGCTCGGTTCACCGTGAAGACGCCAGCGGCCGCCGAGAGCGGCCCATCGTTGACGATGAGCGCGACGTCGAGCGCTCCGGTGGACTTGAGCCCGGCTGCGACGCCCGCGGCGCGGAAGCCGGAGGCTGCGGTCACGCTCACGGCGCGACCCCGTCGATCGAGAGGCCGAGATCCTCCTCGAAGCCGAGCGCGATGTTCGCCGACTGGATGGCGGCACCGGCCGTGCCCTTGCCGAGGTTGTCGATCGCGGCGATCACGACCACTCGGCCCGCGGCCTCATCCAGTCCGATGCCGAGGTGCACCGAGTTCGAGCCGACGACATCCGCGGTGCGCGGGTAGTGGCCCGCATCGGTCACGTGGATGAACGTCTCGTCGCCGTAGGCGGTGAGCCACGCGGAGCGCACCTGCTCGGCCGTGGCGTCGCCGATCAGTGGCGCCGTCACGGTCGCGAGGATCCCGCGCGCCATCGGCACGAGCACGGGCGTGAAGGAGAGACGGATGTCGCCGCCGCCCGCGGCCCGCAGGTTCTGGGCGATCTCCGGCAGGTGGCGGTGCGTGCCGCCGACCCCGTAGGGCGTCGCGGAGCCCATCAGCTCGCCCGCGAGCAGATGGGTCTTGGCGGCGCGGCCCGCGCCGGATGATCCGACCGCCAGCACCGAGGTGATCTGGCCCGTGTCGATGATGCCGGCTGCGACACCGGGCGCGAGGGCCAGCGTCACGGCCGTCGCGTTGCAGCCTGGCACGGCGATGCGGCGCGCGGCGCGCAGCTCGCGACGCTGACGTCCGCCATCGGCGAGGATCAGCTCCGGCATGCCGTACGGCCAGGTGCCCGAGTGCTCGGAGCCGTAGAAGGCCTGCCACGCATCGGCGCTCTCCAGTCGGTGGTCGGCACCCGCATCGACGACCAGCGTCGACTCCGGCAGGCTGGCCGCGAGCGCACCGGAGTGTCCGTGGGGCAGTGCCAGGAAGACGACGTCGTGGCCCGCGAGGAGCTCCGGCGTGGTCTCCTGAAAGGTCAGGGAAGCGAGGGAGCGCAGGTTCGGGTGCACGGAGACGAGGGGCTGCCCGGCGTTCGAGTGCGCGGTGACCGTGCGCACCTCCAGCTCGGGGTGCTGCGCGAGCAGCCGCAGCAGCTCACCACCTGCGTATCCGCTCGCGCCTGCGACGGCGACGGAGAGGCTCATGCTCTCCAGGCTACTGCGCCGTCGATCCCTGGATGTGCCGCAGCTGCTCGGCGATGAATCGAACCTCCACCTCGGCGTGCACCTCGATCTCCCCAGCCTCGAACGCGATGGCGGGGCCGGAGTCGGCGGCGCCGGCGAATGCCATCGCCTCCATCCGCGCCCCGCGCGCCAGCGGCGCCGGCGGTGCCGTACCGGGCTCATGGATGCCGTCGACCACCGGCGCGCCCAGCCCCGCGGCCGCCGCGTAGTCAGCGGCGCGCTCGACCGCATCGGCGATCGCCCTGGTTCGGGCGGCCTTGGCTCGCGCACGTTCCGTCTGCTCCGAGAGCGACCACTGGATGCCGCCCACCTCGTGCGTCTGATGCATCCCGACCCGGCCGATCCAACCGCCGAGCGCCTCGAAGTCGATGAATCGCACCGTCACCGACGCGGCAGCGGTGTAGACGGATCGGCGCGGCTGGCGCTCGCCCACCCACTCCTGACTGTGGGTGATCCAGAGCCGATCGGCGTGCCACGACTCCGCTGCGCCCGCCGCCCGATGCTCCTTGGCATCGGCGACCAGCCGATCGTGCGCCTCCGTCACCGCCAGCATCGCCGCTTCGGCGCTCGGGGCGCTCCAGCGCGACTGCACCGTGACGCTCGCCCGCTCCGCGCTCGCGCGCTCGACCGCCTCGCCCCGCACCGTGATCTCGACCATGGCTCGGATGCTACCCTCGCCGGCTGGCGGGGTCCCGTCACCTACTCGCGCAGCCTGGCGCCGAACCGCTCGGTCGCGACGGCGAGCCCGGCGAGCTTCGCCTCCGAGGCTTCCGCAGCCGTGAGGGTGCGATCGAGCGCACGGAACCGCAGCGCGAATGTGAGCGACTTCTCGCCGTGCTCGAGGCCGGCCCCGCGGTAGTCGTCGACGAGCGCGATGCGCTCCAGGAGCGCGCCCGCGCCGCTCTGCACGGCGCGCCGCACGTCGGCAGCCGGCACATCGATCGGCACGACGACGGAGAGATCCTGCGTCGCCGCTGGCACCGGTGCGATCGCTCTGGTCTCGACGGTAACGCGAGCGAGCCCGATGAGCGCGCTCAGGTCGAGCTCGGCGACCGCGACGACGCGGGGCAGGTCGGCGTCCGCGGCGATCGCAGGCAGCAGCTCGCCCGCGACCCCGACCACGGCACCGCCGACCAGCAGCTCTGCGGCGCGACCCGGGTGCAGCCAGTCGCGCTGGGCCTGCCGCACGTCGAGCTCCAGTCCGAGCATGCGCGCGACGCGCTCCGCGACCTCGATCGCGTCGGCGACGCCGTAGCGCTCGACAGCACGGCCGGGCTGCTTGCCGACGCGCTCGCCGACGAGCAGCACGCCCGCGTGATCGGGCTGCTCCGGCAGCCGGTCGAGGCTCTCGAGCACGTCGTCGGCGGGTCTGGCCTCGGCGGTCGGCAGCGCATCCGTGCCCTGGCCGTCAACGGCGTGGAAGACGCGGCCGAGCTCGAACAGCGCCAGGTCGGTCAGCCCTCGCCCGAGGTTGCGGTGCGCGGTGTCGAGCATCGCCGGCACGAGCGCGGTGCGCAGCCACCCTCGCTCGCCGTCCAGCGGGTTCTCGAGCCGCAGTGGCGCCTCGCCCGTCATGCGCGCCTGCGCCTCGCTGACGAAGGGAGCGACCAGCACCTCGGTGAGGCCGGCGGCGGCCAGCCCGTTGGCGACGCTGCGACGGAGTCGCTGGGCGCGCGTGAGGCCGCGGCCGGGCGGCGCGACCGGCAGCACCGAGGGGATGCGGTCGAACCCGACAATGCGGGCGACCTCCTCCACCAGGCTCTCCCGGTCGACGATGTCGGGCCGCCAGGTGGGCGGCGTCACCGACCAGGCATCCGGCGCCTCGTCGATGACGGCGCCGATGGAGACGAGCGCCGCGCGCGCCTCGTCGGTCGTGTAGTCGGCGCCCGTGAGCGCGCTCCAGAAGCCCACAGGGATCGTGATGGGCTGCATCGCCGGCACCCCGCCGACCTCGGCGCCGAGCTCGGTGTCGATGGTGCCGCCGGCCAGTTCGACCAGCAGCTGAGCGACGCGCGCGGCAGCGGCATCCGCGATGGCGGGGTCGACGCCACGCTCGAAGCGCTTGGATGCCTCGGAGATCAGCCGATGCCTGCGCGATGCACGGCCGACCGACACCGCGTCGAAGGTCGCCGCCTCAATGAGCACGTCGGTCGTCGTCGCATCCATCTCGGTCTCGGCACCGCCCATGACGCCCGCGATGCCGATGGCACCGCGGGCATCGGTGATGAGCAGATCCTCGACGTGCAGCGCGCGGTCGACATCGTCGAGCGTCGTGAGGCGCTCGCCGGGGTGCGCGCGGCGCACGATGACGCCGCCCTGCAGCTTGTCGAGGTCGTAGGCGTGCGTCGGCTGGCCGAGCTCGAGCATCACGTAGTTCGTGATGTCGACGCCGATCGAGACCTGGCGCATGCCCGCCAGGCGCAGGCGCGAGACCATCCAGGCCGGGCTCTGACGCGACTGGTCGATGCCGCGCACGATGCGCGCGATGAAGCGGGTGCAGCCGACGCGGCCGCGGATCGGCGCATCGTCCTGGATCGCGAGCGGGAAGCCCGAGGGGTTGCCGACGTCGACGGCGGCTCGTGCGGTCTCTGCCGGATCGGTGAAGGGTGCGCCGATGGAGGAGGCCAGCTCGCGGGCGACGCCGCGGATCGAGAGCGCGTAGCCGCGGTCGGGCGTGACGTTGATCTCGACCGCCTGGTCGTCCAGGCCCAGCGCGGCCAGCGCATCCGACCCGACCTCGCCGCCGATGCCGAGCTCATCGAGCCGCATGATGCCGTCGTGGTCCTCACCCAGGCCGAGCTCGCGCTCCGAGGCGATCATGCCGTCGGAGACGTGGCCGTAGGTCTTGCGCGCGGCGATCTCGAAGCCGCCGGGCAGGGCGGAGCCGGGCAGCGTCACGACGACGCGGTCGCCGACGACGAAGTTGAGGGCGCCGCACACGATGCCGCGCACGCCGCCGTTCGCCTCGCCGACGTCGACCTGGGCGTAGCGGATGGTCTTGCCGTTCTTCTGCGGCTCCTCCGTGAACTCGAGCACCCGGCCGATGACGATCGGGCCGCGCAGCTCGCCGCCGTGCACCGTCTCCTCCTCGAAGCCGACGCGCACGAGCTGCGCGTGCAGCCACTCGGCGGCGCCCTCCTTGGGCAGCTCGACGTGCTCCGCGAGCCATGACAGCGGAATCCGCATCAGATCACCATCCCGAACTGCTCCGTGAAGCGCACATCGCCCTCGATCATGTCCCGCATGTCGTCGAGCTGGTAGCGGAACTGCAGGGTGCGCTCGATGCCCATGCCGAACGCGAAGCCCGAGTAGACCTCCGGGTCGATGCCTGCGGCGCGCAGCACATTGGGGTTCACCATGCCGCAGCCGCCCCACTCGACCCAGCGCGGTCCACCGCGCATGCCGGGGTGCCACACGTCCATCTCGGCGCTCGGCTCGGTGAAGGGGAAGTAGTTGGGGCGCAGGCGGATCTTCGCCTCGTCGCCGAACATGATGCGCGCCAGGTGCTCGAGCGTGCCGCGCAGGTTCGCCATCGTGAGCCCGACGTCGACGGCGAGACCCTCGAGCTGCGTGAAGACCGGCAGGTGCGTGGCGTCGATGTCGTCGGTGCGGTACACGCGACCGGGGGCGACGATGTAGATGGGCAGCTCGCGCGTGAGCATCGAGCGCATCTGCACGGGGCTGGTCTGCGTGCGCAGCACCATGTGCCGGTCGGCTGGCGCGACGTAGAAGGTGTCGGACTCCCCGCGCGCGGGGTGGTCGGGGGCGACGTTGAGCGCGTCGAAGTTGTACCACTCGTGCTCGAGCTCCGGGCCCTCCGCGACCTCCCAGCCCATGCCGACGAACACGTCGCTCATCTCGTCGACGAGCATGGTGAGCGGATGCCTGCCGCCGGCCGTGCGGATGCGCGGCAGCGCGGTCACGTCGACGCGCTCCGCCTCCAGCTGCGCGCGCTCCTCGGCCTCGGCGAGCTCGCGCTGGCGCGAGGCGATCGCCTCGGCGACCCGGCCGCGGCCGGCGCCGATCAGCTGTCCTGCTGCCTTGCGGTCCGCGGGCGGAACGTCGCGCAGCCCGCCGTTCAGGGCAGCGAGCTCGCTCCCCTGCCCGTTGTGCGCGGCCTTCGCGGCCTGCAGCTGGTGGGTCGTCGTGGCGGCGTCGATAGCGGCGAGCGCCGCGGCGACCGCGGCGTCGACGCGTGCGCCGAGGTCGGCGTTCTCGTCAGGGTGTGGCACCCGACGATCCTAGCGGCGGCCGATCAGGTCAGCCGCCTCCGCCGTCCATGCCGGCGCCCGGGTAGCGGGTCGTGTCGGCCATCGGGTCGCGGCCCGCCTGCTGACGCATCGCCTGCGTGGAGACCGGGATCGCCTCGGTCTTCGTGCCGTCGAGGTTCGGCCCGCCCTTGCGCGGCCGGGAGACGCGCTTGTGCAGCCAGCGCACGATGGCCGAGAGGCTGAGGTTGAGCGCGAGGTAGATGGCCAGCAGCACGAAGAACATCGAGAGCGCATACGGACCGCCCTCGCGGTCGTAGAAGTCGACCAGCTGTCGGCCGATGCGCAGGATCTCGGGCGAGCCGACGATGTAGCCGAGCGAGGTGTCCTTCAGCAGCACGATGAGCTGCGCGAGGATGATCGGCAGCATGATGCGCAGCGCTTGCGGCAGCTCGATCTCGAGCGTCGTGCGCAGCGGTGTCAGGCCGATCGCCAGCCCGCTCTCGCGCTGCCCCTTGGGCAGCGACTTCATGCCGGCGCGCAGCGCCTCGCCGATGATCGCGCCGTTGTAGACGATGAGTGCCCAGACGACCGACCAGTAGGCACCGGACGCGAAGACGATGAGGATGAACAGCATCATCAGCAGCACGGGCATGCCTCGGAAGAACTCCAGCACGATCGTCGTGGGGATGCGCACCCACCGGGATGCGGCCGTGCGCAGGATCGAGAAGATGACGCCGAGGATCACCGCGCCGACCGCCGCGATGCCGGCGATCGACAGCGTCGTGCCGAGACCCGCCATGAGACCGCGCGCGGCGAACCACACCTCTGGCTGCGTGAAGATGTCCCAGCGATCCTGGTAGAAGGCTCCCCCGAGCCAGAGCTGGTAGGCCGCGAGCCCGAGCAGCACGACGGTGGCGATCGAGAAGACGATCGACAGGACGCGGGAGCGCCGGATCGCGTTGGGCCCGGGCGCGTCGAAGAGGACGGAACCGCTCATCGCTGCACGCTCCACTTGCGCTCGAGATGGTCGACGAGCTGGCCCAGCGGCACCGTGATCAGCAGGTAGCTGATGGCGATCCCGATGAAGATCTGGAGCGCCTGGTTGCCGTATTCGGTCGAGAGCCGCTGGGCGACCGACGTCAGCACGAAGACGAAGAAGCCCATCGCGACGGAGGTGTTCTTGGTCAGCGCGATGATGACGTTGATGAGGGGCGGCAGCACGCTGCGGAAGGCCTGCGGCAGCACGACCAGCCCCATCGTCTGGCCGAAGGTGAGGCCGACCGAGCGGGATGCCTCCGCCTGCCCGATCGGCACGGAGTTGATGCCGGAGCGCACGGCCTCGGCGAAGAAGGCGCTCGTGTAGTAGGTGAGCGCGAGGATGGCGCCGAGCGTGAAGTCGAAGATGAAGCCGAGCTTCGGGAGCACGAAGGCGGTGAAGAAGAACACCAGCGTCAGCGGCGTGTTCCTGGCCACCTCGGTCCACACCGACGCGACGACGCGCAGGGCGGCGACCGGCGATACGCGCATGGCCGCCAGCAGGATGCCGATCGGCAGGCCGATGAGTGTCACGACGCCCGTGAGCAGCAGCGTCATGCCCATGCCCTGCCACCAGAGCGGCAGGTTCTCGAAGATTGCTTGCATCAGTCCCTCATCCGGAGGCCGGATGCGGGAGGTCGCCCTCCCGCATCCGGTTCGGGTGCTCGATCAGTAGCGGTCGGGTGCGGGGAACTCGGGCGTGGGCAGCACGACACCGGCCGTCTGCTCCCAGAGGGAGTCCATGCGGCCGTCCTCGTACGAGGCCTCGAGCGTGTCGTTGATGAAGGTGCGGAGCTCGTCGTCGCCCTTCTCCAGGCCGATGCCGTAGGGCTCGTCGGTGAAGGTCTCACCATCGGCGACCAGCTCGAACTCGCCCGGGTTCTGGTCGACGAAGCCGGCGAGGATCACGTTGTCGGTCGTCAGCGCGACGACCTGGCCGTTGCGCAGCGGGTCGAGGCAGTTCGAGTACTGATCGGTCGCCTCGAGGTTCGCGTCGTACTCGTCGACGATGGTCGCTGCGGGCGTGGAGCCCTCGACCGAGCAGACCGGCTGCCCGGCGACATCCTCCGGGCCCATGATGCCCTCGGGGTTGCCGGACTGGACCATCAGCGCCTGGCCGGCGAGGTAGTACGGGCCGGCGAAGTCGACCTTCTCCTTGCGGGAGTCGTTGATCGTGTAGGTCGCGACGACCATGTCGACGGTGCCGTTCTCGATGAACGTCTCGCGGTTGGCGGAGACGGTCTCGACCCACTCGATGTTCTCGTAGGGGATGCCGAGCTCTGCTGCGATGAGCGAGCCCACCGCGACGTCGAAGCCGACGGGGTTGCCATCCGGGCCGACGAGGCCGAACAGCGGCTGGTCGAACTTCGTGCCGATCGTGATCGAGCCCGCCTCGGCGAACTCGGCCATCGAGGTGCCCGCCTCGAACTCGGGCGACTCGACGACCTCGAGGCCGTAGGGGTGCTCGGTGCTGGAGGCACCGTCGTCGGCCGGCTCGTCTGCGGGCTCGGTCGATGTCGTGCCTGCGGGGCCGCCGCACGCGGTCAGTGCGAGGACCGCGAACGCCGCGACGCCGAGCGTCACCTTGCTCTTGCTGCGCATGGTGCTTCTCCTTCGATAGTCGTGCTGATGGTGGAGTGAGAGATGGTCAGTGCGTGAGGATCTTCGAGAGGAAGTCCTTGGCGCGCGGTGTCTGCGGGTTCGAGAAGAACGACTCGGGGGTGGAGTCCTCCATCACCTTGCCGTCAGCCATGAACAGCACGCGCTCGGCGGCCTTGCGGGCGAAGCCCATCTCGTGGGTGACGACGACCATGGTCATGCCGCCGTGGGCCAGCTCGACCATGACGTCGAGCACCTCGTTGATCATCTCGGGGTCGAGTGCGCTGGTGGGCTCGTCGAAGAGCATGAGCTTCGGCTCCATCGCGAGCGAGCGGGCGATCGCCACCCGCTGCTGCTGGCCGCCGGAGAGCTGGGCGGGCATCTTGTGCGCCTGGTTGCCGATGCCGACCCGGTCGAGCAGCGTCATCGCGTGCTCCTCGGCCTCCTTGCGCTTCTTGCCGCGCACCTTCATGGGGCCGAGCGTCACGTTCTCGAGGATCGACTTGTGCGCGAAGAGATTGAACGACTGGAAGACCATGCCGACGTCGGCGCGCAACTGCGCGAGCGCACGGCCCTCCGAGGGCAACGGCACGCCATCGATGCGGATCTCGCCGGAGTCGATGGTCTCGAGTCGGTTGATCGCGCGGCAGAACGTCGACTTGCCCGATCCGGATGGACCGATGACGACGACGACCTGCCCCTGCGGGATGCTCACGTCGATGTCGTTGAGGACATGGAGTTCGCCGTAGTGCTTGTTGACGTGGTCGAGCTCGACGAGGGGCTGCATGCGCTCATCAAAGCACGCGGCGTGAGGTGCGGACGCGCCTGCGGGCGGATCGCAACGAAATGGTTACACGACGGTCATTACCGACCGCGCTGGGCGAAGGCGCTCTGATAGAGGCAGACGGATGCGGCAGTGGCGAGGTTGAGCGACTCCGCGTGGCCGTAGACCGGCAGCCGCACCGAGCGGTCCGCCAGCCGCACCGTGTCGGCGTCGAGGCCGCGCGCCTCGTTGCCGAAGAGCCAGGCCGTGGGACGGGCGAGCACGCCGGCGCCCTGCAGGGCGAGCAGGTCCTCGCCCGCGACGTCCGCCGCCAGCACGCCGAAGCCGACCGCCGCAGCCGCGTCGATCGCATCGCTCGTGGCAGCACCGACAGACACGTCGAGGTGGAACAGCGAGCCGGTGGTCGCGCGCACGACCTTCGGGCTGAAGGGGTCGACGGAGTTCGCAGTCACGATCACCGCGGATGCGCCGGCCGCGTCAGCGGCGCGGAGGATGGTGCCGAGATTGCCGGGGTCGCGCACCTCGTGCAGGATCGCGATGAGCGGGTAGGGGGCCTCAGCCGCTCGCGCGATCGCGTCCTCGAGCCGCACCGGCGCCTGCTTGGCGACGGCGACCACGCCCTGCGGATGCACGGTGTCGGCGATCGCCGCGAGCGCGCGGTCGGAGACGTCGGTGACGGGGGCGTGCTGCGCCGCGGCCGCGATCAGGTCGCCGTGCCGTGCACGTGCCGCCGGGGTGGCGAAGACGTCGACGAGCAGCGTCGGCTGCCAGCGCACGATCTCGTCGAGCGCCGCCGGGCCCTCCAACAGGAACAGCCCGGTCTGAGACCGGGCTGTTCGCTGCTGGAGCTTGGCAGCCTCTCGCACGCGCGGCGCGCGGGGGCTGTCGAGCACGTCAGGCTGCGTTCGACGGAGCCGACGTGTCGGTCGGCAGCGCAGCCTTGGCTGCCTCGACGAGGGTGGTGAACGTCGCCGGCTCGTGCACGGCGAGCTCGGCCAGCATGCGGCGGTCGACCTCGATGCCTGCAAGGCCGAGACCCTGGATGAGGCGGTTGTAGGTCAGGCCGTTCTGGCGCGACGCGGCGTTGATGCGCTGGATCCACAGGCGGCGGAAGTCGCCCTTCTTCGCCTTGCGGTCCCGGAACGCGTAGACGTGCGAGTGGAGCAACTGCTCCTTCGCCTTGCGGTACAGGCGCGAGCGCTGTCCACGGTAGCCGGATGCCTGCTCCAGGATGACGCGACGCTTCTTGTGAGCGTTGACTGCTCTCTTGACACGTGCCATGAGTTGTTCTCTCTATCTCTTCGTCGTCGCGCGCGTCAGCGCCCGAGGAGCTTCTTGATGACCTTGGCGTCGGCCGGGGCCAGGATCTTGTCGCGGTTGAGGCGGCGCTTCTGGCCACCCGACTTCACCTCGAGGTTGTGGCGCATGCCGGACTGCTGCGAGCGGACCTTGCCGCTGCCGGTGACCTTGAAGCGCTTCTTCGCACCGGAGTGCGTCTTCTGCTTGGGCATTCTTGTCTCCTACTCGGATGGCTCGCTGGCGGGTGAAGCCGCCGGCTTGGCCTTGGGCGTCGCGGGCTTGGCGGCCGCCGAGGGCGCTGCGGGCTTGCCAGCAGGCTTCGGGGCGCCGGGCTTCGCGGCGGGCTTGGATGCTGCGGGCGTTGCGGGCTTGGCCGCTGCGGAGTCCGCAGCCGGCTTGGCCGCGGCGGCGGGCGCAGCGGATGGGGTGGCCGGGCGCCCAGCGCCGGGGCCGGGGGCACCGGCCGGGCGGGGTGCCCCTGCCGGCGTCGGCTGCACCGTGCGTGCCGTCTGCTTGGGGCGCGAGTCGGGGCGCGGCTCCGAACGGGGCTCGGAGCGGGGCTCGCTCCTCGGCCGCGAGGACGAGCTCGAGCTCGAGCTCGAGCTCGAGCTCGAGGACGGACGCGATGAGGACGCGGGGCGGCTGGAGCGCACGGGCTCACCCTCGCTCCGGACGCGGCTCTGCGCCGGAACCGCGGGGCGCGCGGGGCGCTCAGCCTCGATAGCAGCCTGGTATGCAGCCTGCTTCTCGGCCTCGACGCGGCGCTTCTCCTGCTCCTCCTTCTTGTGCGCGACGCGGGCGGCGTTCTGCTCTGCCTTGGCATCCGACTTCGAGCGGGAGGGGCCGACGATCATGACCATGTTGCGACCGTCGATGGTCGGGTTCGACTCGACAGAGCCGTACTCCTGGATGTCCTCGGCGAAGCGCTGCAGCAGCTTCACGCCCAGCTCCGGGCGCGACTGCTCGCGCCCGCGGAAGAGGATCATCGCCTTGACCTTGTCGCCGCCCTCGAGGAAGCCCTGCGCACGCTTGCGCTTCGTCTCGTAGTCGTGCTCGTCGATCTTCAGACGGAAGCGGACCTCCTTGAGGACCGTGTTCGCCTGGTTGCGACGGGCATCCTTGGCCTTCTGCGCCTGCTCGTACTTGAACTTGCCGTAGTCCATGATCTTGACCACGGGCGGGCGCGCCTCTGGGGCGACCTCGACGAGGTCGAGCTCTGCTTCACGGGCAAGGCGAAGCGCATCCTCGACCCGGACGACGCCGACCTGCTCGCCAGCAGGTCCGACCAGTCGGACTTCGGGGACGCGGATGCGCTCATTGGTGCGGGGATCGCTGATCGCGGGCTCCTTCTCGAATCTCTTGTGTGCACATGCACGGCGAGAGAGAAGCCAGGGCGCGACCGCTGTCGCGTGGCTCAGCACCCGTGACGACGAGCGTCTGGTGCTGCTGACCCGGTAGCCTGATGACGGCTGCGGGTGGGATTGCTCCTCTTTCACCTCCGGGCGAGAGCCCGAAACCTGCACAAGCCTACCAGAGACGATTCCTCAGGAGAAGACTGCGATGACCGACCCCGGCGAGCACACCCACGGCGACGACGCCCTCGAGCAGGCGCGCGACATCGCGGATGTGCCTGCGGTCGAGCTCATCAACACCGTCGCGATCCATCTGCTGAGCGCTGCGGCGGTGAAGGTGGGCCTCGCCGACGATCCGGAGCAGCAGGTCGATCTGGATGAGGCCCGCAAGCTCATCAACGCCCTCTCCGGCCTCGTCACCGCGGCAGCGCCGGAGATCGGCGGCGTGCACGCCGCTCCGCTGCGCGACGGCCTGCGCTCGGTGCAGCTGGCCTTCCGCGAGGCGAGCTCGATGCCCGACGCGCCCGGCAAGGGGCCGGGCGAGAAGTGGACCGGCTCGGTCGTCTGAGGCGTCAACGCGCCCAGTCGCCGCGCGTGATCGCGTAGGCGGCGGGGGCAGCGAGCGGCAGCTGCGCCGCTCCCCCGTCCCAGCGATGCAGTCGCACGGCGACACTCGCGATGCGTGCTCGCACGACGGGCGCCGCGGCGATCTGCGCCGCCGCCGACTGCACCTGAGCCGCGGCTTCCTCCGTCGCGTCGACGAGCGCGTGCACCTCGAGCTCCGGGCCCGCGAGGCGGTTGCGCGGGTCGCCCGTCGTCAGCACCACAGCCTGCACCGCCGGCTGCACGAACAGGGCGTCGGCGACCGCGGCATGCACCGCCGCATCCTCCACGCCCCACGTCCACGCCTCATCCGCCAGCAGGGCTTCGAGCATCGAGCGGGTCAGCACGAACTCGCTCTCCGCGGCCGGGTCGACGACGACGCGCGCGGGCCCGTCGAGGGCCGCAGCCGCCGCGCGCTGCACGCTGGTGGGCACGGGACGAGCACGCGGATTCCACGCCTGCATCGCGCTCACCTGCGAGAACATCGGCAGGATGGTGCCGCCATCCGGCGCCTGCACCGTGACGATCGAGAGCTCCTGCGTCTTGTCGATCATGCGCCCGCGAGCATCGATCCCGGTCTCACCGGCCGCCGCCAGCAGTGGCACGAGCAGCCGTTCGCCGCGCAGCGCGTCGACCACAGCAGCACGTCCCGAGGTGCCCGCCGCGAGGCCAGCCACCGCCTGCAGGTACGCCGGGGGCGCCGAGCCGTCATCGCCCGCGTAGGCGGTGTCGTGGTGCTGGAACGAGCGCCCCTCCCAGGGGCGGCCCGCTGAGTCTGCCTGACGGCTCACGGGGCGCGGCTACTGGCCCGCGACGTCCAGCGCCGCGACGAGCGTGAAGGCGCCGGCGTAGAGCGCCTTGCCGACGATCGCGCCTTCGACGCCGTGCGGCACGAGCTCGCGGAGCGCGGC
Source organism: Agrococcus sp. Ld7 (assembly GCF_045064095.1). Classification (NCBI taxonomy): domain Bacteria; kingdom Bacillati; phylum Actinomycetota; class Actinomycetes; order Micrococcales; family Microbacteriaceae; genus Agrococcus; species Agrococcus sp. Ld7. The sequence goes on along the minus strand of NZ_JBISGY010000026.1, from coordinate 104,715 downwards.
GATGTCGTCGAGGCTCGCGACCCCGCCGGAGGCGACGATGGGCTTCTGCGTGCGTTCAGCGACCTGCCGCAGCAGATCGATGTTCGGGCCCTGCAGCGTGCCGTCCTTCGTGACGTCGGTGACGACGTAGCGGCTGCAGCCCGCGGCCTCCAAGCGGTCGAGCACGTGCCAGAGGTCGCCGCCCTCCTGCGTCCACCCGCGCGCCGCCAACGTCGTGCCTCGCACGTCGAGGCCGACCGCGATCTGATCGCCGTACTCGGCGATGACGGACGCGGTCCACTCGGGGTTCTCGAGCGCGGCGGTGCCGAGGTTGATGCGCTTGACGCCGGTGGCCAGCGCGGCCTCCAGCGACGCCTCGTCGCGGATGCCGCCGGAGAGCTCGACCTGCACGTGGCCCCTGACCGCCTTGATGACCTTCTTGATGATCGCGCGGTTCTCGCCGCGGCCGAAGGCGGCATCGAGGTCGACGAGGTGGATCCACTCAGCGCCCTGGCGCACCCAGTCCTCCGCCGCATCGATGGGCGAGCCGAACGAGGTCTCGGTGCCGGCCTCGCCCTGGGTCAGCCGCACGGCCTTGCCGCTCGCGACGTCGATGGCAGGCAGCAGCTGCAGCTTGGGCGACTGGTTGAAATCGGTCATGGTGACGATGCCCTCTCGGAGCGGTGGCGGTGCGACAGCCGGTGCGACCGGCCCGTGCGATGGTACTCGTCGGGCTCAGAGGCCGCGAACCCAGTTGGCCAGCAGTGCGATGCCTGCCTCCCCCGACTTCTCGGGGTGGAACTGCGTGGCGCTCAGCGGCCCGTTCTCGACCGCGGCGACGAAGCGCTCTCCGTGGGTGGCCCAGGTGACGCGCGGCTGCCGCATGCGCGGGTGGGGATCGATGCTCCACTCGGTCGCGGCGTAGGAGTGCACGAAGTAGAAGCGCTCGTCGCGCACGCCGGCGAAGAGCCTCGAGTCCTCCGGCGCCTCGACCTCGGCCCAGCCCATGTGGGGCAGCACGTCGGCCTGCAGGCGGCGGACGGTGCCCGGCCATTCGTCGAGACCCTCGGTGTGCACGCCGCCCTCCTCGCCGGCCGAGAACAGCACCTGCATGCCGACGCAGATCCCCAGCACGGGTCGGCCGCCCGCGAGCCTGCGGCCGATGAGCTCACCGCCGTGGATCGCCTGGATGCCGGCCATGCACGCCGCGATGGAGCCGACACCGGGCACCACCAGACCATCCGCGGCCATGACCGTGGTGCGGTCGGCGGTCAGCGACACGTCGGCACCCGCCGCCTCCAGAGCCTTCGCCGCGGAGTGCACGTTGCCGAGGCCGTAGTCGAGCAGCGCGACGGTGGGGCGTGCCGCCGTCATCGCCGCAGCCGCCTCGCGCGCGCTGCGATCACAGCGCGCCCTTCGTGGAGGGCACGCCCGTCACGCGCGGGTCGGGCTCGACGGCCACCCGCATCGCGCGCGCGAACGCCTTGAACTCGGCTTCGGCGATGTGGTGCGGGTCGCGGCCCGCCAGCACGTCCACGTGCGCGGTGATGCGGGCGTTGAGCGCGATGGCCTCGAACACGTGACGCACGAGCGAGCCGGTGAAGTGCCCGCCGATGCGGTGCAGCTCGAAGCCGGCAGGCTCTCCGCCGTGCACGAGGAAGGGGCGGCCCGACAGGTCCACCACGGCGCGCGCCAGCGCCTCGTCGAGCGGCACTGTCGCGTCGCCGTAGCGGCGCACGCCGGTCTTGTCGCCCAGCGCATCCCGCAGCGCAAGGCCGAGTGCGATCGCGGTGTCCTCGACCGTGTGGTGCGCGTCGATGTCGGTGTCGCCCGTCGCCTGCACGTCGAGGTCGATGAGCGAGTGCTTCGAGAGCGCCGTCAGCATGTGGTCGAAGAACGGAACGGTGGTCGAGATCGAGGAGCTGCCGGTGCCGTCGAGATCCAGCAAGAGCCGGATGGTCGACTCGCTCGTGGTGCGCTCGATCGTTGCGGTGCGGGCCATGGCTCAATCCTATTCTGCGGTGAGCGCTGCCATGGCCTCGAGCAGCGCGGTGGTCTCGGCGGGGGTACCGGCAGTGATGCGGAGCGTGCCGGGCAGGCCGACGTCGCGCACCAGGATGCCGCGATCGAGGAGCGCCCGGAACGTGCTCTGCGGATCGGCGATGCCACCGACGAGCACGAAGTTCGCGTCGGACGGGTACGGCGCGAGCCCGAGCGCCATGAGCTCGTCGACGATGCGATCGCGCTGCTGCCGCAGCGCGTCGACGCGCGCGAGCATCTCGCCGCTGTGCCGCAGCGCGGCGACCGCGGCCGCCTGGGTGATGGTCGACAGATGGTAGGGCAGGCGCACGAGGCGCAGGGCGTCGATTACCGCGGGATCGGCCGCGAGGTAGCCGACACGGATGCCCGCGAACGCGAAGGCCTTGCTCATCGTGCGCGAGACCAGCAGGCGCGGGTGTCGCCCGAGGAGCGTCAGCGCCGTCTGGCTGCGGTCGTGGGCGAACTCGGCGTATGCCTCGTCGACGAGCACGATGCCGCGGGCCGACTGCACGGCGGCCTCGACCACGTCGAGGCCGATCGCGGTGCCGGTGGGATTGTTCGGCGAGCAGAGGAAGACGACATCGGGGTCGTGCTCCTCGATCGCGGCCCGGACGGCAGCGGGCGTCAGCGTGAAGTCGGCGGCGCGCGGCACCGGCACCCATCCCATGCCGACGCCCTGGGCAAGCAGCGGGTACATCGAGTAGGTGGGTGTGAATGACAGCAGCGTGCGACCGGGACCGCCGAACGCCTGCAGCACATGCTGCAGCACCTCATTCGAGCCGTTGCCCGCCCAGACCTGCGAGGGATCCACACCGTGGCCGAGGTAGTCGGCAAAGCCCTGCCGCAGCGTGTCGAACTCCCTGTCGGGGTAGCGGTTCGCGTTCGGCAGCGCGCGCGCGATCTCCTGCACGATGTCGAGCGCGACCGCCTCCGGCACGCGGTAGGCGTTCTCGTTGACGTTCAATCGCACGGGGACGTCGAGCTGCGGTGCGCCGTACGGCGTGAGTCCGCGCAGGTCGTCGCGGATGGGCAGATCATCGAGGCTCGTCACGTGACAAGCCTAGGACGATGTCTGATGCCCCATCGCGACGGCCGAGCCGCAGGACTCGGCGGGCGCGGTCAGCTCGTGAAGTGCGCTGGGATCGCGAGCTGCTCGCCGGGCTGGATCGAGCCGTTGATGCCGTTGAGCATCTCGATCTCGGCGATCACGTCGCGCGGGTCTGCCTCCGGGGCGACCGCCTGGGCGATCTGCCACAGGGACTGACCGGGCATCACGGTGACGGTCTCGAACGAGGCCGATCCGGTGGTCGAGGATGCGACTGCACCCGCGAGTGCATCGCCGAGCACGCCAACGCCGGCGAGCGAGGCCACGGCGAGCACGGGGGTCGCGACCAGCAGCGCGAGCGCCCGTCGTCCTCGGACGGTCATGCGAAGCCGAGTCGCTTCAGGGGCAGATGGGGCCGCAGCAGGTGCCGCAGCGGGCATCGTCGCGGCGATCCATGCGGTGGGTGCGATGGCAGTCATCGGTGCTCCTTCCGGTTGGGACCCGCAGGCGATGCTCGGCCGGGAGCATCGCCTGCGAATCTCTGTTTCGAACCTATCTTCGAATGCCCGAGCTCGTCAAGCGATACTGCAAGAATTACGCCCGACACGCTCGAACATCCGTTTGATTCAGGCATCCAGTCGGATACGCTTTCGAACCAGGAGCAGTCAATCCCAGGCCACCCACACGCCCCGTCCGGGGCACCCGGAGGCGCCGGATGACGGAGCGGAGCGGTATGACGAGGCAGCTGACCGAGAAGCAGCAGGCCATCCTGCAGGTCATCCAGAAGGCCGTGCGCCAGCGCGGCTACCCGCCCAGCTACCGCGAGATCGGCGATGCCGTCGGTCTCTCGTCGCTCTCGAGCGTCACGCATCAGCTGGGGCAGCTCGAGCTCGCGGGCATGATCCGTCGCGATCCGGCTCGACCGCGGGCCATCGAGGTGCTCGTGCCGGACGAGCTGGATCCGTCGGTCGGGAGCCTGGAGCAGGCCGCCTTCGTGCCGATGGTCGGCCGCATCGCCGCAGGCATCCCCATCACGGCGGAGGAGCAGATCGACGAGGTCTACCCGCTGCCGAAGCAGCTCGTCGGCGGCGGAGACCTCTTCATGCTCAAGGTCGTCGGCGATTCGATGATCGACGCGGCGATCTGCGACGGCGACTGGGTCGTGGTGCGCCAGCAGCGCGATGCCGCCAACGGCGACATCGTGGCGGCGATGCTCGATGAGGAGGCGACCGTCAAGGTCTTCAAGCAGCGAGACGGCCACACCTGGCTGCTGCCCCGCAACTCGGCGTTCGAGCCGATCGTCGGAGACGAGGCCGAGGTGCTCGGCAAGGTGGTGGCGGTGCTGCGCTCGGTCTGAGGCTGGACGACGACGGAGGCGCCGAACCGCTCACGCGGCCGGCGCCTCCGTCATGCGCGGAGCGCCACGTCAGACGCGGAACTCCGCGAGCTGGCTCAGCACCGCCTCGGAGACGAGCGCGTCGATGCGGGTCCCGGCCTCCTCGTAGCGCTCGCTCACGACGTCGAAGCGGTCGTGGAGCATGGCGATCACGTCGCCGCGCTCGAAGGGCACCAGCAGCGACACCGGAACCTCGGGCCTCGGCAGCAGCTCGGCGATGCGCGCGAGGATCTCGTCCACACCCGCGCCCGTGCGCGCCGAGGCGAAGATCGCATCCGGCTGCAGGCCGCGCAGGACCAGCCGCTCGTCGTCGCCGATCAGGTCGGCCTTGTTGAACACCACGATCTCCGGGATCGCCCGCGCCCCCGTCTCGCCCAGCACGTCGCGCACCGTGGCGATCTGCGAAGCGGGGTCGGGGTGGCTGGCATCGACGACGTGCACGATGAGCTCCGACTCGCCGACCTCCTCCAGCGTCGAGCGGAACGCCTCCACCAGCTGGTGCGGCAGGTGGCGCACGAAGCCGACGGTGTCGGCGATGGTGAACTCGCGCCCGTCCGCCGTCTCCGCGCGACGGACGGTGGCGTCGAGGGTCGCGAACAGCGCGTTCTCGACCAGCACCCCCGCGCCGGTGATCCGGTTCAGCAGCGACGACTTGCCGGCGTTCGTGTAGCCCGCGATCGCCACGCCCGGCACCTCGAAGCGGTCGCGGTTCGCGCGCTTCGCCTGCCGGGCGGGGCCGAAGCCCTTGATCTGCTTGCGCAGCCGGGCCATGCGGGTGTGGATGCGACGACGATCGAGCTCGATCTTGGTCTCGCCCGGTCCGCGCGAGCCCATGCCTGCGCCCTGCCCGCCGACCTGACCACCGGCCTGGCGCGACATCGACTCGCCCCAGCCGCGCAGTCGCGGCAGCAGGTACTCCAGCTGCGCGAGCTCGACCTGCGCCTTGCCCTCGCGGCTCGTGGCGTGCTGACTGAAGATGTCGAGGATCACGGCGGTGCGGTCGATCACCTTGACCTTCACGCGATCCTCGAGCGCGCGCCGCTGGCTGGGCGAGAGCTCGCTGTCGGCGACCACGGTGTCGGCCCCCAGCTCCTGCACCATCGCCGCCAGCGCATCCGCCTTGCCGCTGCCGACGTAGGTCGCCGGATCCGGATTCGGCCTGCGCTGCAGCACGCCGTCGAGCACCTGCGCGCCGGCGGTCTCCGCGAGCGCGGCGAGCTCGCGCATCGAGTTCTCCGCGTCGGTCGTGCTGCCCGAGTAGACGCCCACGAGCACGACGTTCTCCAGTCGCAGCTCGCGATACTCGACCTCGGTGACATCCTCGAGCTCGGTGCGAAGGCCGTCGACGCGCCGCAGCGCGGCACGCTCGTCGCGGTCCAGCTGCGCGCCGTCGCTGTCGCTGTCGCTGGAGGCGTCATCGGCCTGCAGCGCCTGCGCGCGCGCCGAGAGCACCTCACCGTCGGCGCTCTGCGCCCACCGGAGGATGCGCTCCGTCGCGCGCCCTTCTTCGGCGGTGGTGTCCTGCGGTTCTGCCATGCTCTGTCCTTCGCTACTGTCGAGTCCGTGCCGGACCACTACTTCTCCCCCGATCCCGTTGCCCCGAGAATGCTCAGGACGATCCTGGTGCCGATCGATGGCCACGAGCGCGAGATGGTCACGGCGACCGGGGTGTTCTCCGGCGACCGACTCGATGTCGGCACCGAGGTGCTGCTGGATGCGGTTCCCGCGCCTCCCAAGACCGGGGAGCTGCTCGATCTCGGCTGCGGCTGGGGGCCCATTGCCGCGACTCTCGCGACCCGCTCCCCCGACGCGCATGTCTGGGCGGTCGATGTCAATGCCCGCGCGCTCTCGCTCGTGGAGCGGAATGCCGAGCTGCTCAGTCTATCGAACATCACCCCGGCGACTCCTGACCGAGTGCCGAGCGAGGCGCGGTTCGCGACCATCTGGTCGAATCCGCCCATCCGGATCGGCAAGCCGCAGCTGCACGAGCTGCTCGAGCGCTGGATCCCGAGGCTCGAGCCCGGTGGCACCGCGTGGCTCGTGGTGCAGAAGCATCTGGGCGCCGACTCGCTGCTGCGGTGGCTGGCCGAGCGCTTCGCCGGCTTCGACGTCGAACGTGCCGACTCGAAGCGGACGTACCGGATCATCGCCGTCACCGCGCCCGACTGACTCCCCCGTCGATCTCCTCGCCGCGGAAGACCAGCTCCGCGGGGCCCGTCAACCAGGCGTGCCCGCGCTCGTCGACCTCGACCTCGAGCCGGCCGCCCGGCACGTCGACGATCCACCGGTCAGCAGCATCCCCCGACCAGTGCCTGGTCGCGAGTGCGGCGGCGACGGCACCCGTGCCGCACGAGAGCGTCTCACCGGAGCCGCGCTCGTGGACCCGCATGCGGATGGCACCGACGCCGTCGGCGATCGAGCCCGGCACGACGAACTCCACGTTCGCGCCGCCCTCGGGCTCCGGATCGAGGACGGGTGCGGCGTGCAGGTCGAGCGAGGCGAGCTCGTCGGCGCTCGCGAGCGCGACCACGACGTGCGGATTGCCCGTCGACACGTCGAGCCCCGGCCTCGCGACCTCGATGCCGTGCGCGGCGACGAGTCGATCGCCGCCGAGCTCGAAGGTGCCGAGGTCGACGGCGAAGAGCGCCCCCTGGCGGATGACGCGCTTGAGCCCCGAGCGCGTCGCGACCTCGATCGCCGCGCCGTCGGCGAGCTCGATGAGACCGGCATCCAGCAGGAGGCGCACGAACACGCGGACGCCGTTGCCGCACATCTCGCTGACGGTGCCGTCGGCGTTCCAGTAGTCCATCGCCCAGCTGCCGGCGGGCGCGTCGTCGAGCGCGGGGTCGCCCGCGGCGCCCGCACGCACCGCGCGGATCACGCCATCGCCCCCGATGCCGAACCGGCGATCGGCGAGCGCGCGGACTCGCTCAGCGGTCAGCGGGGCGGCACCGTCGGGATCGGCCAGCAGCACGAAGTCGTTGCCGGTTCCGTGCCCCTTGATGAATGCGCCTGTGCCCAACGGTGTCATGCGCCCAGGCTATCGAGCACGCGCCGCGCGATCGTCGTCGGGTCTGCCGGGGGCGATGCGGGGTACCGCTGGAACCAGGACACCTGGCGCCTGGCATACCGGCGCGTGAGGGCCTGCGTGCGCTCGATCGCCTCCGCCTCGGACAGCGCACCGTCGAGCTGGTCGAGCGCCTGCCGGTAGCCGATCGCCTGCTGCGCCGTCGAGCCGCGCTCGATGCCCGCGGCGCGCAGCACTCGCGCCTCGTCGACGATGCCGAGCTCCCACATCCGCCGCACTCTGGCGTCGAGCCGCTCGACGAGGTCGGCTCGCTCGACGCGCACGTGCTGGATGAGGGTGGGCCGCAGGAGCGACTCGTCCGGCGGCAGCCCGACCCGGAACGGCTCTCCCGTGAGCGTCACGGCCTCGAGCGCTCGCACGAGCCTGCGCCCGTTGTGCGCGCCGATCGCCGCTGCGGCTGCCGGGTCGACGGCGAGCAGTCGCGCGTGCATCGCTGCGGCGCCATCACGCTCCAGTGCCGCCTCGAGCTGGGCGCGCAGCGTCTCGTCGGTCGCGGGGAACGCGAAGTCGTACAGCACGCTGGAGGCATACAGGCCGCTGCCACCCACCAGGATGGGCACCGCACCTCGGCGCTCGATGCCGTCCAGCGCGTGCAGGGCCTCCTCGCGGTAGGCGGCCACCGCCGCATCCTCCCAGGGCTCCAGCACGTCGAGCAGGTGATGCGGGTGACCGCGGCGCTCCTCGACGCTCGCCTTCGCGGTGCCGATGTCCATGCCGCGGTAGAGCTGCATCGCGTCGCAGTTCACGATCTCCGCGGTGCCGCCCAGGCGCACGACGGCGTCGGCGATGCCGAGCGACAGCGAGGTCTTCCCGGTGCCGGTCGCGCCGACGACCGCGACGAGCGTCATGCGCTGGAGGCCACCGGCTGCGGTCGGAGCGTCGGCAGGCCGAGCGACACCGGACCGCTGGCGGGGGCGGCGTCGCCGATCGCGGGCACCGCGCAGGTCTCCGCCTGGGCGCGATCCCACGCATCTCCCGCGCGCGTGCGGCGCAGCGCGACCGGCTCGCCGTCGGCGATGAGGTGGAAGGGGGCCGCCTGCGTCACCTGGACGGTGACGATGTCGCCCGGGCGCGGCTGGAGGGAGCCGGGCGCGAAGTGCACGAGGCGGTTGTCCTCGGCGCGGCCCGTGAGGCGATGCGTCTCCGCGTGCCGCTTGCCCTCGGCGGCGGCGACCATGACCTCGACGTCGCGACCGACCTGACCCTGGTTCTCCTCGTGCGAGATGCGATCCTGCAGCGCCACCAGCCGTTCGAACCGCTCCTGCACGACCTCCTTCGGCACCTGATCGGGCATGGTCGCCGCAGGCGTGCCGGGGCGGATCGAGTACTGGAACGTGAAGGCCGACGCGAAGCGCGACGCCTCGACGACCCGGAGCGTCTCGGCGAAGTCCTCCTCGGTCTCGCCGGGGAAGCCGACGATGATGTCGGTCGTGATGGCCGCGTGCGGGATGCGCTCGCGCACCTGCTCCAGGATGCCCAGGAACTTCGCCGATCGGTACGACCGTCGCATGGCCTTGAGGATGCGATCGGATCCGGACTGCAGCGGCATGTGCAGCTGAGGCATGACAGCGGGCGTCTCTGCCATGGCGTCGATGACGTCTCCGGTGAAGGCGGCCGGATGCGGGCTCGTGAACCGGATGCGCTCCAGCCCCTCGATCTCGCCGGCGGCGCGCAGCAGCTTGCCGAAGGCGAGCCGATCGCCGAACTCGACACCGTAGGAGTTCACGTTCTGCCCCAGCAGCGTGACCTCGATGGCGCCGTCGTCGACCAGCGCCTGCACCTCGGCGAGGATCTCCCCCGGCCGCCGGTCGCGCTCTTTGCCCCGCAGCGACGGCACGATGCAGAACGTGCACGTGTTGTTGCAGCCGACCGAGATGGAGACCCAGCCGGCGTAGGTGGATTCGCGCTTCGTCGGGAGGGTCGATGGGAAGACCTCCAGCGCTTCGAGGATCTCGACCGCTGCCTCGCCGTTGTGCCGGCTGCGCTCCAGCAGCGTCGGCAGCGAGCCGATGTTGTGGGTGCCGAAGACGACATCCACCCATGGCGCCCGCTCGACGATCGTCGAGCGATCCTTCTGCGCCAGGCAGCCGCCCACGGCGATCTGGAACCCGTCGCGCTCGCGCTTCGTCTTCGCCAGCTGACCGAGCGTGCCGTAGAGCTTCTGCCCGGCGTTCTCGCGCACCGCACAGGTGTTGATCACGATGACGTCAGGAGCGCCGTCCTGCGCCTCGGCATAGCCGGCCGCTTCGAGCGAGCCGCGAAGCCGCTCGGAGTCGTGCACGTTCATCTGGCAGCCGAAGGTCTTCACCTCGTAGGTGCGCGGCGCGAGCAAGCTGGGCATGGGCTCCATCGTACTGGCGCGCGCCAGCGCTCCGGCCGCTCCGGCGCAGGCGGCGGGGCGTCAGTCCTGCGTCGCCGTCACCGTGTAGTCGTTGCCGTCGGTGCCCTGGCCGCTGAGCGCCATCTGTCCCCCCTCGGCGGTCCCGGATGCGGTCAAGTCAAACGCTCCCTCCTCGATCCCCTGGATCGTCACCGTCAGGTCCGACGCGTCGCCCGACCACACGTCGCCCGGCGAGTCGTACGTCTGGCCGGTGCTGCCCCACTCGGTGATGTCCACTGTGCCGTCGGCATTCAGCGTGAAGCCGAGCGGCGAGATCACGCCTTCGAGCTCGCCGGTCCACGAGGTGCCAGCGAGCTCCGCGGGGGTCGAGCCGCCGTCGGTCGCCGGCTCGGTGGTGGTGCCGCCCCCCGAGCCCGCGATGGGCGGCAGCTGGATGCATCCCGTGAGCACGAGCAGCGATGCGGCGGCGACGGCCGGAAGCGCGAGGATCCTGGAGGTCTTCATGCCCACAATGTAGCCCGCTTCCCGCCGGTGCGGTGCGCACCACCCTGAGCCTCAGCCGAGGGCCCCGCAGGACCTCAGCGGAAGGCGCCGCAGGGCCTCAGCGGAACCGCGGCCCCCGCGGCCGCGTGCGCTCGATCGCAGTCCGCACCGCAGAGCCGCCGAAGCCGCGCCGCTGCAGGAAGCCGTACAGGCGCCGCTCGGCTGTCTCGTCGTCGAGACTGCCCATGCGCCTACGCCGATCGGCTGCCGCGTCGATCGCGCGCTGCAGCTCGTCGTCGGCGTCGCTCGGTTCGATCGCCTCCGGGTCGAGGCCGCGCTTGCGCAACTCGGCGGAGATGCCGCGCTCGCCCAGGTGCTTGCGCTCCCGCAGTCGCTCCGCGAGATCCTGCGCGAGCTGCGCGTCATCGACCAGGCCCTCGACTGCGAGGCGATCGAGCACTGCCTCGCGCACCTCGGGCCCGACGTCGCGGCGCTCGAGCGCTCGATCGAGCTCCTGCCGACTCGCGGCCTTGCGGCCGAGCGCGCGCAGCGCGATCGAGCGCGCGGACTCCTCGTCCACGCACTCCGCGGCGCTCGCGTCCGAAGCGGCCGCGTCGCGAGCATCCGCCCCGCCGGCGTCTCGCCGGCCCTCGACCGGATCGTCCTCTCGCGAGGCGATCCAGGTGGAGAGCTCGGTGACGCCGGCGAGACGGTCGGTGTCGCTCACGCGCCCTGGCGCTCCTGGCGGCGCGCGTCGAGCGACTCGACCTCGGCCTGCTGCTCGGCGGCTGCTGCCTTGCCGGCCGCACCGACGCCCAGCTTGCCGAGGATCTGGCGCTCGATCTGGGCTGCCAGGTCGGGGTTGTCGAGCAGGAACTGCCGCGCCTTCTCCTTGCCCTGCCCCAGCTGGTCGCCGTCGTAGGTGTACCAGGCACCCGACTTGCGCACGATCGCGTGCTCGACGCCGAAGTCGATCAGGCTGCCCTCGCGCGAGATGCCGGTGCCGTAGAGGATGTCGAACTCCGCCTGCTTGAACGGCGGTGCCATCTTGTTCTTGACCACCTTCACGCGCGTGCGGTTGCCGACCGCGTCGGTGCCGTCCTTCAGCGTCTCGATGCGACGGATGTCGAGGCGCACCGAGGCATAGAACTTCAGCGCCTTGCCGCCGGCCGTCGTCTCGGGGCTGCCGAAGAACACGCCGATCTTCTCGCGCAGCTGGTTGATGAAGATCATCGTGGTCTGCGTCTGGTTCAGGCCACCGGTGAGCTTGCGCAGCGCCTGCGACATGAGGCGCGCCTGCAGGCCGACGTGGCTGTCGCCCATCTCGCCCTCGATCTCGGCTCGCGGCACGAGCGCCGCGACGGAGTCGATGACGATGAGGTCGATCGAGCCCGAGCGCACGAGCATGTCAGCGATCTCGAGCGCCTGCTCACCGGTGTCGGGCTGCGAGACGAGGAGCGCGTCGATGTCGACACCGAGCTTTTTCGCGTACTCGGGGTCGAGCGCGTGCTCTGCGTCGATGAAGGCAGCGATGCCGCCGTTGCGCTGCGCGTTGGCGATGGCGTGGAGCGTCAGCGTGGTCTTTCCGGAGGACTCCGGACCGTAGATCTCGATGATGCGACCGCGCGGCAGGCCGCCGACCCCGAGGGCCACGTCGAGCGCGATGGAGCCGGTGGGGATGACCTCGACCGGTGCTCGCTCCTCGCTGCCGAGTCGCATCACCGACCCCTTGCCGAACTGGCGGTCGATCTGGGCGAGCGCCGCCTCGAGCGACTTCTCGCGGTCTGCTGGTGTGGGCATTGCTGGCCTTCCGTTCGCCGTGCGTGGCTGGTGTGTTGCGCTCACGGTACGTCGGGCCACTGACATGCGAGCGGCCCGGAGGTCCGCCTGTGGATGACGGGCCTGTCGTGCGGTGCCAGCCTAGGCGCTAATCGAACGCATCTTCGAACGATGCGCGGCGTGTCGCGACGGTCGCGCGCACTGCGAGGCGCCGGCCCGGCTCAGCGCTGCGGCTCCCGCAGACCTCGGCCGTGCCGGCGTTCGGCCGGAACATCCTTCGCGTCGCACAGGGCGCGCCAGATCTCGCGCGCGGAGACCCCAGCAGCGAGCGCCTCGGCGCCCGTGCGTCCGCCCAGGCTTCCGAGGCTCAGGTCGGTCATGAGGACCGACCCGAGCGACCCGAACTCCTCGGACAGCGCGGTCTGCAGCTCGCTCGTGCGCATCTGCGTCAGTGGACGGCCGAGTCGAACTCCGCCACCATGTCGGCCGGCAGCGTGTCCGGCACGGTCGTCGGCAGCGAGTCGAGCCCACCGAAGTCGAGTCCTTCGAGCACGGCGAGACGGTCCCCCACCTCTCGCAGCACACTGGAGAGCGGCACGTCGAGCGCGTCGGCGACGGACGCGAGGATCTCGCTGGACGCTTCCTTCTGGCCCCGCTCCACCTCGCTGAGGTAGCCGAGTGCGACTGACGCGCGGGACGCGACCTGACGCAGTGTCCTGCCCTGACGCAGCCGCGTGTCGCGCAGCACGTCGCCGATCTCCTGTCGAACCAGCACCATAGTCTCCCCCTTCACCGTGGTCGGATGCATCAGCCTAGTCGCAGTGTCCCTGCGATCTTCCCCGATGCCCACGTTGGTGATAACACCCATTCGATCGGGGGCATTCCGCAGCCGACCGTGGTCACGATGTGGATTGGCTGTGGGTGTCGAGATCGGTGCGGTCGAGCGCGGTGTCCAGCTGCCGCAGCGCCGCCAGCAGCGCCGCCGCTCGCACCGCCTCGCGATCGCCGCCGACCTGATGGGATCCCGACTCGACGATCACGCCGCTCGTGGTGCGGATCTCGATGCCGACGTGGAACTCCCCAGGGGGGTGCCCCTCCTGCGCGTCGGGGCCGGCGACGCCCGTGGTGGCAAGGCCGATCGTGCACTCCGCCCGGTCGATCGCCGCGAGCTGCCGCACGCCCCGCGCCATCGCGATGGCGACCTCGGGGTCGACGGCGCCGCGCTCCGCCAGCAGCGCCGCCGGCACGTGCAGCACCGCGTGCTTCATCGCCGTCGCGTAGGCGACGACGCCGAGCCGCAGCACGCCGGAGGCGCCGGGCGTGCGCACGAGCGTGGCGGCGACGAGACCGCCCGTGAGCGACTCGGCGACCGCGATCGTCACGCCCCTGGCCGCCGCTCTGGCGACGATCGAGCCCGAGAGCTCGCCGATCTGCCGCACGGCGGCCAGCGCGGCCTGGCCGGGCCCCTGGCTCCTGCGCGCATCCGTCATCGCTGCCCCCGCACGGCGTGCACCAGGAACTCGATCCCGGAGTAGACGGTCAGCGCCACGGCGATCGTCATGGTCACGACGCAGATCCAGACGCCGGGATCGCCGATCCACGCCTGGAGCGGCAGCAGCGCGAGCGGCAGCGCGATCGCCTGCGCCATGGTCTTCGCCTTGCCCGCCCAGTCGGCCGCGATCACGACCTGGCTCGCCACCAGCAGCCGGTAGACCGTGATGCCCCACTCCCGCAGCAGCACCACGATGGTGATCCACCACGGCAGCTCGCCCAGCACCGACAGCACCACGAACGCGCTGCCGGTGATCGCCTTGTCGGCGATCGGATCGATGAGCTTGCCGAAGTCGGTCACCAGGTCGCGGCTGCGCGCGATCACGCCGTCGACGAAGTCGGTTGCGATGAGCACCACGAACAGCAGTGCGCCCAGCGTGCGGGCGGCTCCCGGCTCCGGGTTCGTGAGCGCCACGACGATGAAGACCGGCGTCAGCAGGATGCGCACGACCGAGATGAGGTTCGGCACGCTCGCGACGCTCGCGGGCTCATCCCCGCGACGCCAGACTCGCCCGCGCCACGGGCTCAGTATCCCCATGGGAGCAGGCTACCGAGTTCCGGTCTTCAGTCTCGACCGGTCAGCGACCAGGCGTCGTCATCGTCGTCGCCCTCGGCCTCGACCACCTCGAGGCCAGCCGCATTGGCCTCGTCGAACGGGTCCGCGTAGCGGTCGTCGGCATCGACCCACGGGCCCCGATCGTCCTCGTCGTCGGCGTCGTCCGCCGGCATCGAGCTCTGTTCGGACGGCGGCACGGCCGGCTGCGGCGTCTGTTGCGGCTGCGGCGCCGCGGAGGCCGGCGCCGCAGCCGGGGCGGCTGCTGGGCCCTCTCCGCGCAGCGACGCGAGCACGTCTGCCAGCCCGTCCGGCGGCACCAGCACGTCGCGCGCCTTGGAGCCCTCGGAGGGTCCGACGATCTCGCGCGACTCCATGAGGTCCATGAGCCGGCCCGCCTTGGCGAAGCCGACCCGCAGCTTGCGCTGCAGCATCGAGGTGGAGCCGAACTGGGTGGAGATCACCAGCTCGGCCGCCGCGCACAGGTCGTCCAGGTCATCACCGATGTCGGCGTCGATCTCGCGCTTCTCGGCGACCTCGGCGACGTCGTCGCGGTACTCGGGCTTCGCCTGGCCGGTGACGTGCTGCACGACCCGCTGGATCTCGGCCTCCTCGACCCAGGCGCCCTGCACGCGCATCGACTTGTTCGCGCCCATCGGCAGGAACAGGCCGTCGCCCTGGCCGATCAACTTGTCGGCGCCCGGCTGGTCGAGGATGACGCGGGAGTCGGTCACGGAGGAGACCGCGAACGCGAAGCGGCTCGGCACGTTGGCCTTGATGAGCCCCGTGACGACATCCACCGACGGCCGCTGGGTCGCGAGCACGAGGTGGATGCCGGCGGCGCGAGCGAGCTGCGTGATGCGCACGATCGAATCCTCGACGTCGCGAGGTGCGACCATCATCAGGTCGGCGAGCTCGTCGACCACCACCAACAGGTACGGGTAGGCCTTGAGCGTGCGCTGGCTGCCGGCCGGCAGCACGATCTCGTCGGCGCGCACGGCGGCGTTGAAGTCATCGATGTGCTTGTAGCCGAACGACGCGAGGTCGTCGTACCGCATGTCCATCTCCTTCACGACCCACTGCAGCGCCTCCGCTGCCTTCTTGGGGTTCGTGATGATGGGGGTGATGAGGTGCGGCACGCCCTGGTAGGCGGTGAGCTCAACCCGCTTCGGGTCGACGAGCACCATCCGGACCTCCGACGGCGAGGCGCGCATGAGCAGGCTCGTGATCATGGAGTTCACGAACGACGACTTGCCGGAGCCGGTCGAGCCGGCGACCAGCAGGTGCGGCATCTTCGCGAGGTTCGCCACCACGTAGCCGCCCTCGACGTCCTTGCCGATGCCGATCGTCATGGGGTGCTTCGAGTCGGCGGAGGCGCGCGAGCGCAGCACGTCGCCGAGCTTCACGGTCTCGCGATCGGGATTGGGGATCTCGATGCCGATCGCGCTCTTGCCCGGGATGGGCGAGAGGATGCGCACCTCGTTCGACGCGACCGCGTACGAGAGGTTCTTCGACAGTGCCGTGACGCGCTCGACCTTCACGCCCGGCGCGACCTCGACCTCGTAGCGGGTGACGGTCGGGCCGCGCGAGAAGCCCGTGACCTTCGCGTCGACGTTGAACGATGAGAGCACCTGGGTGATCGCCGCGACGATCTCGTCGTTGGCCTGCGATCGCGCCTTGGGCGGGTCGCCCTGGCCGAGCGAGGAGATCGATGGCAGGCGGTACGGGCGCTCGCGCACCGGCGCGGGTGCCGCAGCCGGGGCCGTATCCGCGGCGCCGGCGACCTCGCCCGTGTGCTTGCGCATCGCCTCCTCCGCCTGCTCGAGCGAGGCGAGCACCGCGGTGGCGTAGTCGTCGTGCTCGGCGTCGGACTCGTCGGAGGGCAGCGGCTCGACGGGCGCGGCGGGCACCTCGCCCACGCGGGTCGTCGGCTGGTCGCGATCGACGACGACGGGGCTGTCGTAGGCCTGCTCGTGCACGCCGTCGAGATCGAGTCCCTCGATGCCCTCGAACGGCGGATCGACCTCGCGGCCGGTGGCGTTGCGGCGCCAGAACGGCAGCGACTCGGCGCCGTCGACGGGCTCCTCCTCTGCCGCCTCGAGCTTCGCGAGCTCTCGCGCCTGCTTGCGCTCGCGGCGGGCCTCCTCGCGCTCCTCCTCCGTGCCGGTGTCCACTCCGAAGAGGTAGCCGTACAGCTCGGTGAGACGCGCGGGGATGCGGTTGGGGGCGGTGCGCGTGACGACGAGCACCGCGAGCGCTGCGACCATGCCGCAGACGATGCCGGCGCCGATCGGGGTCAGCAGCGCGGCCAGCGGGGCGGAGGCGACCCAGCCCAGGATGCCGCCTGCGTCGGCGAGCGCGGGCATGCCGAGGGACGCATCCGGGAGCCCTGTGAGCACGTGCGTGAGCCCGGCCACTGAGATGAGCAGGAGCGACAGGCCCACGCCGACCCTGCCGTTGTCGCTGACGGAGGCGGGGTGGCGGAACATCCAGAGCGCGAGCAGCACGAAGACCACGGGCAGCGCGATCGCCACCTGGCCGAAGAGCCCGCCGAAGGTGTAGGCGGAGATCGCCTGGGCGACCGCGTTGGCGGGCAGGATCCACTCGATGATCGCGCCGAAGACGGCCAGGATCGTGAGGAAGAACGGCACGCCATCGCGGCGCTCGTCCTTCGCGAGCTGCTCGCGCCCGAACACGCGCGCGGCGCCGCCGGTGGCATGCGCGAGACCCATCCAGGCGCGCTGGCCGAGACCGGGAGCGTCGTCCTCGAACACGGGCTGCGCCTTCGTCGCGCGCGTCTGCCGCTGCACCTTCGTGGTGGTGCCCGTCGACGTGCCCTTCGCGGGTCTCTTGGGCGCGGACTTGGGCGTCACCGGGCGCGTCGGCTTGGTCGTGGACATAGCGGACACCCTAGATCCAGGTGGCCACACGCCCCGCAAGGCACTCCGGATCGCCGGCAATCCGGCACCCGGCGCATCAGAAGCGGATGGCCTCGATCACCTTGGAGCGCACCGCGATGGTCGCGGGGATGCTGCCGGCGATCGCCCCGACCAGGGCGGAGACGAGCAGCCCCGTGACCGCTGCGCCCATCGGGAAGCCCGGCAGCGCGACGCCCGCGAGCCCCTGCGTGAGCGTCTCCTGCACGATCGGCAGCCGGTAGGCGAAGATGCACAGCGCGATGCCGATCGTGCCTGCCACGACCGTGCCCACCACCGACTCGAGCATGACCGCGACGAAGATGCGGCTGCGCGAGGCGCCGAAGGCACGGCGGATGCCGAACTCGCGCACGCGCTGGCGGATGGAGACGACCGCGACCGTGATGAGGCCGAGCGCGCCCAGCAGCAGGATCACCGACGCGGTGCCGATGAGGGTGAGCTGCAGCGGCAGCAGCGGGTCGAAGCCTTCGAATGCCTGCCAGTCGCTGCGGTACGCGTCCACGCTCGCGCCGGGCAGCGCGCTGCGGAGGTCCTGTGCGAGCATCCGCTCGCCGTCTGCGGCGATCTCCTCCGGCACCCAGGCCTCGAGCTGGAAGGAGTTCAGGTACGCGCTCGGGCCCAGCGCCTCGGCGACCCGCACCAGGTCGCGCGGCAGCATCCACGCCTGCGGCCAGTCGTCGCCGCCACCGCGGTCCACAACGCCGACGATCACCGCGGTGACCCCGCCGAGCTCGACCGTCCGCTGCGTCGTGGGTCCCCCGATCGCGTCGAGCACGCCGCGGTTGACGACCACCGCGGGCGCGAGCCGCACGCGGTCGCTGTCGTTGAGGAAGCGACCGTGCGCGGTCGCGAGGTGCCGCATGACGGCGAAGTCGGGCTCGGCGGCCTCGACCGAGACCCGCACGCCACCGGCACCGCCGCCCAACGGCAGCTCTGCGGTCGATCGGGCGCTGGCGTAGTCGATGGCGTAGCGCTCGACGGCGGCATCCATCACGTCGAGCGCGGCTCGGTGATCCGCCGCCGTGGGACCGGACTCGGCCGACGAACCGACGTTCACGGAGACGGTGGCGGGTCGTCCGCTCTGCGACTCGAACGACACCAGCAGCGTCGATCGCGCGAGCTCGCCGACGGCGACGGAGGCGGTGAGCGCGGCGATCGCGACCGTCACGCCGATGAGGCTCATGAGCACGCGACCACGATGGATGCGCAGCTCTGTCCAGGCGTCCTGGATCGCGGCGACGATGTCGGTCACGCTGCGACCTGCTCGGCAGCGACGAGGCGGCCGTCGACGATGCGCAGCATGCGACGGGCGCGGGCGGCGACGGCGACGTCGTGGGTGATGGTGATGAGCGCGGCGCCGGCGTCGGCGGCCACCTCGTCGAGGAGATCCATGATGCGGCCCCCGGTCTCGATGTCGAGCGCACCGGTGGGCTCGTCGGCGAGGATCAGCCGGGGCGTGCGCACGAGCGCCCTGGCGATCGCGACGCGCTGCTGCTCGCCGCCGGAGAGGTTCGTGGCACGCGTGTCGACGCGGTGGCTGAGGCCGACGCGGTCGAGCATCTCCCGCGCCAGCCGATGCCGCTGCCAGTAGCGCTTGCCTGCGCCGTAGTGCAGCGGCACGGCGACATTCTCAGCCGCCGTGAGGCCCTCGATGAGGTTGAACTGCTGGAAGACGAACCCGACGGTCGCGCCGCGCAGGCGATCGCGATGCCGCCCGCTCATGAGCGCGACCGGCTCTCCGTCGAGCTCGACGATGCCGGTGGTGGGCTGGTCGATGAGGCCCAGGATGTTGAGCAGCGTCGACTTGCCGGAGCCGGAGCGGCCCACGATCGAGAGTCGATCCCCCTCGGCGACATCCAGGTCGACGCCCTTGAGGATCTGCAGCGCGGGGCCGTCGATGGAGGCGAACTGGCGGGTGACGCCGCGCAGGTGCAGCAGCGGCATCAGTAGCCGCAGAGCATCGGGTCGGCGGTCTCGGGATCGGCGCAGGGATCCGCGGCGCCCGGCACGAACTGCAGCACCTCGTCGCCCTCGGCCAGTCCTCCGCGCACCTCCACCACTGTGCCGTCGCTGATGGCGAGCTCGAGGCGCACCTCCTCCGGCTCCCCGGGCATGCCATCGGCACCCATCGTGGGCCGGTACGCGATGCCGACATCCGCGCTGCCGAGCACCGCCGTCGTCGGCAGCACGAGCACGTCGGCTGCGGATCCCGCCGCGAGCTCGACCTTCGCCGAGAGGCCGACGAACACGCGCACGCCATCCGGCACGGCGCACGTGAGCGTCGCGGTGCTGCCTGCGGCCGCCTCCTCGCCGGTGGGCTGGTCGATGGCGACACCGCCGCACTCGAAGGGCGCCGGGCCGGAGTCGATCGTGACGGTGGCCGATTCCGGCTTCGAGCTCAGGCGATACTGCTCGGTCGCGCCGACCGCGGCCTGCACGAGGTGCTGCGGCGGCTGCACGGCACCGGTCTCGCCGCCGAGGTCGACGCTCTGGCCGGCGAGCAGCGTGAAGTCCGTGAGCGTGCCGGCTGCCGGGGCGCGCATGTTCCAGATCGCGAAGGTGGGCTCGCCCATGACGCCCTCCTCATCGGGCTCCGGCGGCGCCTCGACGCGCACCGTGTAGAGCACGTCGCCCTGCGCGACCTCGAGACCGTCGTCGATGAACACCCGCGCGACGGTGCCGGTCTGCGTCGAACGGATCGGCACGGCTGCGACCGGCACGATCGTGCCGTCGATAGCGACGGAGTTCTCGATCTCGCCGCGCTCGACGACGACCATGGGCTCGTCGAACATCGCGCCCGCCATCGGATCCTCGGCCACCGCCTCGTCGACGGCTGGGAAGAACGCGAGCTTGACGAGCGCGATGGCGATGGCCGCCGCGACACCGAGCTTCAGGACCGGCAGCACCCAGGTGCGCCAGGCGCCGGGGCCGCGGGCGGCGCGCTCAGAGCGCTGCAGCTGCTTGCGCTCGAGCACTTCTAGACGCTGCTGGTTCCGGGCCTGGCGTCGCGCCGCGCGGGGGCTGCGCTCGGCATGCGAGGCGGGAGGGAACTGCTGCTCTGCGGAGTCGAAGAGCGCGTCGGCGCCCTGCTCGGAAGCGTTGTCGTTCACAGGCGCCACGGCCGGTCCTCTCGCGCGACGGGGCCGTGCGTCGGCGCCCTTGGAATCAACCTAGACGGAAGATGCGCGTTCGGCACTCATCCTGCCGGATGAGATTGCGGGAATCGTCGCGGGGTCTCGTGACGCGCGCCTGCGGCGCGCTCCTCGACCGACGGGACTGACCCGCGCACCGCAGGTCGAGGAGGCTGCGTCCCGCAGCACCCGCAGGTCGAGGAGGCCTACCTGCCGCAGCACCGCAGGTCGAGGAGGCCTACCTGCCGCAGCACCGTAGGTCGAGGAGGCGGCGTCCCGCAGGGACGCCGCCGTCACGAGACCGCAGGGCGCCGAACGCGCGCCCCTCGAGATCCGAGGAGCGCGCCTTCGTACGTGAGGCTAGGCCTCGATGACCACCGGGACGATCATCGGGCGGCGGCGGATGCGCGTGCCCATCCAGCGTCCCACCGTGCGACGCACGACCTGCTGGTACTGGTGCTGGTCGCGCACGCCCTGCTCCCCCGCCTCGGCGAGCGCCTTGACGATCTTGGGGCGGATGTCGTCGAAGATCGAGTCCTCCTCGGCGAAGCCGCGCGCGTGGATCTCGGGGCCGACGATGACCTTGCCGGTCTGCGACTCCAGCGCGATGAAGATCGAGATGAAGCCCTCCTCGGCGAGGATGCGGCGGTCCTTGAGGTCGGCCTCGTCGATGCGGCCGACGGACGAGCCGTCGACGTAGACGAAGCCGATCTCGTGCTGGCCGGCGACCGTGACCTGGTGGTCCTTCAGATCCCAGACCGTGCCGTTCTCGCCCACGAACGCGTTCGAGCGCGGCACGCCCGTGTCGATCGCGAGCTGCGCGGCCGCGTGCAGGTGGCGGTACTCGCCGTGCACGGGGATGACGTTCTCGGGCTCCAGGATGTTGTAGCAGTAGATGAGCTCGCCGGCCGACGCATGACCGGAGACATGCACCTTGGCGGAGCCCTTGTGCACGACCTTCGCGCCCAGCTGCATGAGGCCGTTGATGATGCGGAAGACCGCGTTCTCGTTGCCTGGGATGAGGCTTGACGCAAGGATGACGGTGTCGTCCTCGCCGACCTCGATCCGGTGCTCGCGGTTGACGATGCGGCTGAGCACCGCCATCGGCTCGCCCTGCGAGCCGGTCGACATGTAGACGACCTGCTCCGGCGGCATGTTCTCTGCGGTCTTCTGCGCGACCACGACGCCGTCGGGCACGTGCAGGTAGCCGAGGTCGGCGGCGATGCCCATGTTGCGCACCATCGAGCGGCCCACGAACGCGACCTTGCGGCCGTTCTCGGCAGCGGCATCCAGCACCTGCTGCACGCGGTGCACGTGGCTCGAGAACGAGGCGACGACGACGAGGCCGGTGGTCTTCGCGATCACCTGCGACAGGACGGGGCCGATCTCGCGCTCCGGAGCCGTGAACCCGGAAACGTCGGCGTTCGTCGAGTCGACCAGGAACGCATCCACGCCCTCTTCACCGAGGCGCGCGAACGCCCGCAGGTCGGTGATGCGGTCGTCGAGCGGCAGCTGATCCATCTTGAAGTCGCCCGTGTGCAGCACGAGACCCGCACTGGTGCGGATGGCGACCGCGAGCGCGTCGGGAATGGAGTGGTTGACCGCGATGTACTCGGTCTCGAACGGGCCGAGCTGCTCGATCTGGCCCTCCTTCACCGTGTGGGTGTAGGGCTTGATGCGGTGCTCCTTGAGCTTCGCCTCGATGAGCGCGAGCGTCAGCTTGGAGCCGAGGAGGGGGATGTCGGCCTTGAGGCGCAAGAGGTAGGGCACGGCGCCGATGTGGTCCTCGTGGCCGTGCGTCAGCACGATGCCCACGACGTCGTCGAGTCGATCGCGGATGGGACCGAAGTCGGGCAGGATCAGGTCGACGCCGGGCTGGTGCTCCTCCGGGAAGAGCACGCCGCAGTCGACGATGAGCAGCTTGCCATCCTGCTCGTAGACCGTCATGTTGCGTCCGACCTCGCCGAGGCCGCCGAGCGGGAAGAAGCGGAGCGTGCCTGCCTTCAGCGGGGCAGGCTGGTTGATGGCCGTCAATGGCCCTCCTTACATATGTGGCTCGCGAGTGTGCGAGCTGTTGTGTGGTGCGCGCACCTCGCGCGCATGGATGTCTGTGGGTTTCGGCTACCTGGTGGTGCCGTGCACCTGGGGCAGTGCACCGCCGGCGGCCGCGTTGCGGTCGGGGCGGAAGCGGCTCAGGTCGAGTCCGTCGACGCCCGTGACGAGCGCGAGCTCGTCTTCGATGAGCGCCGCCTCGCTGTCCTCCGGACCGACCAGGGGCAGCCGCACGCGCGGACTGCCGATGCGGCCGAGGCCGTGGAGGATGTACTTCGCAGCAACGGTGCCCGGTACATGGGTCATGGTAGCGCGAACCAGCGGCTCGAGCGCCCGGTGCTGCGCCTGGGCGGTGAGCAAGTCGCCGGCGTTCACGGCGTCGACGATCGTGCGGTAGGGCCTCGGCGCCACGTTGGCGGTCACGCCGATGAGGCCGGAGGCACCGATCGCGAGGTGCGGGAGCACGTTCGCGTCGTCGCCCGAGAAGTAGAGCAGATCGGTCTGGTTGAGCACTCGGCTGACCTCGGCGAAGTCGCCCTTGGCGTCCTTCACGGCGAGGATGTTGGGGTGCTTCGCGGCGCGCAGCAGGGTCTCGAAGCGGATCGGGATGCCTGCGCGGCCGGGGATGTCGTAAAGGATCACCGGTAGGTCCGTCGCGTCGGCGATCATACGGAAGTGCGTCAGCACGCCCGCCTGGGTGGGCTTGTTGTAGTACGGCGTGACGATCATGACGCCGTCGGCGCCGGCCTGCTCAGCCTGCTTGTTGAGGTCCATCGCGTGCGCGGTCTCGTTCGAGCCGCCGCCCTGGATCACCTTCGCTCGGTCGCCCGCGACCGACTTCGCGATCTCGACGAGCTTGATCTTCTCGGGGTCGGTGAGGGTGGATGTCTCACCGGTGGTGCCGGAGACGACGATGCCGTCCACGCCGTTGCTGACAAGGTCGTCGATGAGCCGCTCGACGTCGCCCCAGTCGACCTCGCCGTCGGCGCGGAACGGGGTGACGAGCGCGACGAGGACCTGGCCGAAGGGGTTGTCTGTCACGGAACCAGGCTAGCGCGCCATATATCGAGGACGGGAAGCGTGGGCGGTGCGGGCCGGCGCCCGCCTCGCGCGTTCCGCGCTGCCCGCGTCCCAGCTCGGGGTTGCTTGCGTCCCAGATCGAGGAGAGGTCGCCAGCAGAGGACGATCCGTCCTCCCGTCGCAACGAATCGCGGATCCGTCCTCCGGTCGCGACCGGTATGGAGCGGCGCTGGCCTGGGTCGGGGCGGTGCGGGGCTGCGCTGGGCTAGGTCGGAGCGGTGCGGTGCGGGACGGTGCGGGTGCCGCGGCGCCTGTCGGGAGTGCACGCACGCCGCCGCGAGTATACGCGTCTGGGCGTGGCCGGATCGTTATGCGGAGTGCGCAGAGTTGGCGATCGGGCACATTAGGCTCAACCTCACCCCAGCCTGCCGGCGACGTCGCCGGCCCTGCCACAGGACACCCATGCGCACTCTCCTTGCCATCGCCGCTGCACTCGCGCTCGTCGCGACCGGTCTCACGACCGCGGCGGCGCCCGCTGCCGCAGTCGACACCCACCGGATCGCGGGCGCCAATCGATTCGCGACCGCCGTCGAGGCCGACCGCGCCATGGAGTCGGTCGGCGGCCCGGTCTATCTCGCCAGCGGCTCGAAGTTCCCCGACGCTCTGGCCGCTGGCCCGGTGGTCGTCGCGGAGGGCGGCACCTGCTGCTCACCGCGAAGGACACGCTCCCCGAGGTCGTCGCGGAACGCATCCGCGAGCTCGCCCCGAGCGAGATCGTGCTCGTCGGCTCGAGCGCGTCGATCTCCGAGCGGGTCGCGGCGTTGGCAGCCCAGGCGGCGCGCGCGGGAGGGGGCACCGCCCCGACCCTGACTCGCATCGGCGGCACCGACCGGGTGGAGACGTCGCTGCTGCTGTTCGAGCGACTGCTGCAGCACGGCCCGATCGAGCAGGTTTGGGTCGCCTCGGGCTCGAAGTTCCCGGATGCGCTCGTCGCGGCGTCGGTCGCGGGCCGCCACGGCCATGCCGTCATCCTCGACCATCACGGGCCGACCGAGACCAGCGCTCGCGCGTGGATCGAGCGTGTCTCCGCGAGCGTGGCCGGCCGCCGGGTGACGATCGCTGGTGGAGAGCCCTCCGTCAGTGCGTTCGACGCGCAGGCACTGCGCGGCGCGGGGACGATCTCGGTGGAGCGCTACGCCGGTGCAAACCGATACGAGACAGCTCGGGTCATCAATGCGGCTTGGGCGGCGGAGAGCCTGGAGCCGACGATGCTTCTCGCGACGGGGCAGAACTTCCCGGACGCCCTCGCCGGTGCCGTGCTCGCGGCCGTGGTGGGCGTCCCGCTGTTCCTGTCGCCCAGTGCATGTAATGACGACGTCTCGGCGATGCTGTGGAATGAGGCCGATCGCCGCGGCATCGATACCGTGGTGGGGCTCGGCTCTGCTGCCGCGATCCGGTCGTCGGCGCTCGACCTCGAGCACTGTCCGATGTCCCTGCCGCAGGAGCTCGGCGCGCGGTATGGAACGTTCGCCGCCCAGTCCTTCGCCGGCACGGGCAACCGAGTCGTCGACCTGGGCACGTCCGTGCCGTTCGCGCGCATCCGTGCGACCTTCGCCTCGTCGGGCCTGAACGAGATCGTCGGCATCGACATCTACCAGCGCGACAACGCCTACCCGGTCCACACGCGCGGCAACGCCTATCGCGGTGAGAGCCTCATGGTCGCGCGGGAGCTAGTCGGCGTGCGATACCTGGAGATCCGGACGACCGGCGCTTGGACGGTCGACGTCCGCGACCTCACGGGCGCGCCGATCATGACCAGCTCCACTCGCGGGCAGTGGGACGCTGTCTACCTGTACGACGGCCCCCCGCGCAGCCTGACCCTGGCGTCTACGCGCGGCACCGAGTTCAGCGCCATCGCGTACGACGACACCGGTGCGCACGGGCTCGTCAGCCGCCAGAGCGGCCCGTTCACGACCACCGCTGCGCTCGGTGAGGGCCCCTCGATCGTCAGCGTGACCGCTAGCAGCCCCTGGACGCTGGCGCTGCGGTAGCCCTCGGGCGCCGACCAGCGCCGCACTCCTCAAGGGTCGCGCTCGAGGGTGCGGTAGGCATAGCGCAAGCCCGTGCGGCTGGTGTGCCAGCCGGATGCCGGGTCGCGTGCGATCTCGCGCCAGGATGCGTCGCGCGGGCTTGCGTTGTGCGCAGCGGAATCGGGAGCCGCAGGGTCGGGAGCGGCGGGGTCCGGGGCCGTGGTGTCGCCGGACGCGTCCAGGTCGATGTCGGTGATCTCGAGCCGATCGGCGGCGGGCAGCGCGTCGCGGTAGACGCGTCCGCCGCCGATCACCCAGATCTCGCCGTCGGGGTCATCGAGCAGCGCACGCGCCGCCGCGATCGCCTCCTCGAGGCTGCCGACGACGCGGGCGCCGGGCGCGACGAAGTCGGGATTCGACGTGATGACGATGTTCTCGCGGCCGGGCAGCGGCCGGAACGCTTGCGGAAACGACTCCCAGGTGCGACGACCCATCACGACCGGGTGCCCCATGGTGATCGCCTTGAAGCGCGCCATGTCCTCGGGCAGCCGCCACGGCATGTCCCCGGCCTCGCCGATCACGCCGCCTCGGGCCTGCGCCCAGATCATGCCCAGCATCCGTCTCCCCCGCTCAGACCGCGACCGGCGCCTTGATGCCGGGGTGGTGCTCGTAGCCGACCACCTCGAAGTCGTCGAAGTCGTAGTCGAGGATCGAGTCGGGCGTGCGGGCGATGCGCAGCGTCGGCAGCGCGAAGGGCTCGCGCGCAAGCTGTCGCTCAACCTGCTCGACGTGGTTGTCGTAGATGTGGCAGTCGCCGCCGGTCCACACGAAGTCACCCACCTCGAGGCCCGTCTGCTGCGCGACCATATGGGTCAGCAGCGCGTAGCTGGCGATGTTGAAGGGCACGCCGAGGAACATGTCGGCCGAGCGCTGGTAGAGCTGGCAGCTCAAGCGGCCGTCGGTGACGTCGAACTGGAAGAACGCGTGGCAGGGCGCGAGCGCCATCTCGGGGATGTCGGCGGGGTTCCAGGCCGAGACGATGTGCCGGCGGGAGTCGGGGTTGGTGCGGATCGACTCCACCACCTGCGCGATCTGGTCGATCGACCCGCCGTCAGGGTTCGGCCACGAGCGCCACTGCACGCCGTAGACGGGGCCGAGCTCGCCGTCGGCATCCGCCCACTCGTCCCAGATCGTCACGCCTTGGCTCTGCAGCCAGCGCACGTTCGACTCGCCGCGCAGGAACCACAGCAGCTCGAGCGCGATCGACTTGAAGTGCACGCGCTTGGTGGTGATGAGCGGAAAGCCCTGCGAGAGGTCGTACCGCAGCTGCCGGCCGAACACCGATCGGGTGCCGGTGCCGGTGCGATCGCCCTTGTGCGCGCCGTTCGCGAACACATCGGCGAGCAGCGCCTCGTAGGGGTGTGCGGTGCCGCGCTCGTTCTCGTGCATCATGCCTCCTGCGCTCCAGTCTTCCGCAGCGTGCGGAGGTTGAGGGACTTGCGCGCCGCCATGCGGGCACGCTTGCGGTCGCGGGCCGCGTCGTAGGCCATCGAGAGCCGCAGCCACGACTGCCACGACTGCGGGTGCGCCTCGACGTCTGCCTTCGCAACGGGGAATGCCCGCTCGGCCGCGTCCTTCTCGGCGCGGCCGGATGGGGTGGCCGGCAGCGGCGCCGGCATGCCGTCCTCGGCGTCGAGGGCTCGTACCGCGCGATCCAGCCGCACGCCGAAGACCAACTCGCGGCCGAGCGCCCACGCCCCGGCGAGGAAGAAGACGACCAGGCCGATGCCCATGAGGATCCCGACGAGCTCCCCGGATGCAATGAGCCGCACGGCGCGGTCGCCCGCGAGCACGAGGTAGAGCGCGAGCGCGCCCGCCATGATGAGCGCCAGGGTCATGCCGATGCCCGCGGGCGCGGCTCTGCGTGCGCTCACGCGAGACCCAGCAGATCGCCGATGCCGACCGTGACGCCCGGGAGCGGCTCGGCGCGCAGGGCGAGCAGGATGCCCGCGGCGTAGGACTCGCTCGACGAGGTGTCGTGGCGGATCGTCAGGGTCTCGCCGAGGCCGCCGAAGACGACCTCCTGCCGCGCGACGATCCCTGGCAGGCGGATGGCGTGCACCGGCACGCCGGAGATCATCGCGCCGCGCCCGGGCTCGTCGGGCGTCGCGGGCTGGAAGCCGCGCACGGCGCCGATCGCCTCTGCGGTGCGGGTGGCGGTGCCGCTGGGGGCATCGCGCTTGCGGTCGTGGTGGGCCTCGACGATCTCGACCGAGGCGAAGTGCTGCGCGGCGATCGTCGCCAGGTGCGTCTCGAGCACGCTGCCGAGCGAGAAGTTCGGCACGATGCGGATGCGCTCGGCTCCCCGATCGCGCAGGCTCTCGACGCGCTCGTCGGTCCAGCCGCTCGTAGCGACGACCATCGGCACGCCGGCGTCGACCGCTGCGGCCACGAGCGTCGCGCTCGCGCCGAGCACGGTAGCGTCGAAGATCACGTCGAGTCCGTCGAGGTCTGGAGCATCGCGCACATCCAGCTCGACCGGCTCGAGGTCGTCGGCATGCTGCACGAGCCGCAGCGCCAGCGAGCCGAGCCGCCCGGTGGAGCCTGCGATCCCGACGCGCCTGGTGCCTGCCATGCGATCCAGCCTACGGCCTGCGCCGGTGCTCGGCCGTGCCCGCACTCGCGGCGCGAGGGGCGGTTCTAGAGTGAGCGGGTGAACATCACGATCGCCCCGGAGGACCCCGCGACCCCGGTCGCGCGGTCGCTGCTGCAGGCCTACTTCGCCGACCGCGCCATCACGTTCATCGGCGGTGCGTACACGCCGAAGCCGGCGGATCCCGCGACCCTGCGGGCGCCTCATGGCGCGTTCCTCGTGGCCTGGAGCGGCGAGCAGCCGGTGGGATGCGGCGCGCTGCGCAGGCTCGAGCCGCACCGCTTCGAGGTGAAGCACCTCTATGTCGCGCCCGACGGACGCGGGCAGGGCACGGGAGCCGCGCTGCTGCGGGCGCTCGAGGCGCGCGCGCTCGAGCTCGGTGCGACCGAGGTGGTGCTCGACACGAACAGTGCGCTGGCGGCCGCGAACGGCCTGTATGCGAGCCGCGGGTACGCGGCCATCGAGCCGTACAACGACAACCCGAACGCGACGAGCTGGTTCCTGAAGCGGCTGGGGTGATCTCGTGACGCGCGCGGCCTGCGGCCGGGCGCTCCTCGATCAACGGGCGATGGCCGGGGTGGTCTCGTGACGCGCGCGGCCTGACGGCCGGGCGCTCCTCGATCGACGGGCGGCGCGCGCGGTCTGCGGCCGAGCGCTCCTCGATCGGCGGGCGGGTGCAGGCGCGGGTCAGTAGGGCTGGGGCAGGGGCATGCCGGTGCGGTCCTCTGCGGGCAGGTGCCCCAGGTCGTTGTGGACCACGAGCTGCGGCGGCTTGCCGCTGCGGCGGCGGATGATCGTCAGGCCGCAGTTGGCCTGATTGAGGCTCATCCACTGCCACGCCGGCGACTGCATGACCTGGCGAACGAACCACCCGATGACGAAGTTGTGCGTGACGAGCAGCTCGTTGACGTCGCCGCGCGACGGCCGCAGCCAATGCTCTCCGGCGTCATGCATCTGCGCTGCGCCTGCCTCTGCCTCCTCGGGGCGCACGCTCTTGAGGAAGCGATGGAATCCCACCGGGGTCTCGGCCGTCATGCCGGACGGGATGCAGTCGAGCAGCAGCGCCGACTTCTCGAACTCGACAGCCGTCAGCCGCTCCTGCATGATCGCGGCCGTCTCGGTCGCGCGCAGCAGCGGCGACGTCCACGCCTGATCGAAGTCGACGCCGGAGAGCCGCTGGGCGATCGCCTGCGCCTGCCGCACGCCGCGGGCAGAGAGCTTGCCGTCGTCGACGCCGTGCTCCGCATCGAGCTGCTCCCCGTGTCGGACCAAGTAGAGCAGGTGGGCCATGGTGCCTCCGTGTGGGCGCGGCGGTGCGCCCGGTCGTGAACCGCTGGACGCGCGAGCGCCGCTGTGACTAGCGAGCGGCTGGGGCCGCTGCACCCACCGTATCTGTCGCCGCTGACGAGGCGAGCAGCTCGAGCCCGTGCGGCACCTGACCGACGGCTGCGATCGACCGCGGGGAGCCGGCGAGCTCCGCGGCCAGCTGCCGAACATCGGCGTCGGTGACGCGGTCGATGCGCTCGAGCGTCGCGTCGATGTCGAGGAACTCGCCGAGCGTCAGCTCGGCGCGACCGAGCCGCGACATGCGCGTGTCGCTCTCCTCCAGCGCGAGCGCGGAGCCGCCCGCGAGCTGCCCCTTCGCGCGCTGCAGCTCCGCGGCGTCGGCACCCTCGGATAGTCGCTCGAGCTCTGCGAGCATGAGGCCGGCGACCTCGAGCGTCTTGTGCGGCTGGCAGGCCGCCGCCATGCCCATGAGGCCCGCGTCGGCGTACCCGGCCGCGAAGGAGTAGACGGAGTAGGCCAGGCCGCGCTTCTCGCGGATCTCCTGGAACAGCCTCGACGACATCCCGCCACCCAGCACGGCGTTCAGCACCGCCATGGTGCTGCGACGCGGGTCGCTCGCCGTCATCCCGGGCATGCCGAGCAGCAGGCTCACCTGCTCGAGCGGGCGGCGAACGACCGTGAGCCCGCCGTCCGTGTACGGCTGCAGCGCCTGTGGACGCCGCTCCTTCGGCTTCGCGTCGCCGAGCGCCCAGCCGTAGCGGCTCAGCGCCTCCTGCAGCTGCTCAACGACCACGTCGTGATCGACGGCTCCCGCGATCGTCACCACGAGGTCGCTCGCGTCGTAGTGCTCGCGGTAGTGCTCGGCGACCCGGTCGCGCGAGACGGCGCGGATGGATGCGGCCGTGCCGCCGATGGGTCGGCCCAGGGGTGCGTCGAGGCCGTGGACGAGCTCGCTGAGGCGCTCCCCAGCGACATCCCCCGGGTCGTCGTCGGCCATCGCGAGCTCCTCGAGGATGACCTCGCGCTCGTGCTCGAACTCGGCAGCGTCCAGCAGCGATGAGGTCACCATGTCGGCGAGCACGTCGACGGCCATGCCGAGGTCGCGGTCCCGCACCTTGGCGTAGTAGCAGGTGTGCTCCTTGGCGGTGAGGGCGTTGTGCTCGCCGCCCACCTCGTCGAACGCGACGGCGATGTCGAAGGCCGAGCGCGTCGGGGTGCCCTTGAACAGCAGGTGCTCGAGGAAGTGGGTGGCGCCGCGCGCGTCCTCGCGCTCGTCGCGTGAGCCGATCGGCACCCAGAAGCCGACCGACGCGCTCGCGGCACCAGGCACCTGCTCACTGAGCACGCGCACGCCGCTGGGCAGCACGCTGCGGCGGACCACCGAATCACCGGCGGCGTTGATGATGATCTCGGGAGTGTCGAGCGGGAGGGCGACGGAGGGCATCCGACGATTCTAGTTGAGCGGGCTCCCGGATACGTGCGATGCCCCCACACCTCGCCGAGGGTGGGGGCATCGCACGTGGAGCGAGCGTCCTACTCGGCTGCGCCCGCCGAGACGGTCTCCGCGTCGGCCGCAGCCGGTGCGTTCTCGTCGACCACGTCGAGCGAGAGCTTGCCGCGGTCGTCGATCTTCGTGATCTCGACCTGGACCTTCTGGCCCACCGAGACGACGTCCTCGACGGCCTCGATGCGCTTGCCGCCGTTGAGGGCACGCATGGCCGTCACGTGCAGCAGGCCGTCGCGGCCCGGCATCAGCGAGACGAACGCGCCGAACGACGCGATCTTCACGACCGTGCCGAGGAAGCGCTCGCCGATCTCGGGGTTCGAGGGGTTCGCGATCGCGTTGACCGCGGCCCGCGCAGCCTCCGCAGAGGGGCCGTCGACGGCGCCGATGTACACGACGCCCGAGTCCTCGATCGAGATCTGGGCGCCCGTGTCGTCCTGGATCTGGTTGATCGTCTTGCCCTTCGGGCCGATCAGCTCGCCGATCTTGTCGATCGGGATCTGCACGCTGATGACGCGCGGCGCCGTGGGCGCCATCTCGTCCGGCGCGTCGATGGCGGCGGTGAGGACCTCGAGGATCTTCGTGCGCGCCTCCTTCGCCTGCGTGAGCGCACCGTGCAGCACCGAGGCCGGCAGGCCCGAGAGCTTGGTGTCGAGCTGGATCGCCGTGATGAACTCCGGCGTGCCCGCGACCTTGAAGTCCATGTCGCCGAGGGCATCCTCTGCGCCCAGGATGTCGGTGAGCGCCGCGTAGCGGGTCTCGCCGTCGACCGTGTCGCTGACGAGGCCCATCGCGATGCCCGCGACCGGAGCCTTGAGCGGCACACCGGCGTTGAGCAGCGCGAGGGTCGACGCGCAGACGGAGCCCATCGACGTCGAGCCGTTCGAGCCCAGCGCCTCCGAGACCTGACGGATCGCGTAGGGGAAGTCCTCGCGGCTCGGCAGCACGGGCATGAGCGCACGCTCGGCGAGCGCGCCGTGGCCGATCTCGCGGCGCTTCGGGCTGCCGACGCGGCCGGTCTCACCGGTCGAGTACGGCGGGAAGTTGTAGTTGTGCATGTAGCGCTTCGTGGTGACAGGGCTCAGCGAGTCGATCTGCTGCTCGAGCTTGAGCATGTTGAGCGTCGTGATGCCCATGATCTGCGTCTCGCCGCGCTGGAAGATCGCCGAGCCGTGCACGCGCGGCACGACGGCGACCTCTGCGTCCAGCGGACGGATGTCGGCAAGGCCGCGACCGTCCATGCGCACGCTCTCCGTGAGGATGCGGCCGCGGACGACCTCCTTCGTCACGGCCTTGTAGGCGCCCGAGACGTCGCCGGCGATGCTGGCGGAGAGTTCGCCGCGCTCGATGCGCTCGTTGATCTCCTGCTTGACCTGCTCCTTGAGCGCGTCATCGGCGTCCTGGCGCTCGATCTTGCCGGCGATGCGGTAGACCTCTGCCAGACGGTCCTTGGCGATGCCGCGGACGGCCTCCAGGGCCTCGTCGGTGTACGGCGGGAAGAGCGGGTACTGCTGCGTCTCCTTCGCGGCGGTCTTGGCGACCTCTGCCTGCGCGGCGACGAGCTGCTTGATGAACGGCTTCGCGGCCTCCAGACCCTCGGAGACGACCTCCTCGGTCGGCTTCACGGCGCCGCCGGCGATGAGCTCCCAGGCGTTGTCGGTGGCCTCGGCCTCGACCATCATGATCGCGACGTCGTCGGCGCCTGCGGCGTCGGTGACCACGCGGCCGGCGACGACCATGTTGAACACGGCCTGCTCGAGCTGCGAGTGCTTGGGGAACGCGACCCACTGGCCGTCGATCAGCGCGACGCGGACGCCGCCGATCGGGCCGTCGAAGGGCAGTCCGGACAGCTGCGTCGACATGGACGCGGCGTTGATGGCGAGCACGTCGTAGAGCTCGTCGGGCTCGATCGAGAGCACGGTCACGACGACCTGCACATCGTTGCGGATGCCCTCGACGAACGACGGGCGCAGCGGCCGGTCGATGAGACGGCAGGTCAGGATGGCGTCGGTCGAGGGGCGGCCCTCGCGACGGAAGAACGAGCCGGGGATGCGGCCCGCTGCGTACATGCGCTCCTCGACATCCACCGTCAGCGGGAAGAAGTCGAAGTGATCCTTCGGGTGCTTGCCGACGCTCGTCGCGCTCAGCAGCATGGTCTCCTCGTCGATGTACGCGACGGCGGAGCCCTGCGCCTGCTGCGCGAGGCGGCCGGTCTCGAAGCGGATGGTGCGCTTGCCGAAGCGGCCGTTGTCCAGCACGGCCTCGGCGAATGTGATCTCTGGACCCTCCATAGGGTCACTCCTCTCGTGGGCGCGCGAACGCGCTGTCGATGCTCGTGCATCGGCGTCTCGAGGAGGCGGTCATCAGTGGAGGAGGTCGAAGCTCCGCTTCGGCATCCTCCACCAACGACCGGCCTCTCGGTCTCGTCTGCGGATGCACGACGGCCGCGAAAACGTGCTGCGGCCTCGTGCAGACTATCAGCCGCATGCCCGAACGGCGCGGAAGCCGCCGGCGAACGCGAAACAGGGCCGCCCCGGATGGGAACGGCCCTGGTTCAGCAGGCTTCGGAAGGCGTCAGCGACGGAGGCCGAGGCGCTCGATCAGCGCGCGGTAGCGCGTGATGTCGACGTCCGACAGGTAGCCGAGCAGACGACGACGCTGACCGACGAGCAGCAGCAGACCACGACGCGAGTGGTGGTCGTGCTTGTGCTCCTTCAGGTGCTCCGTGAGGTCGAGGATGCGGCGCGACAGCATCGCGACCTGCACCTCGGGGCTCCCGGTGTCGCCCTCGTGCGTGGCGTACTCCTCGATGATGGCCTTCTTGACATCTGCGTTCAGGCTCATATGGGGCCCCTTTCTCCTCGCAGCGCGGTGCCCGTGCCGAATGCACGAGCGCTCTTGATCCGCGGCCGATTCACGGCAACCGGCCAAGACTACCAGGTCTGGTGCCCGCTGGAGCGCTCAGCGGCGCACCGGCCAAGCGGGGTCGAGATCGCCGAAGCGCTGCACGCGCGCTCCGCCCGGCTGCGCACCGATCGGCGGCGCCATCGCCCTCCCCTGCTCCAGCGGCACCGGCTGACCCATCACGGCGCTCGCCATGGTGCGCCTGACGTGCAGCAGCTCAGCGAGCAGCGTCACCTCGTCCGCGACGTGCCGCCGCTTGTCGCGACCGACGAGCGCGTGCTGCCGGTGATTCGCCAGCCTCGTCGCCGTGCGGATGTAGTGCTGCATCTGGGCGCGGAGCCCGCGGCGCTTCGCCCAGTCGAGCAGCAGCGCGCGACCGTCGCCGGAGGCGAGACGCTCCACCTCGGCCGGGCTGAACCAGCCGGCGCGGCCGTAGTCATGGAGCCTGGCGCGGGTGATCTTGATCTCCTGCCGTAGCAGCAGCCACACGAGACCGGCAGCGATCACGCACAGCGGCACCTGCACGACGAGGTAGTAGGCGAAGAAGCCGACGGTGCCGCCCGGCACCCACCAGCTCGCCGAGTTCCAGAGCGCGTGCAGCAGTGCGGAGACCAGGTGGCCGGCGGGGAGCGCGAGCAGGATCCACCATCGCGATCGCAGCCGAGCGGCGAAGCCGAGCGCCAGACCGATGCCGACCGCGGTGAAGATGGCGTGCGTGAGCGGGCTCATGATGCCGCGCATGAAGAAGATGAAGGCGCCGTCGCCGGTCTCGCTCAGCGACGTGCCGAAGTACAGGATGTTCTCGGTGAAGGCGAAGCCCGCCGCCGACAGCGCGGCGAACACGATGCCGTCGACCGGGCCGTCGAACGTCTTCCGGAAGAACAGGAACATGATCACCACCGGAACGGCCTTCCACAGCTCCTCGGTGAAGGGGGCCTGGATGACCGTGGCGTAGAACTCGAACTGCTCCGGCGTGCGCAGGAACGGGGCGACGAGCGGCTGCAGCACGGCCTCGTTGAGCAGCAGCGTCAGGAGCACGGCGGCGATGCCGCCCCAGAGCGCCGCGAACCACAGCGCGATGCGGGGCTCTGGCTCCCAGCGATCGATCGCGAGCACCGCCCAGATCACGAACGCGAGCGGCAGGAGCGCCATGAGCCCGGAGGTGGCGACGAGCGTCGCGTCGCCGATAGCGCCGGCGAGGATGAAGATGACGGCGAACGAGGCCAGCGACAGCACGACGACACCGATCACGCCGACGATGAGCCCGACGTTGGGGCCCTTGGGGCGCGCGAGCGGAGACAGCGGAACGGGGGCACTCACCCGGGGATCGTATCCGGGAGCGCCCCCGTTCGTCGCGGGCTGCGTCAGACCTTGTCCCCGATGTCGATGATCGGGATGGCCTGGGTGACCGGCTCCAGGCCCGAGAGCCGCGCCGGCTGCAGCAGCTTCTCCACCCGCTCGCGATCCATCAGACCGCTGTCGACCACGAGGTCGGCGATCGACTTGTGGCTCGTGAGCGCCTCGTGCGCGAGCTTCGCGGAGTCGGCGTAGCCGAGGTAGGGCGTGAGCGCCGTGACGACGCCGACCGAGGAGCCGACCATGAGGTCGAGCCGCTCGCGGTTCGCCTCGATGCCGTCGATGCAGTTGACGCGCAGCGTCATGCAGGCTTGCGTCATCCAGTGCAGGCTCTGCAGGATCTGGTGCGCGATGACGGGCTCGAAGGCGTTCAGCTGCAGCTGCCCAGCCTCGGAGGCGGCGGTCACTGTCGCATCCGATCCGATGACCGCGAACGCGACCTGGTTCACGACCTCCGGGATCACGGGGTTGACCTTGCCCGGCATGATCGACGAGCCCGCGGCCTTGGCGGGCAGCGAGATCTCGCCGATGCCCGCCTGCGGTCCCGAGGAGAGCAGCCGCAGGTCGTTGCAGATCTTCGAGAGCTTCACGGCGCAGCGCTTCAGCGCACCGGAGACGGTCATGAAGACGCCGGTGTCGCTGGTCGCCTCGATGAGGTCGCTCGCGGTGACGATCGGCAGGTGGGTGAGCTCGGCGAGGTGGCGGCTCGCGGCCTCGGCGTAGCGCGGATCGGCGGTGATGCCGGTGCCGATCGCGGTCGCGCCCAGGTTGACCTCGGAGAGCCACTTGATGGTCTCCTCGAGCCGGTCGTAGTCCTCGCGCAGCGTCACGGCGAAGCCGTGGAACTCCTGCCCGAGCGTCATGGGCACGGCGTCCTGCAGCTGCGTGCGGCCGACCTTCAGCACATCCCGGAACTCCGTCGCCTTCGCGTCCAGCGCATCCGTGAGCCTCGTCAGCTCGTCGAGCAGTCGGCGCAGGGTGAACGCCATCGCGACCTTGATCGACGTCGGGTAGGTGTCGTTCGTCGACTGCGAGCGATTCACGTCGTCGATGGGGCTGAAGTGCTCGTACGCGCCCTTGGGGTGGCCCAGCTCGACCAGCACCGCGTTGGCGATCACCTCGTTGGTGTTCATGTTCGTCGAAGTGCCGGCGCCGCCCTGGATGACGCCCACCTTGAACTGGTCGTGCAGCTCGCCGGCCTGGATGCGACGGCAGACCTGGTCGATCAGGTCGGCCTTCTCGGGCTCGAGCGAGCCGATCTCCTTGTTGGCGCGCGCACACGCCTGCTTCACGACCGCGAGCGCGTTCACGAGGTCGGAGTAGACCGAGATCGAGCGGCCCGTGATCGGGAAGTTGATCAGTGCGCGCTCCGTGTGGATGCCCCAGTAGGCGTCCTCGGGCACTGGCAGCTCGCCGAGCGAGTCGCGCTCGATGCGCGTGGGGCCGGAGTAGGTGTGCTCCCCCTGCGGAGCGGGGTCGAGCTTGTATGCGGGAACATCGGTCATGGCTGGCTCCATTGCCGTCGGATGCCTCGTGGGCGGCGGATGAGTGCGTGCGGGAGGTGCCCGCGCCACGAGCCTAGCCCGCGGCGCATCCTGCCGCCGGGTGCACGCTCTGTCATCGCTGCGCCCGCAGCTCGACCGCGAGGGGGTCGGCGGCGTCACGTCGGGCGGCCGATGCGGCGGTGCCGCCGCCGGCTGGAGGTCGGGCGACGAGGCTCACACCTCGTCCAGGTCGTACCAGGTGAAGGGCAGCGATCCTGCCCGATGCAGGTTCGCGATGACGGATTCGTCGTCGGTCACGTCCGCGGAGAATGTGCTCAGTGTCGGCCCGGGCGGCAGCAGCCCCTCGGCCAGCAGCGCGTCGACGAGCGCCGT
The DNA here is from genome assembly GCF_045064095.1 of Agrococcus sp. Ld7. Taxonomy (NCBI): domain Bacteria; kingdom Bacillati; phylum Actinomycetota; class Actinomycetes; order Micrococcales; family Microbacteriaceae; genus Agrococcus; species Agrococcus sp. Ld7. The sequence goes on along the minus strand of NZ_JBISGY010000026.1, from coordinate 67,710 downwards.
GCCCTCGATGCCCGCCTGTCGCAGGGCCGCGACCTCGCTCTGATCGAGGTCGAAGCGAGCGAGGCCGTTGCCGAGGTCGGTGCCGTAGGCGACCGCTCCCCCGGCTGCGGCGAAGCGCGCGAGGTTGTCGGTGGCACGCGCGAAGGCGAGCTCGTCGCCGTCGCGGCTGTGCATCGCGAGCGTCGAGATCCACGTCTGGCTCACGGCCGCAGCACGGATGGCGTCGTCGTCGAGCCGCTCGGTCCATGGCGTGTGCGCGAGCACCCCGACCCCCGCGGCGATCGCGCGCTCGGCCTGCCCGGGCCCCTGCACGTGCGCGACGAGCGGCAGCGCCGCGGCACGGGCCTCAGCGACCAGGGCAGCGAGCACCGCGTCGTCGAGCACCGGCCCCGCCTCGCTGTTGAGCGTGACCTTGATGGCGGAAGCACCGGCCGCGGCCTGCGAATGCACGGAGCGCGCCGCGTCGGCGGCATCGGCGAGCTCGGCGACCGCGCCCGGCGGCGCCCAATCGCGGTCGGACGGGTAGCCGCCGACTGCTGTGTGGAAGGGACCCGCGAAGCGCACGTCGAGGCCGCGATGCGCACCGTGGGCCGCCTCGAGCATCTCCGGCAGTGCGGCGGGATCCCAGCCGAGATCGAGCACCCGGCCGAGCGCGGTCGGCTCGTGCAGCGCAGCATCGACGAGCCCGACGTGCACGTGGGCGTCGGTGATGGGCGGCAGCAGCGAGCCCTGGATGCGCCTGCGGATGCGCGGCGGCGCCTCGCCCTCCGGCACCAGGCGCATGCCGGTCTCGCTGAGCTCGACCAACGCATCCGTCACCCAGTGGCCCGCGATGCGTGCGCGCTCAACACGCGCGAGGACGGGCGCGGTCACTCCTCGATCCGGGTGCGGACGACGTACAGCTCGGGGAAGAAGGTGAGCTCGAGTGCGCGCTTGAGGAAATCGACGCCGCTCGATCCGCCCGTGCCATGCTTCATGCCGATCGTGCGCGTGACGGTGCGCAGGTGGCGGAAGCGCCAGAACTGGAAGTTGTCCTCCAGGTCGACGAGCTCTTCGCATGCCTCGTAGGCGCGCCAGTCCTCATCGACGTCGGGGCGGCCGGCGTCCTCGTAGATCTTCTGGAAGACCGGCACGAGCGCCTCGGTGTACACGTGCGCCTTCGTCACGTCGCGCTCAAGCAGTTCGGCGGGCACGTCGTGGCCGCGTCGGGCGAGCAGCCGCAGGAACTCGTCGTAGAGGCTCGGGCGGTGCAGCTCGGCCTCGAGCGCGGCGTGGTCGGCCGGGTTCGACTCGAACACCTGCAGCATGCGCGCGTGCTTGTTGCCGAGCGCGAACTCGACCATGCGGTACTGGGCGCTCTGGAAGCCGGAGGCGCTCGCGAGCGAGCCGCGGAACTGCGCGTACTCGGTGGGCGTGAGGGTGGCGAGCACCGACCACTGCTGCGTCAGCACCTCCTGGATGTGCTTGACGCGGGCGATGCGCTTGAGCGCCCCGCCCAGGTCGTCGGCCGCGAGCAGCCGCCGGGCGTCGTCGAGCTCGTGGATGACGAGCTTCAGCCACAGCTCGGTGGTCTGATGCTGGATGATGAACAGCAGTTCGTCGTGGTGCTCGGGGCTGCTCTTCGGGTGCTGCGAGTCGAGCAGCGTGTCGAGGCCAAGGTACGACCCGTAGGTCATGCGCTCGGAGAGGTCGGTGACGACCCCGTCCTCGATCTCTCGGGTGTTCTCCTCCACTGCCACTGCGGCCTCCTCGCTGCTCGGCCTCAACGGTAACGCGCCGCCGGGCTAGCGAGTCGCGACGAGGGCCGTCGCGCCGCTGGCCTCGTCGGTGCGCACCACGACGCTGACGAACCCGGCCTGCTCGAGCATCGCGGTCGCGGTCTCGACCTGATGCGGCGCGACCTCGGTGACGGCGATACCGCCCGTGCGCAGGCGAGCACCGATCGCCCAGGCGTGCTCGTGCAGCGGGTCGAGCCCGTCGGTGCCGCCGTCGAGCGCGATCAGCGGCTCGAAGTCGCGCGCCTCGTGCGGCATGAGTGCCAGCTCTGCCGTCGGCACGTACGGGAGGTTCGCGGCGACCACGTCGAAGGGCTCGGATGCGCCGTGGTCGTCGAGCGCGTCGAGCGCGCTCGCCTGCACCACGAGTGCGCCCGGCAGGTTGACGCGAGCGCACGCGACGGCGTTCGACTCGGCGTCGACAGCGACGATGTCGATGCCTGGCACCCGATGGGCAGCGAGCGCCGCGATCGCCCCCGTGCCGCAGCCGAAGTCGAGCAGCCGCGGCCTGCCGGTCGCCGCGTCGGCGACCTCGCGCAGGCGGTCGGCGACGATCGTCGCAACGAGCTCGGTGCGGCGACGCGGCACGAACACGCCCGGGTGCACGACGATGCGCAGCTCGGCGAAGCGCGCGCTGCCGACGATGTGCTCGATGGGCTCCCCGAGCGTTCGCCGCTCGACGTACATCTCGATCGCCTCGATCACGTCGCTCTCGTCGGCTGCTCGCTGCAGCTCGGCCAGCTCCTCCTCGGCGAAGACGCTGCCCGCGCCGCGCAGCGCGGCCACCAGCTCTGCCGTATCCCGCATCTCCATCCCGGCCGACGATAGCCTGCGCGGGTGCAGATCGCCGAGACCAGCCTCGACCACCTGATCGCGCTGGTGCGCGTGCCCACCGAGTCGCCGGAGCAGCTGCCCGCCTTCCGGGCGGCGCTGCGCGAGCGCTTCCCGCGCCTGTTCGCCGACCTGGAGGTCGAGGAGCTCGGCGACACGCTGCTGGCGCGCTGGCCGGGTCGCGACGCGTCTGGGGCTCCCGCGCTGCTGATGGCGCACCAGGATGTCGTGCCCGCGCCCGATGCCGAGGGGACCGGCGCCGTGTGGACGCATCCGCCCTACTCCGGCCACCGCGACGCCACGCACGTCTGGGGCCGCGGCACGCTCGACGACAAGGGCTCACTCGTCGGCATCTGCGTCGCGGTGGAGGCGCTGCTGGAGGCGGGCTTCACGCCGGAGCGCGACGTGTGGCTGCTGTTCGGCCACGACGAGGAGACCATGGGCGCGGGCGCCCAGACCGCGATCGCCGAGCTCGACCGGCGCGGCGTGCGGCCCGCGTGGGCGCTCGACGAGGGCGGGGCGATCATCGAGCCGCCGATCGCGGGCGTGACGCGGGATGTTGCCGTGGTCGGCGTCGCCGAGAAGGGCTTCGCGAACGTGCGGCTGCGGGTGGCGCAGGTCGGCGGCCACGCCTCGACGCCGCCGCGACTGCCGGCGACCTCGCGGCTGGCGCGGGCGATCCGGCGGCTGGATTTCGCCACCTGGCCGCGGTCGCTGCCGGAGCCGGCGCTGCGGATGCTCGAGCTGCTGGGCGCGGAGGCGACGGGCGCGCAGGGCGCGGTGCTGCGCAGGGTGCGGCGCGCGCGGCCGCTGGTGGAGCGCCTCCTGGCCCGGCAGGACGAGACGCGCGCGATGCTCGCCACCACCGCCGTGGTGACGCAGCTCTCGGGCGCGGCGGCCGCGAACGCGCTCGCGGAGGAGGCGACCGCGGTCGTGAATGCGCGCATCGCCGTGGGCTCGACCGTGGATGAGACCGTGTTGTTCATGCGCCGCGCGATCGCCGACGACGCCGTCGAGCTCGAGGTGCTGCACGGGCACGAGCCGAGTGCGCAGAGCCCCTCGGATGGGCTCGGCTGGGATGCGATCGAGGATGCGATCACGCGCCTGCGGCCCGACGTGCTGACCGTGCCGTACGTGATGCTCGGCGGCACGGATGGTCGGCATGCGCATCGCATCACCGACCGTGTCTACCGCTTCACGCCGTTCGAGATGACGCGCGACGAGCGTCTGACGCTGCACGCGCGCGACGAGCGCATCCGCATCGACACGTGGCTGGCCGGGTGCCGCTGGTACGCCGACCTGATCGAGACGAGCTGCTGAGACCGGCCTCCCGCAGGTCGAGGAGCGGCACGCGCAGCGCGACGCGTCACGAGACCGGTCGCGGCTCGGTCTCGTGACGCACGCGACCTCCGGCCGCGCGCTCCTCGACCTACGAGGGTCACCTACCGCAGGTCGAGGAGCGGCGCGCGCAGCGCGGCGCGTCACGAGACCGGTGACCGTTCGGTCTCGTGACGCACGCGACCTGCAGCCGCGCGCTCCTCGACCTACGAGGGCCGGAAGTCAGTCGTGCAGGTGCGGCTCGTGCTCGGCGTGGCCGGGCGGCTCGAGCTGGAAGGTGGCGTGCTCGAGCTTGAGCGGGAAGTGCTCGGCGGCGCACTCCTGCAGCAGATCGAGCACGCGCGGCGCGTGCCCGTCGGCGAAGCACGACTGATCCACCACCACGTGCGCGGTGAGCTGGTGCAGCCCCGTGCCGAGCGTCGAAGCATGCAGGTCGTGCACGGAGACGACGTGCTCGATCTCCATCAGATGCTCGCGCACGTCGTCGAGGTCGAGCTCCTCCGGCGCCGCCTCCAGCAGGATGCGACCGGTCTCGCGCAGCAGCACGACCGACCGCGGCACGATGAGCGCCGCCACCAGCGCGCTCGCGATCAGGTCGGCCTGCTGGAAGCCCCACAGCCAGATCGCCACCGCTGCGGCGATCACGGTGACCGAGCCGATGGCGTCGTTCAGCACCTCGAGGAAGGCCGCGCGCAGGTTGAGGCTCGATCCCCTGCCGCCCGCGAGCACCGCGAGCGAGACGAGGTTGCCCGCGAGCCCGACGATGCCGAACACGAGCAGCAGCGGCCCCGGCACCTCGGTCGGCTCGCCTAGCCGGCGCACGCCCTCGACGACCACCAGCAGCGCCACCACGAGCAGCGCGGCCGCCTGCGCGGCCGCCGCGAGCACCTCGACGCGCACGAGCCCCCAGGTGCGGCGGCCCTTGGGCGGCCGCCGCAGCAGCCACTGGGCCGTGAGCGCGACGCCGAGGCCGGCGACATCCGTGAGCATGTGCACGGTGTCGACCAGCAGCGCGAGCGAACCGGTGAGGATCGAGCCGACGACCTGCGCGATCAGCAGCGCCGCGGTGATGCCGAACGCGATCGCGATGCGCGTCGTCGACGCGTCGGCGCCGTGCCCCGCAGCGCCGTGCCCCGCTGCGCCGTGCCCCGCAGCATCGTGCGCGTGACCGCCTGACACCGCCGCCCCTACAGGCGCGACTTCGTGTGCCAGACCGTCTTGGTCTCCGTGAGGGCGATGATGCGCTGCGGCGTCTCGGGCGCGATGCCCGGCTCGGGGCGCAGCACGCGCTTAAGCGTGTCGGCCGCGATCTGCTCGAGCTCGACCCAGTCGAGGTCGCCGGCGCCCGTGAGGTCGAGCGCGTTCACGTCGGCGTGGCCGGCGAGCCACGGCGCGAGCTCCGCGGGGTCACCCGTGAGCACGTTGACGACACCGCCGGGCAGGTCGCTCGTCGCGAGCACCTCGCCGAGCGAGATCGCCGACAGCGGCGAGGCGGCGCTCGGCACCACGACGACCGCGTTGCCGGCGACGAGCGCGGGCGCAATCACCGAGGTGAGGCCGAGCAGGCCCTGGGTCTGCGGCGCGATGGCCGCGACCACGCCGGTGGGCTCGGGCACCGAGATGTTGAAGTAGGGGCCTGCAACCGGGTTCGCGTTGCCGCCGATCTGGGCGATCTTGTCGGTCCAGCCGGCGTGCCACACCCAGAGGTCGATGGTGTCCTCGACCTGCTTGGCGGCGCGCGCGGCGGTGAGGCCCTCGGTCTTGACGAGCTCGTCGACGAACTGCGCCTTGCGGCCCTCGAGCACCTCGGCGACGCGGTACAGCACCTGGCCGCGGTTGTACGCGGTCGCGCCAGCCCAGCCCGGCTGTGCCTTGCGGGCAGCGCGCACGGACTCGCGTGCATCCTTCCTGGACGCCTTGGCGACGTTCGCGACGAAGCGGCCGCGGGCATCCGTCACCTCGGTCACGCGGCCGGACTCGGAGCGCGGGAACGCGCCGCCGATGAACAGCTTGTACGTCTTCGGCACGTCAAGCCGTGCGCTCGACGACTTCGCCGGGGTCTTCGTGGCGGTCTTCGTGGCGGTCTTCTCGGTCGCCATCACTTGCCTGCCTTCAGATATGCCTGCATGCCCTGGCGGCCGCCCTCGCGGCCGTAGCCCGACTCCTTGTAGCCGCCGAAGGGGCTCGTGGGGTCGAACTTGTTGAATGTGTTGGTCCAGACGACGCCGGCTCGCAGCTTGTCGGCGACGGCCAGGGCGCGAGAGCCCTTGTCGGTCCAGACGCCGGCCGAGAGGCCGTAGGGCGAGTTGTTCGCCTTCGCGATCGCCTCGTCGGGCGTGCGGAAGGTGAGCACCGACAGGACGGGTCCGAAGATCTCCTCGCGGGCGATGGTGGAGGATGCCTCCACGCCCGTGACCACGGTGGGCGCGAACCAGTAGCCCTCCTTGGGCAGCTCGCACGCGGGGCTCCAGGCGTCGCCGCCCTCGGCGATGCCGGTCTCGACCAGGCGCGTGATGCGCTCGAGCTGCTCGCTCGAGTTGATCGCGCCCACGTCGGTGTTCTTGTCGAGCGGGTCGCCGACGCGCAGCGTCGACATGCGCTCCTTCAGCCGGTCCATGACGATGTCGTGGACGTTCTCCTGCACCAGCAGGCGGCTGCCGGCGCAGCACACCTGGCCCTGGTTGAAGAAGATGCCGTCGACGATGCCCTCGATGGCCTGGTCGAGCGGGGCGTCGTCGAAGACGATGTTCGCGCCCTTGCCGCCGAGCTCGAGCGTGAGCTTCTTCTCCGTGCCCGCGAGCGCCTTCGCGATCTCGCGGCCGACGGCGGTGGAGCCGGTGAAGGCCACCTTGTCGACGTCGGGGTGGCGCACGAGCGCCGCGCCCGTCTCGCCCGCGCCCGTGACGAGGTTGACGACGCCGGCGGGCAGGCCCGCCTGCTCGCAGATCTCGGCGAACAGCATCGCGGTGAGCGGCGTGGTCTCCGCGGGCTTCAGCACCACGGTGTTGCCGGCGGCGAGCGCCGGGGCGACCTTCCACGACAGCATCAGCAGCGGGAAGTTCCACGGGATGACCTGCGCGGCGACGCCGTGCGGCTGCGGGGCGGCACCCAGGCCCACCCAGTCGAGCTTGTCGGCCCAGCCGGCGCAGTGGAAGAACCACTGGGCGACGAGCGGCACGTCGGCGTCGCGGGTCTCGCGGATCGGCTTGCCGTTGTCGAGCGACTCGGCGACGGCGAGCTCGCGCGCCCGCTCCTGCAGGATGCGCGCGATGCGGAAGAGGTACTTGCCGCGGTCGCGGCCCGACATCGGGCCCCAGGTCTCACGGAAGGCCTTGCGCGCGGCCTTGACCGCGGCATCCACGTCACCCTCGTCGGCGGTCGCGAAGGTGGCGATGCGCTGCTCGGTGGAGGGTGCGATGGAGGCGAAGCTCGAGCCGCCGCCGCGCGTCCACTCGCCGCCGATGAAGAGGCCGTAGTCGTCGCGGAGGTTGAGGATGGAGGTCGACTCGGGGGCCGGTGCGTATTCGAGGAATGTCATGGGGGCCTCAGTCGATCGTGACGTAGTCGGGGCCGGAGTAGCGGCCGGTGGTGAGCTTCTGGCGCTGCAGCAGCACGTCGTTGAGCAGGCTCGAGGCACCGAAGCGGAACAGGTGCGGGTCGAGCCACGCCTCGCCGCAGGTCTCGGCGACCGCGACCAGGTACTTGATGGCGTCCTTCGAGGTGGAGATGCCGCCTGCGGGCTTCACGCCGATGCGCTCCCCCGTCAGCCGCTCCCAGTCGCGCACGACCTGCAGCATGAGCGTCGTCACCGGCAGCGTCGCGGCGGGCTGCACCTTGCCGGTGCTCGTCTTGATGAAGTCGCCGCCCGCGAGGATCGAGAGCCAGGATGCGCGGCGCACATTGTCGTAGGTGACGAGCTCGCCGGTCTCGAGGATGACCTTCAGGTGGGCGTACGTGCCGTCGTCGCGACGGCAGGCATCCTTCGTCTGCACGATCTCGTCGAAAACCTTGCCGTAGTTGCCCTCGAGGAACGCACCGCGGTCGATCACCATGTCGATCTCGTCGGCACCCGCGGCGACGGCATCACGGGTGTCCATCAGCTTGACGCCCATGCTCGCGCGGCCGGAGGGGAACGCAGTGGCGACCGCGGCGACGTTGATGCCGGTGTCCTTCCCAGCGCTCCATGCCGAGCCCAGTGCCTCGACGGCGCCCGCGACCATGTCGCCGTACACGCACACGGCAGCGGGCCGCGGGGTCGAGAGGTCGGATGCGTCGGGCACGAGCGCCTTCGCGACCAGCGAGCGCACCTTGCCGCGGGTGTCGGAGCCCTGCAGCGTCGTCAGGTCGATCATGCGGATGATGAGGTCGAGGGCTGCCGCCTTCGACGTGGTCTTGATGGAGCGGGTGCCGAACTTCGCAGCACGCGCCTCGAGGCCGACCGCGTCGACGGCGGGCAGCCCCTCGAGGTGCCGCCGGAGCGCGACCTCGGAGAGGTCGCCGCCAAGCAGCTGGACGGCGCGCTGCGCGGGGGCGAGCGCCTGGCTGGGAGTGGACACGCTGCTCCTTCTGGACACCGCGGCGGCCCTGCTGGCCGCAACGCGGGGTGGGTGGTGGTGGCAGTCTACCGAGCGCCGATCAGGCTCGGTCGGCGAGCAGCGGCTCGACCGCCTCGCGCGTGAGCTCGACGTCTCGGTGCATCTGTGCGATGAGCTGGTCGAGGCCCTCGAACCGGTGCATCGACCGCACGAAGTCGACGAGCTCGAGCTCGATCGGTCGGTGGTACAGGTCGAGGTCGACGTCGAGCAGGTAGGCCTCGACGGTCTTCGCCTGCACGCCCTCGAACGTGGGGTTGTGCCCGATCGAGACGGCCGCGGCGAACGTGCCCGCGTCGACGTGCGCGATGGCGGCGTAGACGCCGTCGGCGGGGATGAAGCCCTCGATCGGGTCGCCGAGGTTGGCGGTCGGGAAGCCGAGCGCGCGGCCACGGCTGAAGCCGCGCACGACGTCGCCGCGCAGCAGGTGGCGGCGACCGAGCATCTCGTTCGCCTCGGCGATGCGTCCGAGGTCGAGCGCCTCTCGGATCCAGGTCGACGAGACGCGGCGCCCGTCGGTGAAGCAGATGTCGTCGATGGATTCGACGCGCACGCCGCGCGGCTCGCCGAGCTCGCGCAGCAGCGCTGGCGTGCCAGCACCCTTGAAGCCGAAGCGGAAGTCGTCGCCGACCAGCAGCATCCGCGCCCCGAGCCCGTCGAGGAGCACGCGCTCGGCGAACTCCCGGGGCGGCTGCGCGGCGGCGGCCTTCGTGAAGGGGATCACGACCACGCGGTCGGCGCCGGCGGCGCGCAGCAGCGCGATCTTGTCATCGAGCGAGACGAGCGGCAGCGGGGCGATGTCGGGGCGGACGACCTCGAGCGGGTTCCGGTCGAAGGTGACGACCGTCGTCGCGAGCCCGGCGGGCTCGGCGATGGCTCGCAGCTGCTCGAGGATGCGCTGGTGGCCGATGTGCACGCCGTCGAACTTGCCGATCGTGACAGCGCTGGCCACCGTCTCGAGCTCGTCGATCCACGCCATCGGGGCGGCCTCGGATGCGCTCATGCGGCGACCCGCTCCCGGCTGACGCGCAGCCACCAGAGACCGAGGAACGGCAGCACCGCGGGGATGAAGAGGTAGCCGATGCCGAAGTAGCTCCAGACCGAGTCGTGGCCGAACAGTGCGGGTGCGACGAGCGACAGCGTGCCGACGACCAGCACACCGATCAGTTCGAAGCAGACGGCGGCGAGGGCGACCTTGCGGGCCGTCTCGCTGCGCTGCATCGCGAGCGCGACGGTCGCGACGATGTAGACGACCGCCGCGAGGGCGCTCAGCGAGTACGCGAGGGGCGCTTCCTCGAACCGCTGGACGATCTGCACGAACGACCGACCGGTTGCCGCGAGTGCCAGCACCGCGTACACCGCGATGAGGACCCGCCCGATGCCTGCATGCCTGCGCTCGCTCACTCGGTCGATTCTATTCGCTTCCCGGCGCCGCCGGTGCGCTCCCCGCAGATCGAGGAGCGGCCGGCGCCCGTAGATCGAGGAGCGCCCCCGTCCGTAGATGGAGGAGCGGCCCGCCCGTAGATCGAGGAGCGGGCGGCGCAGCCGCACGCGTCACGAGATCGGAGTTGCGAAGGGTCCAACCGGTTTCGTGACGGTCACGCGCCTTCGGCGCGCGGCCTCCTCAACATTGAGGATGGTGGTGGTGGTTCCGGGTCCGTGGCCTGGCCTTCTCCTCGCCCGACTCTCACGATGTCATTCGTAGGACTTGTCGGTCACGGTTCCGGGGCCGCTGCCGTTGGTTCGGTCGGAAGGGAAACTCGCCGAAGGACACTCCAAACGAGACGCCATCAGAGCCCTCAAGCGCTACCTCTGCCGCGAGATCCTCGCCGCCCTCAAACACGACCTCAACCCCACTTGACATCCATAGGACTGTCCTACGGACTCCCGCCGACCCAGGAGCGCCCCCCGTCCGCAGATCGAGGAGCGGCACCGTCCGCAGATCGAGGAGCGGCCCCGTCCGTAGGTCGAGGAGCGGGCGGCGCAGCCGCACGCGTCACGAGATCGGAGGAGCGAAGGGTCCAACCGGTTTCGTGACGGCCACGCGCCTTCGGCGCGCGGCCTCCTCAACCTACGGACTCCCGCCGACCCAGGAGCGGCGCCCGTCCGCAGATCGAGGAGCGGCACCGTCCGCAGATCGAGGAGCGGCCCCGTCCGTAGGTCGAGGAGCGGGCGGCGCAGCCGCACGCGTCACGAGATCGGAGGAGCGAAGGGTCCAACCGGTTTCGTGACGGCCACGCGCCTTCGGCGCGCGGCCTCCTCAACCTACGGACTCCCGCCGACCCAGGAGCGGCGCCCGTCCGCAGATCGAGGAGCGGCACCGTCCGCAGATCGAGGAGCGGCCCCGTCCGTAGGTCGAGGAGCGGGCGGCGCAGCCGCACGCGTCACGAGATCGGAGGAGCGAAGGGTCCAACCGGTTTCGTGACGGCAGCGAGCCTCCGGGTCGCCGCCTCCTCAACCTACGGACGCGGCCGCGCTCACGCGACCTGCACGAACCAGATCTGGTGCATCCGATAGACCATCACCGCGCAGGCGAGGATGGCGATGCCCACCACGAGCGTCTGCCACTCGCCGCGCTTGTCGATCAGTGCCCACATCACCGCGGCCGGCGGGATCAGCAGCGCCGAGATCAGGTAGACCCAGTACTCGAGCAGATCGCCCGTCGGCCCACCACCGAGGATCGGGGCGACGAACGAGGCGACCGCCTGCACGATCAGCGTGAGGAACGCGATCGCGGCAGCACCCAGGATCCAGTCGTTGAAGGGCTTCCGCGCGAAGCCGACGATCGCGACGCCCGCGCCGATCACGCCCAGACCGATCGCCTGCGCAAGCATGAGCCAGCTGATCATCAGTGCACCTCAGTCGGTCGGGAAGTTGGTCACCGGCAGCAGCCGGTTGCCGGAGACTCGGGCGATGCCGATCAGTCGTTCGCCATGCACGGCGGCGACGATGCCGGCCTCCCCCTCGAGCGCGGGCGTCTTGCGACCGTGCGCGAGGTTGGCGGCGCGCTCGTCGTCGAGCTGCGCGACGGGCAGGATGCGGGCCGCAGCCAGTGCGGGCGGCACGAGCAGCTTGGCCGCGCCCTCCTCGGGCAGCGCGTCGGCGATCGGCGCACCATCGACGTCGAACGGGCCGACGTGCGTGCGGCGCAGCACCGTCAGATGCCCGCCCACGCCGAGCGCTTCTCCAAGGTCACGCGCGAGCGCCCGGATGTAGGTGCCGCTCGAGCAGTCGATGATGACGTCGGCCTCCGCACGGGCCCCGGGGCGAAACTCGAGCAGCTCGAACCTGGAGACGGTCACCGCGCGCGCCTTGAGCTCGACCTGCTCCCCCGCCCGCACGCGGTTGTAGGCGCGCTCACCATCGACCTTGATGGCGCTGACCGACGAAGGCACCTGTTCGATGTCACCCGTGAGCGCCGCAATCGGGGCCGCGAGGTCGTCGCGCGTGACGTGCGACGCATCCGCCGTCGTCGCCTCCTCGCCCTCGGCGTCATCCGTCGTCGTCGCCGCTCCGAGCGCGATCGTCGCCGTATAGGTCTTATCGAGGCCGACCATATGGGTGAGCAGGCGTGTCGACGGCCCGATGCCGAGGATCAGCAGGCCCGTCGCCATCGGGTCCAGGGTGCCGGCGTGCCCGACCTTGCGGGTGCCGAGGGCGCGGCGCGCGCGGCTCACCGCGGTGTGGCTCGTGATGCCCTGCGGCTTGTCGACGAGCAGGATGCCGTCTGGGCTGGCGGGGGCTGCTGACACCCTGCGAGCCTACCGGCGGCTAGCCTGGCCGACATGGCGGCGACGAGTGAGCAGACCCCCGCGCGGCAGCGGATCGCGGTGATCGGTGCAGGTGCGATCGGCGGCACGATTGCGGCTCGGCTCGATGCCGTCGGGCACGACGTCACCGTCACCGCGCGGGGCGAGAACCTGGCGGCGATCCGCGAGCACGGGCTGCGGCTGAAGGGCGCCTTCGGTACGCATGTGGCGCGGGTGACGGCACTCGAGGTGCTGACCGAGGCCCCGGATGTCGCGATCCTGGCAGTCAAGGCCACCGGAGCGGTCGAGGCGCTGGAGGCGAACCGCGCTGCACTCGAGGGCGTGCCGCTGCTGGTGGTGCAGAACGGGCTGGGCGGAGAGCGCGCCGCGGCACGGCTGCTGGGGCACGAGCGCGTCGCCGGCGGCATCTCGCTGATGGCCGCGAACTCGCTCGAGCCCGGTGTCGTCACCGTGACCGCGGACGGCGAGACGATCGTCGGCGGCGTGGAGGGTGCGCGGTTCGCCACGCTGCTGACCGAGGCGCTGCCGACCAGCGAGACGCCCTCGATCGAGGGCGCGCAGTGGACGAAGCTGCTCATCAACATGGTGAACGCGATTCCGGCCATCGTCGGGCACTCGGTGCAGGACGTCATCCGCGACCCGGGACTGCGGCGCGTGATGCTCGCGTCGATGCGCGAGACCGCCCGCACGGGACTCGCGGCTGACGTGCGGTTCCAGCCGCTGCAGGGGCTCACTCCCTTGCTCGTGCGCATGGTCGCCTTCGCGCCGCGGCGCATCGCGCAGCAGGTGCCGCTGCGCATCGGGGAGCGACTGGGCGAGGTGCCGAACATGGGGTCGACGCAGCAGTCGATCCGGCGAGGGCAGCTGACCGAGGTGGATGCGATCAACGGGGCCGTCGTGGCGGAGGCTGCGAGGCTGGGCCTGGAGGCACCCGTGAACGCGGCACTCGTGGAGCTCGTGCACGCGGTGGAGCGCGGTCGGGAGTTCATGGCGCCGAGCGTGGTGCGGCAGCTGGCGTGAGTGGATCCGGTCTCGTGACGCGGGCGGCCGGAGGCCACACGCTCCTCGACCTACGAGGGTCGGACCCCGTCTCGTGACGCGGGCGGCCGGAGGCCGCGCGCTCCTCGACCTACGGGAGGCGGGTCAACACGAGTCGGCGAAGGACTGGAAGGGCTTCCGCCAGTCGGTGTTGTCGACGATGAAGGTGGCCTTGCTGCGCGGCTCGCTCACTCGCTCGTAGAGGTCGTGCGCCTCGCGGTAGCGCGCGTGCGACGCGTGGTGCACGTCAGGATGCGCGCCGTCGCGCGCTCGCAGGCGCTCGCCGCGCACGCGATCCTCCGTGTCGAGGTAGACGACCGCGTGCCACTTGCCGGCCAGTGCGGGTCGCTGCAGGAAGACACCGTCGACGAGCAGCACCGCATCCTGGCCCGCCGTCTGCCACTCCATCTCGACTGGGGCATCCCGATGCAGATCGAACGCGGCTGTCTGAAAGCCCGTGGAGCCGCCCATCCGGAACGGCTGCAGCAGCACCCGATCGAGCAGCTCGGTGTCGAAGGCGTCCTCGTAGTAGCCCTTCGAGGAGTGGCGGCCCTGTCGGTACCGGAACGCCTGCGGGCGATGGAAGTCGTCGACCGAGGCGCGGAACGCCTCGACGCCTGCGCGCGCGAAGGCGACCTGCAGCGCATCCGCGAAGTGCGTCTTGCCCGTGCCGTCGCGTCCCTCGACCGCGACCAGTCGTCTGCCGCGCGGATTGCGGCGCACCATCAGCTCGGTGAGCCGCGTGTAGAGCTCCTTCTGCTCGGGCGTCCAGGACGCGGCCCTCATGAGCAGTGCGCTGTCGACCATGCCGCCAGCCTAGGTGGAGGTCGAGCGACTTCGGGGCCGGATCGCGCTCAGGTGACCGGCATCGGCGCCGCCACGGGGCGCCGACCATACGCGAGGCGCCGCAGCAGCGCCTCCGCGGGGCCGCGCTTGCCCCGCACGTCGAGGACGAGCGCGACCACCGCCGTCACGAGCCAGACGCCGACCGCGAGCCCGGCTGCGCCCAGCGGCGTCAGCGTGTCGCCGAGGCCGAGGCCCCATGCCGCGAGCAGCGGGGCGAACAGCACCGACTGCAGGAGGTAGCTCGTCAGCGATCGCTTGCCGACCGCAGTGACGGCGCGCGTGACGACCCCGTGTCGGTCGCCGAGGCGGCCTGCGACCAGCCCGATGAGTGCGGCATAGCCGATGCCTCCGGCGACGCCGGTGAGGCTCGATGCGCCCATCGTGGCCCAGGAGATCGCCGTGTCGAAGAGGAGCCCGGCGAACTGCATCGCAGCGAGCGCCCCGCCGAGCCAGCCGACCGCGATGCCGCCGACGGCGATGCGGGCGAGCAGCATCCGATGCTCGCGCGGGCGATCGAGCAGGCCGCTGCGCGCGGCCAAGACGCCCAGCACCACCGACAGCGGCACCGTCAGCGTGATCGCCTGGAGCGGCGTCGCGACGGCCCACAGGCCGAAGCTCTGCAGCATGAAGAGCAGGTAGTTGCTTTGCCCGGTCGGGTAGTCGATGGGTGGTGCGGCCATGACGCTCATGTCGCCCGCGATGCCCGTGCTCAGCACGGCGCCGCTGACGATCGAGAAGAGCGCGGAGGCGGCCAGCAGTCCAGCGAGCACCCACGCGACCACCCGCAGTGCGCGGTCGCTGCGACGCAGCAGCAGCCACGTGACCAGCAGGCCGACGAGGCCGTAGGCGCCGACGATGTCGCCGAACCAGAGCAGCAGCGCGTGCACGGCACCGAACGCGACCATCCACCCATGGCGGATCTGCAGCACGCGGCGAGCCTCGCGCCACGGTGCTCCTGCGGCTGCCTGGCGGCTGTACATCTGCCATATCCCGTAGCCGAACAGGAACGCGAAGAGCGGATACACCCGGCCGTCGATCGCGACCAGGGAGATCAGCTGGTAGACGAGGTCACCGCCCGCGTACCCGACTCCATGTGCATTCGTGACGCCGCGTTCGGCGACAGAGAGCCACCACGGCACGTTGGCCAGCGCGATGAGCAGCAGCATGATGCCGCGAGCGAGGTCCGGCGCGAGGCTACGCCCACGCGCCGCGGTCGCGGCAGCGGCATGGTCGACGATCGGCTCGACGTGCGGCACGAGGTGCGGGCCGACCTGCGGCGTCGCACCGATGGGGCCGGGGTTGGTCGGCACGGTCACATCCCGACGGTACCGACCGCGCCTCTACGCTGACTGGATGCTCGGTGGCGAAATTCTGCAGGCGCTTGCCGCCTGGTATCGCGAGCACGCTCGCGATCTCCCGTGGCGGCGCCCCGAGTTCGATGCCTGGGGCACCGTGGTGAGCGAGATCATGCTGCAGCAGACGCAGGCATCGCGCGTCGCTGTCGAGATCGATCGCTGGCTCGCGCGCTGGCCGACGCCCGCGGATCTCGCCGATGCCCCCACGCACGAGGTGCTGCGGCAGTGGGGCACGCTCGGCTACCCGCGTCGAGCGCTGCGGCTGCAGGACACGGCGCGCGCGATCGTCGAGCGCCACGGCGGCAAGGTGCCGAGGGATGTGGATGCGCTGCTCGCGCTGCCTGGGATCGGCGACTACACAGCGCGCGCGGTCGCGGTCTTCCACTTCGGCGACCGGCATCCCGTGGTGGACACCAACGTGCGGCGCGTGGTCGCTCGCGCCGTGCACGGGCAGGGCGAGGCGGGGCCCGCCAAGCGGCGGGACCTGGCAGACGTCGAGGCACTGCTGCCGGTAGAACCGGGTGACGCATCCGTGATCTCCATCGCACTCATGGAGCTCGGCGCCCTGGTCTGCACCGCACGAGCGCCCGATTGCGGCGCGTGCCCGATCGCGGACGCGTGCGCGTGGCGCGCCGCCGGCTACCCCGTCTTCGAGGGGAAGCGCGCGCCGCGGCAGTCGTCGTTCGCCGGCAGCGACCGGCAGGTGCGGGGCACGGTACTGCGCGCGCTTCGCGGCGTCGACGTGCCGCTGACCGAGGCGGAGGTCGCGCAGCTGTGGCCGGATCCCGAGCAGCTCGACCGCGCGGTCGTGTCACTGGCAGCTGACGGTCTCATCGTGCGCGAGCCCGGCGCGATCCGCCTGCCGGACTGATTCGGTCTCGTGACGCGTGCGGCGATCGTAGGTCGAGGAGGCCGCGGGCACAGCCCGCTGCCGTCGCGAGACCGGATCGACGTGTCTCGTGACGCGTGCGGCTGCGCCGCCCGCTCCTCGACCAACGGGACTCCGCGACCCAGCTCACAGAACGCAAGTCGCCCGCGTCGGTTTCCGGGCAGGATCCGGGCAGCGGCCGCGATCGCGGCCATTCGTGCCGCTGGAGCTTGCGTTGTGCAGCGGGCCAGGCGGCGCCGGTTAGGTTGGGGGCCATGCCCGCACGACACCAGCGACTGACCGACAGCACCGACGAGATCGACGCGGCGCTCGCGGCGATCAGGACCGAGCTGGGGCTCGACGCCGAGTTCCCCGCAGACGCGGTCGCCGAGGCCGAGGCGTTCGCCGCTGATCCGCAGCTGCCAGAGGCCGACCAGACGGATGTCGACTTCGTCACCATCGACCCCGAGGGCTCAACCGACCTCGACCAGGCGCTCCACCTCGCGCGCGATGGCGATGGCTACGTCGTCCGCTATGCGATCGCCGACGTGCCCGCCTTCGTCTCGCCCGGCGGACCGATCGATGCCGAGGCACGCCGCCGCGGCCAGACCATGTACGCGCCCGACGGCCGCGTGCCGCTGCATCCGCCCATCGTGAGCGAGGGCGCGGCCAGCCTGCTCGAGGGGCAGGAGCGCGGTGCGTACGTCTGGACGATGCGCCTGGATGCGGCTGGCGACGTCACGAAGACCACGCTCGAGCGAGCCCGCGTGCGGTCGCGCGAGCAGCTGACCTACGAGACGGCGCAGCAGCGCATCGACGGCGGCGACGCCATGCTGGCGCTGCTGCGCGACGTCGGAGAGCTGCGCATCGCGCTCGAGGAGGCACGCGACGGCGCGAGCCTGGACATGCCGGAGGAGCAGGTGGTCCGCCAGGGAGACGAGTACGTCATCGAGCGGCGCGAGCTGCTGCCGGTGGAGCGCTGGAACGCGCAGATCTCGCTCATGACCGGCATGGAGGCCGCGAACCTGATGCTGCGCGAGAAGCGCGGCATCCTGCGCACCATGCCGCAGCCGCCGGCCGGCGACGTGCGCAGCTTCCGCAAAGAGGTGCGGGCGATCGGCGAGGAGTGGGCCCAGGGCGAGCACTACGGCGCGTTCCTGCGCAGGCTGGACCGATCGAAGCCCACGACGCTGGCGATCCTGCAGGCCGCGCGGCGGCTGTTCCGCGGTGCGGGCTACGACGTGCTGCACAACGGGTCGGATGCTTCACAGCTCGAGCAGGCCGCCATTGGCGCTCCCTACGCGCACACGACCGCTCCCCTGCGTCGCCTCGTCGATCGCTACGTGCTGGTGCACTGCGAGGCGATCGCGAACGGCCGCGAGATCCCGCAGTGGGCGGCCGACGGCCTGGAGGGGCTGGAGGAGATCATGCAGAGCTCCGGGCAGCTGGCGAGCAAGCTCGAGCGCGAGTCGATCGACGTGGTCGAGATCGCAGTGCTGCGCCCGCGCATCGGCGACGAGTTCGACTCCGTCGTCGTGGATGCGCGCAAGAACGGCGCGACCATCCAGTTGATCGATCCACCGACCGAGGCGGCCTGCGACACGGATGCCGAGCCCGGCGAGCGCATCAGGGTGCGGCTCACGGAGGCGGATCTGGGCGAGCGCAGGCTGCGCTTCGCCGAGGTGCAGCCGAGTTGATCTCGTGACGCGGGCGGCCTGCGGCCGCACGCTCCTCGATCAGCGGGTCTCGCCGACTCGATCTCGAGACGCGCGCGGCCACAGGCCGCCCGCGCCTCGATCAGCGCGGCGCTCAGTCCTCGTCGAGCTCGCGGGGCTTGCGGTACGGGTCGGCCTCGCCGGCGTACTTCGCTGCCGCGGCAGCCTCCTGCGCCGCCCTGTCGCGCACGCGCGCCTCGTCGAGCAGGTGCTCGATCGATGCCGCGTTCTCGGGCAGCGCGTCGAGGAAGAACTCGATCGACGGCGTCAGCCGCAATGAGAGTCCCTTGCCGATCTCGCGCCGCACGACGCCCTTGGCGCTCGTGAGCGCCCTTGAGGTCTCCTCGCGCTCCTCATCGGTGCCGAGCACCGTGTAGAAGATCGAGGCGTGCTGCAGGTCACCGGTGACCCGCACATCCGTGATCGTCACGAAGCCGAGCCGCGGATCCTTGACCTCGCGCTCGAGCGCCCTGACGGTGATCTCGCGGATGCGGTCGGCGATCTTCCGCGCCCTGGGGTTCTCTGCCATGTCGTTCTCTCCTCGTTCCTCAGAGACGAGTATGGGGCGACCGAAGCCGCCCCATGCTCACCGCGCGATCAGACTCGCGGCTTCTCCACCATCTCGATGGTCTCGATCTCGTCACCGATCTGCAGATCGTTGAACTTGCCGAGGCCGATGCCGCACTCGTAGTCCGTCTTCACCTCGGTGACGTCGTCCTTGAAGCGGCGCAGCGACTCGATGGCCAGGCCATCGGCCAGCACGATGCCGTCACGGATGACGCGTGCCTTCGCGTTGCGGGTGATCGTGCCGGAGCGAACGATGGAGCCAGCGATGTTGCCGAACTTCGAGGAGCGGAACACCTCTCGGATCTCGGCCACACCGGACTGGACCTCTTCGTACTCGGGCTTGAGCATGCCCTTCAGCGAGCTCTCGATGTCGTCGATCGCACCGTAGATCACGTTGTAGAACCGCACGTCGACGCCCTCGCGCGCAGCGCGCTCGCGGGCCTTCGGGTCGGGACGGACGTTGAAGCCGATGATCACGGCGTCGTCGACCGTTGCAAGGTTCACATCGGATTCGGTGACGGCACCGACACCGCGGTGGATGATCCGCAGGTCCACGCTGTCGTCGATCTCGATCTTCAGCAGCGACTCCTCCAGCGCCTCGACGGCACCGGAGACGTCACCCTTGATGATGAGGTTGAGCGTCTCGACCTTGCCCTGGTCGAGCGCGGTCTTCCAGTCCTCGAGCGTGAGGCGCTTGCGCGCCTTCGCCAGCTGCGCGTTGCGCTCGACGGCCTCACGCTTCTCAGCGATCTGGCGCGCGGTGCGGTCCTCCTCCGTGGAGATGAACGTGTCGCCGGCTCGCGGCACGCTCGAGAGGCCCTGCACCTGCACGGGCATCGACGGTCCGGCCTCCTGCACCAGCTCGCCGCGGTCGTCGACCATCGCTCGGACGCGGCCGTAGGCCGTGCCTGCCACGATCGCGTCGCCGACGCGCAGCGTTCCGGACTGGATGAGCACGGTGGCCACGGAACCGCGGCCCTTGTCGAGCTTCGCCTCGATGGCGACGCCGCGCGCCTCCTTGTTCGGGTTGGCACGCAGGTCGAGACCGGCGTCGGCCGTCAGCAGCACCGCTTCGAGCAGGTCCTCGATACCGGTGTTCGCCAGCGCCGAGACGTCGACGAACATGGTGTCGCCGCCGTACTCCTCGGTGACGAGGCCGTACTCGGTGAGCTGCTGACGCACCTTGGCCGGGTTGGCCTCTGGCTTGTCGACCTTGTTCACCGCGACCACGATGGGCACGCCCGCGGCCTGGGCGTGGTTCAGCGCCTCCACCGTCTGCGGCATGATGCCGTCGTCGGCGGCGACCACGAGGATCGCGATGTCGGTCACCTGGGCACCACGGGCACGCATGGCGGTGAACGCCTCGTGACCCGGGGTGTCGATGAAGGTGATCGCGCGGTCCTCGCCCTCGTGCTCCTGCCAGACCTGGTAGGCGCCGATGTGCTGGGTGATGCCGCCGGCCTCGCCGTCGATGACGTTCGCGCCACGGATCGCGTCGAGCAGACGCGTCTTGCCGTGGTCGACGTGACCCATGACCGTGACGACGGGCGAGCGGTACTCGAGATCCTCTTCCGACTCGTCCTCGAGCTCCTGCGCGAGGTCGATGTCGAAGCCCTCGAGGAGCTCCTTGTCCTCGTCCTCGGGGCTGACGATCTGGATGCGGTAGCCGAGCTCCGCACCCAGCAGCTCGAAGGTGCCCTCGTCCAACGACTCCGTTGCCGTCGCCATCTCACCGAGGTGGAACAGCACCGTCACGAGGTCGCCGGGCATCGCGTCGATCTTCTCGGCGAAGTCGGCGATCGATGCGCCGCGGCGCATGCGCACGACGGTCGTGCCGTCGCCGCGACGGACCTTGACGCCACCGATCGACGGCGCCTCGCGCATCTCGAACTCGAGCCGCTTCGTGCGCTTCGACTTGCGGGACTTGCCCTTGGCGCCACCCTTGCCGAACGCGCCGGCAGTGCCGCCGCGACCGCGACCGCCGCCGCGGCCCGCGAATGCGGGGCCGCCACGACCGGGAGCTCCCCGGCTCGGCGCGCCCTGACCGGGACGCTGGAACCCGCCAGGACCGCCGCCTGCACCGGGACGTCCGGCGCCGCCGCCGCGCGGGGCGCCGGGGCGCGGCGCGCCGGGACGGGGAGCGCCGGGGCGAGGGGCGCCGGGACGCGGAGCCGCCGGACGCGGGCTGCCGCCCTGCTTGCTCGTGAAGGGGTTGTTGCCGCCGCGCGGCCGACCCATCCCCTGGCTCGAGGCGAACGGGTTGTTGCCGGGCCGGGGCGCGCCGGGGCGCGACATCGGGCGCGGGATCGCGTTCGGGGTGGGCGCATCGCCGTCGGGCTTGGGAGCCTCGGCCTGTGCGGGCTGCTCGGCCTGTGCCGGCTGCTCCGCGACTGGCGCCGGCGCCTCGGGTGCTGCCTGCGGAGCGGGTGCCGCCTTGGGCGTCTCTGCGGGCGCGGGGGTAGCCGGCGTCTCCGCCTTGGGGGATGCTGCGGGCTTGCGCGCCGCGGGCGTCTTGGGGGTCGCCTTTGCGGGGGTCTTCTCGGCCGGCTTCGTCTCGGCGACTGCGCCGCTCGAGCCCTCCGCCTGCAGGGCTGCCTTGAGCTTGCGCGCGACCGGGGGCGCGACTGCAGAGGCGGGTCCCTTGACGAACTCGCCCATCTCCTTGAGCTTGGCCAGAGCGACCTTGCTCTCGACGCCTACTTCGGCGGCGATCTCGTGAACGCGTGGGTTTGCCACATTTCTCCTGTCCTGGTCCACCCAGAACAGGGCGGACGTCATTTGCTGACGGGTCTCATTTCGAGCTGCTCATCAGTTGTCCATGTGCGTTTCGTTCCTTCGGTCGGGGCTCTGGGCGAGCCCGTCCTGTGCCCATCGTGCGATGGGCGTCATATCCAGGTGCTGCTGCCGCAGAGCTCGTGGAACGGCGCGGAGCGCTCGTTCCACGCATCGCTGCGTCGGGTGCACCCAAGCGCCTCTGCCGGGAAGCCGTCGACCGTGATCGACGACCGCCTCACCGCCCTGCGCAGCGATCCGCACCAGAAGTGCGGGTTCGGTGCGCGCGCGGCAGCCTAGACACGTACGGATGGAGAACACTCTACAGGACGACACGCCCGGGCGGTGGAGCTGAGAGCAGCGAGGTCTCGTGACGCGCGCTCTGCGCGCTCCTCGAGGGCCGCAGCAGCGAGGGCTCGTGACGCGCGCTTCGCGCGCTCCTCGACCTTGAGCCCTCCGCGCGCAACGCGGCTTCGCCGCATTGCGCGCTGCGGGCTCAATCCTCCATCACGGAGTCGGGCTGGATGTCGATCTTCGCGCCGGTCAGCTTCGCAGCCAGTCGCGCGTTCTGACCCTCGCGGCCGATCGCGAGCGAGAGCTGGAAATCGGGCACGAGTGCGCGCACCGCCCGCGTCTTCTCGTCGAGCAGGAACGCATCCGACACCCGCGCGGGGCTGAGCGCGCTCGCCACGAACGCGGGCAGGTCCTCGGAGAAGTCGACGATGTCGACCTTCTCCTCGCCGAGCTCCGCCTGCACGGCGCGCACGCGCGCCCCCATCTCGCCGATGCACGCACCCTTGGCGTTGATGCCGGGCTCGGTCGCCCGCACGGCGATCTTCGAGCGGTGCCCTGCCTCGCGCGCGATCGCGACGATCTCGACCGTGCCGGCAGCGATCTCCGGCACCTCGAGCGCGAACAGCCTGCGGACGAGCGACGGGTGCGTGCGGCTGACGGTCACCTGCGGGCCGCGCTGGCCGCGCTCCACCTTCGTGATGAACACGCGCATGCGCTTGCCGTGCTTGTACTCCTCGCCCGGCACCTGCTCCTCGGGGGGCAGCAGCGCCTCCATGTCGTCGCCGAGCTTCACCTGCACCATGCGCGGGTTCGTGCCCTGCTGCACCACGCCGGCGATGATGTCGCCCTCGCGGTCCTTGTAGACGCCGAGCACACTCTCGTCGCTCTTGTCGCGCAGCGCCTGGAAGATGACCTGCTTCGCCGCGGTCGCAGCGATGCGGCTGAAGTCGTCGGTGGTGGCGATCGACTCGCCGATGCGATTGCCGTCCTCGTCGAGCTCGGGCTCGTAGAGCGTCACCTCGCCGGTCTTGCGATCGACCTCGACGCGCGGCTGCGGAGCCGCAGGGTCGACCTTCTCGCCGGAGCGCATGTGCGCCTGCAGGATGGCCTGCTCGATGATGCGGATGAGGTCGTCCTGGGAGATCTCCCGCTCGCGCTCGACGGTCTTCAGCACGCTCAGCTCGATCTTCACTTGTGGGCTCCTCTTGTTCCTGCGATTCGTTCGGCAACGAATGCCGACCGGTCAGTCTACAGGCAGCTTCGACCGCGCGTCGGCGGGCGGATCCGGGCGGCGGTGGGTTCACGTGGCGTGCGGAGCGCACCTATGGGTCTAGCGTGTTGCCTCATGGACGTTCTCGACGATCTCATCCTCTCCGCTGGCGACTTCTGGTGGACCTGGATCGTGCTACCGATCCTCGCAGCGCTCGGCATCTACTTCACGATCCGCTCCGGAGTCGTGCAGCTGCGGCTGCTGCCTGCGATGTTCCGCGTGCTGGGCGACAAGACGCCGAAGGCTCGCGACGGCAGCGCGCAGTCGGTCTCGTCGTTCCAGGCATTCACCATCTCGGCGGCCAGCCGTGTGGGGGTCGGCAACATCGCCGGCGTCGCCACCGCGATCGCCTTCGGCGGCCCGGGTGCGGTGTTCTGGATGTGGACGATGGCGTTCGTCGGCGGCGCCTCGGCGTTCATCGAGTCGACGCTCGCCCAGCTCTACAAGCACCGCGACGCTGACGGCTTCCGCGGCGGTCCCGCCTACTACATGCAACGAGGCCTCGGGCAGCGATGGATGGGGATCCTGTTCGCCGTGATCCTGATCGTCTGCTTCCCGTTCGCGTTCTCGTCGCTGCAGGCGAACACCATCGTCGCCACCGTCTCGTCGACGGTCGGTTCCGACGCCGCGTGGCTGCCGTGGGTCATCGGCGGCATCGTCGCGATCCTGACGGGATCCATCGTCTTCGGCGGCGTGCGGCGCATCGCGAAGGTCACCGAGTCGCTCGTGCCGACCATGGCGCTGCTGTACCTGCTGCTCGGCCTCATCATCGTCGCGATGAACGTCACCGAGGTGCCGCGGGTGATCAGTGAGATCTACGCGGGCGCGTTCGGGTTCCAGCAGGTCGCTGGCGGCGCGATCGGCACGATCCTCATGCAGGGCGTCAAGCGCGGCATGTTCTCGAACGAGGCGGGCCTCGGCTCGGCCCCGAACGCCGGCGCGTCGGCGGCCGTGACGCACCCGGCGAAGCAGGGCCTGGTGCAGACGCTCGGCGTCTACTTCGACACCTTCCTCGTGTGCTCGATCACCGCGTTCATCATCCTGGTCTCGACCCCGGACCTCACGGGCGCCGAGGGCGGCATCGGCCTCACCTTCGACGCGATCACGGGCCAGCTCGGCGCGTGGGCGGGCATCGCGCTGTCGCTCATCGTCTTCCTGCTGGCGTTCTCGTCGATCATCGGCAACTACTACTACGGCGAGTCGAACATCGAGTTCATCACCGAGCATCCCGCAGCACTGACCGCCTACCGCGTGCTCGCGGTGCTTGCGGTGCTGGGCGGATCGGTGATCGCCACCGGTCTGATCTGGAACACGGCCGACCTGCTGATGGGCATCATGGCGATCGTCAACCTCGTCGCCATCGGCCTGCTCTCCGGCGTCGCCTTCAAGCTGCTGCGGAACTTCGACGAGCAGCGCAAGGCCGGCAAGGACCCGGTCTTCACCCGCGACATGCTGCCGGAGGTGCGCGGCATCGAGGTGTGGGAGAGCGTCGAGTCGGTCACCGGCCAGTGGGAGACGGTCGACCCGGAGGAGACGACGCAGACGCGCTGAACGCCTGCCGATACGCCGCAGGGCGCTGTCTCCTCTCGGAGCAGCGCCCTGCGGCGTTCGTGCGCGCGCTTCAGCGGCCGAGCGCGTGCTCGAGCTGCGCGATCTCGACCGTGGACCGCTCCCCCGTCGCTCGATCCCACACCTCGACGCTGCCCTGCACCGCGTCACGCCCGACGACGACGATCTGCGGCACGCCGATGAGCTCCGCATCGCCGAACTTCACGCCCGGCGAGACCTTGGGGCGGTCGTCGAAGAGCACCTCGAGTCCGCGGCGCTCGAGATCGGCGACGACCGACTCCGCGACCTCGAAGATGGCGGCGTCGCGGCCGGTGGCGACCACGTGCACGTCGAACGGCGCGACCTCGCGCGGCCAGATGAGGCCCTTCTCGTCGTGGCTGACCTCGGCGATGGCCGCGAGGTTGCGCGTCACGCCGATGCCGTAGGAGCCCATCGTGACGGTGACGAGCTTGCCGTTCTCGTCCAGCACCTTGAGCCCCAGCGCCTCGGCGTACTTGCGGCCCAGCTGGAAGACGTGGCCGACCTCCATGCCGCGCTCGAGCGTCACGGGGCCGGAGCCGTCGGGCGCGGGGTCGCCCGCGCGCACGTCGGCGGCCTCGACCCATCCGTCGCCCGCGAAGTCACGGCCGGCGACCAGGCCGAAGACGTGCCTGCCGGGCTCGTTCGCGCCCGTGATCCAGCTCGTGCCGTCGGCGACGCGCTTGTCGAGCAGGAAGCGGATGCCCGTGGCCGATTCCTCGCCCAGCACGGGGCCGGATGCCGTCCAGGGCCCGATGTAGCCCTTGACGAGGCCAGGGTTGGCCTTGAAGTCGTCCTCATCCGCTGCCGTCACCGCGGCGGGCTGGAACGCGACCTCGACGCGCTTCTCGTCGATCTCGCGGTCGCCGGGGATGCCGACGACCACGAGTTCGCGCGTGCCATCCAGGTGCGTCAGGCGCAGCACGACGTTCTTCAGCGTGTCGGCAGCGGTCCACGCGCGACCGTCCTCCCGCGGGAAGCGCGCATTGGCGTCGGCCACCAGGGTGTCGATCGTCGGGGTGTCCGGGGTCTCGCGCACCACGGCATCGGGCAGGCCATCGGTCGGCAGCGGGTCGGGCGCGGCCGTCTCGAACGCCTCGACGTTGACGGCGTAGCCGCCAGCGGAACGAACGATGGTGTCCTCGCCGACCGGGGTCGGGTGCAGGAACTCCTCCGACTTCGAGCCGCCCATCGCGCCCGCGTCGGCGGCGACGATGACGTAGTCGAGACCGAGCCGGGCGAAGATGCGCTCGTAGGCGTCGCGCTGGCGCTGGTAGCTGGCCTCGAGCGCCTCGTCGGAGATGTCGAACGAGTAGGCGTCCTTCATCGAGAACTCGCGGGCGCGCAGCAGCCCCGCGCGCGGGCGCGCCTCATCCCGGTACTTGTCCTGGATCTGGAAGATCGTCAGCGGCAGCGACTTGTAGCTCGAGACCAGGTCCTGCACGAGCAGCGTGAAGACCTCCTCGTGCGTGGGCGCGAGCAGGTGGTCGGCGCCCTTGCGGTCCTGCAGACGGAAGATCCCGTCGCCATACTCCGTCCAGCGGCCGGTGCGCTCGTACGGCTCGCGCGGCAGCAGTCCGGGGAACAGCACCTCCTGCGCGCCGGCCGCCTCCATCTCCTCCCGCACGATGCGCTCGATGTTGCGGCGCACGCGCAGCCCCAGCGGCAGCCAGGAGTACAGGCCGGCGCCGGAGCGGCGGATGTAGCCCGCGCGCAGCAGCAGGCGGTGGCTCGCGACCTCGGCCTCGGCCGGGTCCTCGCGCAGGGTGGTGAAGAAGAGCTGGGAGAGGCGGATCACGATCCCGAGTCTAGATCGGCTCACCAGGGCTGCTCGACGCTGGGCCCACCGCCGTCGCCGGGCTCGCCCTCGTCGAACTGATCCTGCTGCTGCTGCTCCTCCTGCGCCTCCTGGTTCTGATCCTCCAGCTGCTCCTCGGGCGACTGCGGCTCGTCGCCCTCGCTGCCGTCGCCCTCGCCCTCGCCCTCGCCGTCGCCCTCACCGTCACCGGACTGGTCCTCGATCTTCGACTCGATGCGCGGCACCGCCGCCTCGAACTGCTCGGCGGTGTCGGCCTCGCCCGGCAGCGGGTCGTCGAAGCAGCCCTCGGGCTGGGCGTCGATGAGCGCGAGCGCCTCGGAGTAGAAGCCGTTCGCGGCCTGCGTGTCCTGTGCATCGCGTGCCACATCGCCCTGCTTCTCGACCGCGGTGACGAGCGAGGCGACGATCACGCAGTGCTCGTGCAGCTGGCCCGCCGTCTCGGGCTCGCCGTGCAGCACCACCGCCCGCTCGAGCGCCGCCCTGCCCTCCTCGAGCGTGCCGGCCATGGTCAGGTTGACGCCGAGCGCGAAGGGCGCCTTCCACGGCTCCACCCAGTTCCAGGTCTCGAGGCCGCGCGCGGCATCCGCCCCCTGGGCATAGGCGCGCGCGTCGAAGCGGTCGATCGCGGTCTGCGACAGCACATTGACGCTGATGAGCTTGCCACCGAGCACGAGCGCGGCGATCGCAACCGGGATGAGGCCCAGCATGATCCACCAGCGGAGCGTGCGGCGCCGGTCGTCCGTGAGCACGCGCTGGCTGCGGGGGCGACTCATCGGGCACCGCCCCGCGCCATGAGGCCGCGCGTGGTGCGCAGCGAGCGCGCGAGGCTGAACGCCTCGGCGGCGAGCAGCAGCGCGATCGGGATGCCGAGGATCCACGCCACCTCGAGCCGCGCCTCCTCCGTGCTGTTCAGATCGGCCTCGCCGTCGAGCGCCGCCATCGGGCCCAGCGCATCCTCGATCGGCAGCGCGGGCGTGCGGTGCAGGTAGGTGATGCCGAGCTGGTCGGCGATGCTTCGGAGGCGATCCTCATCGATGCGGCTGATCGCGTCGCCGCCGGACGGATCCTGGAGGTACTGCTCCTGCTGAGCGGGGTCGAAGCTCGAGACGCGCATGCGGCCGCCCTGCTCGGTGCCGTAGCCGAGCACGAGGCCGCGGTCGACGTGGTCTGCGACATCCGCGAAGGACTGCGGCTCGCCGTCGGCGGTCTGCTCCCCGTCGCCGAGGTAGAAGACGACTGCGGGCGACGACGGGTCCGCAGCCTCGGTGCGCTCGAGCTCTGCCAGCAGCAGGTCGTGCGCGACGGCGACCGAGGTGCCGCGCGACTGCTGCGCGATCTCGGGCTTGAGGGCGCGCACCATCTCGATCACCGCGGAGCCGTCGTCGGTGAGCGGCACCCGCAGCGTGGCCTGGGAGTCGAACGAGATGACGGAGATGTCAGCACCCGCGAACGAGCGGGCGATCTCGATCACGTCGGCCTGCATGCCGTTCAGGCGCGGGTCGGTGCCCCAGTCCTCGGCGGCGACCGACTGCGACGTGTCGATCATCACGAACACGCGCGCCTGGATCGAGGCCGTCGGCACCTCGCCGCCGGGGAGCGCCGGCCGGAATGCCATCGCGACCGCCAGCAGCACGAGCAGGGTGCGGCGGATCCAGGCGAGCCTGCGGCCGCGGGCGATCGCGAGCTGCCACCCGCACAGAGCGAGCGCCAGCACGCCGATGACGACGACGAGGACCGGCTGCGCGGCTTCGAACGAGAGCATCACAGGCGCACCCTCCAGGCCACGGCGCAGAGCGCACTCACGATGATGAGCGCCACGAGCGGCAGCGAACCCGGGCGGTCGACCACCTGGATCTGCGGCGGCGTCTCGATGTAGCCCGCCTCGATCGCGTTGACGCGCTCGACGATCTGCGGCACGGTCTGCGCGAAGTCGAGCGGGAAGTACGCGCCGCCGGTGCCCTCCGCCGTGTCGCGGAGCTCCTGTGACTCCATGTCGCCGCCGAAGTCGAACGGGTTGATCGCGTACACGCGCACCTCGTGGTCGACCGCGAGCTGGCCGGCCTGCGGCAGCGAGAAGATCTGCTGGCCGTTCACGATGTTGTCGGTGGCGAGGATGATCGAGCGCGGTCGCTCGCTCGCCTCCAGGTCGGCGAAGTCGAGCACGCAGGAGGCGAGCCCGTCGCCGACGAGCGAGGCGCCGAGGCCGTTCGCGGTACCGGCGAGGTAGTTGAACTGCTCATCCGGGCCGAGCGTGCCGCTGAGCGCCCGCTGGTAGCGGCCCAGCTGCGCCTCGATGTAGTCGTAGTCGCTCGTGAGCGGGAAGGCCATCACGCTCGACGCGTCGAAGATGCGCATCCCGATGCGCTCACCGTCGAGCTCCAGAGCGACCTGCTGGTAGACGCCGAGGATCTCGGCATCCACGTCGACCATCGAGCCCGACACGTCGAGGCAGAGCATGATGTCGCGCTTGTAGTCGTCCTCCTGGTTGGCGTGGATGCCCGACGGCCGCGCTCCGACCGTTGCGGCCACCCCTGCACCCACGAGCGAGAGCAGCAGCGCACCACCGATCCACAGGCGGTAGCGCAGCAGCGCGCTGCGGAAGACGGCGAGCGAGGTCATCCGGTCGACATGCGCGACAGGCAGACCGCGGTCGCGCCTACGGCGGGGCAGCCACAGCCCGAGCACGGCGAGCACGACCGCGACCACCACGAGCGCGCCGAGCAGCCACGGCCACAGCAGCATCACATCCACGTCGCCACCACCTGCCTCGCCGCCGAGATCGCGGCGTCGGGGTCGTGCTTGGCCGCGCGCCGGAACGACGACGGGTAGTACTGCGAGACGGCACCCTCGACCGAGGGGAGATCGGCCTCGCCGAGGTCGCGCAGCGTCATGACCTCTGCCATCACACCCGTCGACTCGTGGGCGAAGAAGCGCAGCACCAGGCTCAGCCGCTGCGAGAGCTCGCGCGCACCGAGATCACCGGCAGCGTGCTCGGCGGCGACCTCGTCGATCATCCCCAGGTACTTCTCCTTCACACTGCGCACATCGATCGGCACGGGCGGTGGCGGGGGCGGCGTGAGGATGCCGCGGGGCCTCGTCCACAGCCAGGCGAACGCGTAGGCGGCGATGACCAGCAGGATCGCGCTCGCACCGAGCACCCACCACGGGCCGTAGCCGAACGGGCCGTAGGTGTCGGGGGCGGGCAGCATCGCCAGCTCGTGGGCCAGCTCAGCGGCGCGCACGTCGATGCCTCTCGAGCAGACGGAAGAGTGAGCCGATCGTCGTGGCCGACGACGAGATGCGGGTGGATGCGATCCCGAGCGAGCGCAGACCCGCCTCGAGGCGCTCGCGGCGCTCGAGGCTCGCGCCGTCGAAGGCGCGCCGCAGACCGCGATCGCGGCGCAGGAAGGCGGGCAGGCCGATGCCGGTGTCGACGCCGACGAGCTCCCGGTGGTCGCCCGCGCGCGCCATCAGGTCGGCGTCCCCGATCGACACCCACAGCACCTCGTGCCGCGCGTGGAGCCGGCCGAGGTGCACATCGAGGTCGTGCGTGTACGCGAGGTCGTCGGCGATCACGACGATGAGCGAGCGGCGCCGCATCCGTCGCACCGCGTGCTCGAGCACGGCCTCGAGGTCGGAGTGGGGCCCGTCGACGGCGACGGCCTCGTGGATGCGGCGCAGCATGCGCTCGAGGTGCGCCTCGGAGCCGCCCTCCTGCATGTCCTGTCGCCGCTCCCGGTCGCCCATGAGGAGCGCGACGCGGTCGCCGTGCCGCGTGGCTAGGTAGCCGAGGATGCCTGCGGCGAGGATCGCCAGCTCGCGCTTCGACTCCCCCGACTCGGCGGTGGCCGCCATGTTGCGGCCGGAGTCGACCACCAGCAGCACGTTGTGCTGACGCGAGGCGATGTAGCGCTTGACGAGCGGCACGTGGCTGCGCGCAGTCGCCTTCCAGTCGATGTCCTTGACGTCGTCGCCCGGCTGGTACTCGCGAAGGTCGTCGAAGTCGTGGCTGCGACCGTGGTGGATCGACGCGTACTCGCCGTCCAGCAGCTCGAGGGTACGACGATGCGCGTGAATCGACATGGTCGTCTTCACCTTGCGCAGCCGCCGCTCCACGACGCGGCCTACGGTGTCCGGACGGCGCCGAAGACGGCGTCGATGATCTGCTCGCTGCTCACGCCATCCGCCTCGGCCTCGTAGCCGAGGATGATGCGGTGCCGCAGGATCGGGTGACGGAGATCCTTCACGTCCTCGGGAATCACCCAGTCGCGGCCCTGCACGAGTGCGAGCGCCCTGGAGGCCTGCGCGAACGATAGCGAGCCGCGCGGGCTCGCGCCGTACTCGATGTAGCCGGCCAGCTGCGCCCCGATGTAGTCCTCGGCGTGACGCGTCACGTACATGAGCTGCACGACGTAGTTCGTGATCGCCTGATCGACGTAGACGCGCTTCACGAGGCCCTGCAGGAAGCGCACGTCGTCGAGCGTGACGACCGGCTGATCGTGCCCGTCGTCGAAGACGCCCGCCTCCGCGCGGCGCACGATCTCGGCTTCCTCCGTGGGCGACGGGTAGGTCAGCACCTCCTTCAGCAGGAAGCGGTCGAGCTGCGCCTCGGGCAGCGTGTACGTGCCCTCCTGCTCGATCGGGTTCTGCGTCGCGAGCACGATGAACGGGGCGGGCAGCGGGTGGGTCTCGCCACCGATCGACGTCTGCCGCTCCTGCATCGCCTCGAGCATCGCCGACTGCGTCTTGGCGCTCGAGCGATTGATCTCGTCGAGCAGCACGAAGTTCGCGTGCACCGGGCCCAGCTGGGTGCGGAACTCGCCCGAGTGCTGGTCGTAGATCTGCGTGCCGACGATGTCGCTCGGCAGCAGGTCGGGGGTGCACTGGATGCGGTGGAAGGAGGCGCTGACCGATCGCGCGAGCGTGGCGGCGGCGGTCGTCTTCGCCAGCCCCGGCACCGACTCCATGAGCACGTGGCCACCCGTCAGCAGCGCGACGAGCAGCGAGCGCAGCAGCTGGTGCTGGCCGACGACGGTCGACTGGAACGCCTGCTCGATGGAGCGGATGATCGCCTTGGCGCGCTCCAGCTCCTCTGGCGTGATGGGGTCGCGTCCGGGAACTGCAGAGGTCACGCGATGCTCCTTGGGCTCGATCGCCGCGAACTCCGCGGCACGGTCTGACTGGCTCTCGCCTCGGTCACGCTATCTGCTCGTCCGAGCCGGTCGCTGAGGAAGCACCCGGTGCGGGCTGTGCCCGGGTCGCCAGGATCGCCGCGATCACGATGATCGCGATCACCGGCAGCATCGACAGGTTGAGACCCACGTAGCCCACCAGGCCCAGCACCGGTCCTGCCAAGGCCCCGGCGCTGGCCCCCGCGAGCCCCATGAGGAGGTCGCTGCGACCCTGCAGCGCCGGGCGCAGGTCGGCCGAGACCGCGCCGGCCACGAGCGTCGAGCCCGCGACGGTGGTCGCGCTCCAGCCGAGTCCCAGCAGCGCCAGCGGGATCGGGGCGAAGTCCGAGTCGACGCTGAGCCCGGTGAGGACCGCCGCGGTCAGCAGCACGGCACCACCGATGGCGACGCCGCGCCCGCCGAAGCGGTCGGTGAGGAAGCCGAAGACGGGCGACAGCGCATACATGCCCGCCGTGTGGGCGCTCATGGTGAGCCCGATCATCGTCAGGTCGTGGCCCTGGTGCCCGAGGTGCACGGGCGTGAGTGCCATCACCCCCACCATCACCGCCTGTCCGCCGGCGATCGTGATGACGGCGGCGAGCGCGCGGGGGTGCCGCAGCAGGCGCAGGCGCGGGATGACGCGATCGGTGGTCTCGACCAGGCCGCGCGCGGTGAGCAGCGGGTCGGGGCGCAGGCCCAGCCACAGCAGCACGATCGCGACGACCAGCGCGGCGGCCGCGATCAGGTAGGCCCCGACGAGGTGCGGCAGGCCGAGGCCGGTGCCGAGCGCGTCGCCCGCGGGGATCAGGTTCGGCCCGATGATGACGCCGACGGTCGTCATCCACACCACGAGCGACAGGTCGCGACCGCGATGGCGCGGCGACGACAGGTCGGTGGCCGCGAAGCGGGATTGCAGGTTGATGGCGGTGCTGGCGCCGAGCACGGCGAAGCCGGGCAGCACGATCCACACGCTGCCGAGCGATCCGCCGAGCGCGAGCATGAGGGCGCCGCCGAGCGCGATGAGCGCGCCGGTGGCGAGCGAGACGCGGCGGCCCCGACGGTCTGCGAGCCGAGCCAGCGGCACGGCCAGCAGCGCGCCGCCGAGCGTGATCATGGTCGCAGCCAGGCCCGCGAGCGCGGGGTCACCCGTGACCTGCTCCACCAGCAGCGAGCCGACGCCGAGTGCGACACCGTTCGAGAGCCCGCCGAGCGCCTGCCCGGCGGAGAGCACGGTGAGCGTGCGCCGCTGGACCGCGCGCACGTCCGCCGTGCCGAGGGTCGTCATCCGCGCAACACCGGCATCGGTTCGGGACGTCACGCCGGTCAGGCCGTGACGATCTCGGCCTCGCCCGAGGGCAGGCCCTCCTCGTCGGCGATGCGGCGGGCCTCTTCGATGAGCGTGGCGACGATGTCGGCCTCCGGCACGGTCTTGACGACCTCACCCTTGATGAAGATCTGGCCCTTGCCGTTGCCGGATGCAACGCCGAGGTCAGCCTCGCGGGCCTCGCCCGGACCGTTCACGACGCATCCCATGACGGCGACGCGCAGCGGCACCTGCACGTCCTTGAGGCCCTCGGTGACGGCATCCGCCAACGAGTAGACGTCGACCTGTGCGCGACCGCACGAGGGGCAGGAGACGATTTCGAGCTTGCGCTCGCGGAGGTTGAGCGACTGCAGGATCTGCATGCCCACCTTGATCTCCTCCACGGGCGGGGCCGAGAGCGAGACGCGGATGGTGTCGCCGATGCCCTCGGCGAGCAGGATGCCGAACGCGGTCGCCGACTTGATCGTGCCCTGGAACGCGGGGCCCGCCTCGGTGACGCCCAGGTGCAGCGGCCAGTCGCCGCGCTCTGCGAGCATCCGGTAGGTCTTCACCATCACGACCGGGTCGTTGTGCTTGACCGAGATCTTGAAGTCGTGGAAGTCGTGCTCCTCGAACAGGCTCGCCTCCCAGACGGCCGATTCGACGAGCGCCTCGGGCGTCGCCTTGCCGTACTTCTCGAGCAGGCGCGGGTCGAGGCTGCCGGCGTTGACGCCGATGCGCAGGCTCGTGCCAGCGGCCTTCGCCGCCTTCGCGATCTCGCCCACCTGGTCGTCGAACTTGCGGATGTTGCCGGGGTTCACGCGCACCGCGGCGCAGCCGGCGTCGATGGCCGCGAAGACGTACTTCGGCTGGAAGTGGATGTCGGCGATCACCGGGATCTGGCTCTTCTGCGCGATGATGTGCAGCACATCGGCGTCGTCCTGCGTGGGGACGGCGACGCGCACGATGTCGCATCCCGTGGCGGTGAGCTCGGCGATCTGCTGCAGAGTCGCGTTGATGTCGGTGGTCTTCGTCGTGGTCATCGACTGCACCGAGACGGGTGCGTCGCCACCGACGAGCACCTTGCCGACCTTGATCTGTCGGCTCTTGCGGCGGGGCGCGAGCGTGAGCGGCTCGGGCTTGCCGAGATTGATGGCTGCCATGACCCCCAGCCTACGCGGCCCGCGCCGCACGCCCTCCGTGCGCGTCGTGCGCGTCGTGCGCGTCGTGCGCGTCGTGCGCGTCGTGCGCGTCGTGCGCGTCGACCGAGCCTGTGGTTCGGGATCCGAAATATCCGCTCGCGATGCCACAGGCTCCGTTGGCGAACGGGCGTCGGCGGGGCTGGCAGGATCGTCGGGTGATCACCGCAGCGGCAGACGGCTCCTCCCTCGGCAACCCCGGCCCGACCGGCTGGGGCTGGTACATCGACGACGAGCGCTGGGCAGCGGGCGGGCAGCGGCAGGGCACGAACAACATCGGCGAGCTGTCGGCGGTGATCGACCTGCTACAGCAGACGGGCGAGGTCGACGAGCTGCTGATCCTGTGCGACAGCAAGTACGTGATCGACTCGATCACGAAGTGGATGCCGGGCTGGAAGCGCAAGGGGTGGAAGAAGGCGGACGGCAAGCCGGTGCTCAACCGCGAGCTCATGCAGGAGCTGGACCGGCTGATGGCGGCACGGAAGGCTGCGGGCGGCGTCGTGCGCTTCGAGTGGGTGAAGGGGCACGCGGGGCATCCGCTGAACGAGGCGGCCGACAGGCTCGCGAACGGGGCGGCGGTGGCGTATCAGCGGGGCGCGGTGCCGGATGCGGGGCCGGGGTTCTCGGCGGATGCTGCGGCGGTCTCGAGACGGCCGGCTGCGCCGGCCTCCTCGACCAACGACGTCGTCGCCCCGGCCGCAACCCCGCAGGTCGAGGAGCGCCCGGGCGGAGCCCGGACGCGTCACGAGACCGCAACCGTCCCAACCCCGCAGGTCGAGGAGCGCCCGGGCGGAGCCCGGACGCGTCACGAGACCGCAGCCGCCCCCGACCTCTTCGACGGCTTCGATTTCCTGGCCGACGAGCCCGCCGAGGCCGAGGTCGTGCGACTTGAGCGCTCGTTGCTCACCGACGAGGTGCGCTCGGATTCGGCATCGGTCGCCGCGCTGCTGCATCCGGACTGGGAGGAGATCGGTGCATCGGGCCGGCACTGGAGCCGCGACGAGCTGCTCGCCGAGATCGCGCCGCTGCCCGAGCCCGTCGAGCTCGAACTGCTGGCCGCGCACGAACTCGCTGCCGACACGATCCTGCTGGTGTGGCGCTCCGTGGGTGACCGACCCGCGCTCCGCAGCTCGCTGTGGCAGCGCTCCGGGTCCCGCTGGCGGCAGCGCTTCCACCAGGGCACGCGGGAGGCGTAGTCGGGCTCGCAGGCGACGCCCCGGGCACGAATCGAGGAGATGTCGCCAGGAGAGGACGAATGGTCCTCGGTTCGGGACAGATCGCGAATCCGTCCTCGATCTGGGACGGCTCAACCACCGTCGCGGGCCGCAACCACCGTCGCGAGCCGCAACCACCGTCGCGAGCCGCAACAGCCGTCGCGGGCCTCAGCCGCCGAAGACGCTGACGGGCTTCACGATGTCGGCGTAGATGAGCAGCACGCTCATGACGCCCAGCACGGCCGTGACAGCGAGCGTCACGGGCACCCACTTCGCGGTGTCCAGCGGCGTCGCGACCTTGCCGCGAAGCCTCGCCCAGCCGCGTCGCACCGCGTCGACGAGCGCACCCAGCACGTGGCCGCCGTCGAGGGGCATGAGCGGGATGAGGTTGAAGACGAACAGCGCCACGTTGAGGCTCGCCAGCAGCTGCACCATGGCGCTGATCCGCTCGACGATCGGCACCTGATCGAGCGACGCGATCTCACCGGCCATGCGCCCGACGCCGACGACCGAGATCGGACCGTTCGGGTCGCGCTCCCCCGGGCCGAACGCGGCCTCCGCCACATCCACGAGCCGCTGCGGCAGGTTGATGATCAGCTCGCCGACGCGCGCGACGTTGTCGCCGACCGCGGGCAGCACCGCGGTCAACGGCTGCTGCTCGACGACGTACTGCGGGCCGACGCCGACGAATCCGATCGTCTCGGTGACGGGCTCGCCCCCGGCTTCGACGATCTGACCGGTGTCGTCGATGACGTAGCGCTCGGTCTCGAGCGGCGTCACCTGCAGGTTCAGCTGCTCGCCGTCGCGCTCCACGACGAACGGCACCTGCTGCCCCGCTAGGTCGCGGATCGCGGTCTGGATCGCGCTCCAATCCGCGACCGGCTGCCCGGCGATCTCGACGATCGTGTCACCCGGCAGGATGCCCGCCTCCGCGGCCGGCGCGAGCGGGTCGTCGGCCTCGCACTCGGTGCGGTCGGCGGATGCGGCGATGACGCACTCGGAGACGCTCGAGATCGTGGTCGACGGCACCGCGATGCCGAAACCCGACAGCACGACACCGTAGAGCACGACCGCGATCACGAGGTTCATGAACGGGCCGCCGAGCATGATGATGATGCGCTTCCAGGTGGCGAGGCGCCAGAACGCCCGATCCTCCTCGCCCTCGTGGATCGTGTCGGCGCTCGAATCCCGCGCATCCTGCACGAGCGTGTCGAGGAAGCCCGTGGAGGCATCGCGCGACTCCCCACCGGGGCGCAGCGGCGGGAACATGCCCGACATGGAGATGTAGCCGCCAAGCGGGATCCACTTCATGCCGTACTCGGTCTCGCCGCGCCGGAAGGAGAAGATCGTCGGTCCGAAGCCGATCATCCACTGGCCGACGCGCACGCCGAAGAGCTTCGCGGGCCAGAGGTGCCCGAGCTCGTGCAGGCCGATCGAGACGGCGAGGCCGACCACGACGACGAGCACACCAACGATGTAGAGGATGACGGCTTCCATCAGCGGTCAAGGCTAATGCCATAGGCAATGTGCTTACGCTGGCGACCATGTCCACGAGCCCTGCGCGACGCCCGTCGGCCCGCCGACCGGTCGCGGAGCGCGTGCCGCGCGCTGCCTCCGATGGGCGCGGCATTGTGCTGGGCGCCATCGGGCTGCTGCTCGTGGTGGTGCTGGCCTGGATCATCACGCGCCCCACGCCGGATCCCGTCGCGCAGACGGCTCACGTCGAGGGCACGCTGCCACAGGCTGTCGGCGAGTGGAGCGGGCGCCAGCTCGCGAACGCCGCGATCGTGATGCATGCGGGGCGCGATCTGGGCCTGTCGGAGCGCGACGTGCGCATCGGCGTGATGACCGCCATGGGCGAGTCGAGCCTGCGGGTGGTCGACTACGGCGACGAGGCGGGACCCGACTCGCGCGGACTGTTCCAGCAGCGCACCGGGTGGGGCGACTACGAAGTGCGCATGGATGCCTACGGCTCTGCCGTGCTCTTCTACCGGGCGCTCGCGAAGCTGGACGGCCGCGAGGGGCTCGCTCCCACGCGGGTCGCGCACGCGGTGCAGATCAATCGGGATCCGGAGCACTACGCGCGCTGGTGGGGCGACGCCGGGGATGTGGTGGCGGCGATCGATCGCGCCGGGGTGGAGGTCGTGGTGGAGCCACGGGTCTAGGACCGGTCTCGTGACGCGCGCGGCTGCGCCGAGCGCTCCTCGACCTACGGGAGGCGGACAGAAGCAAGACCGGTCTCGTGACGCGCGCGGCTGCGCCGGGCGCTCCTCGACCTACGGCGGGGGCGGGCGCGGGGCAGCTAGCGGTTGACGCCGGCGACCTCGTCGGCGATGCGACGCGCCCAGCGCTCGGCGGCCAGCACCCGCTCGAGCGTGAGCTCGCCCGGCTCGTGCTGCTCCAGCACCCGCTCGATCGTGGGGATGATGTCGAGGAAGCCGATCTCGCCCAGGTGGAAGGCCCGCACCGCCTGCTCGTTCGCGGCGTTGAACACCGCCGGGTAGGTCGAGCCCAGCCGCCCGACGTGCTTCGCGAGCGCGACCGCAGGGAACGCCTCCTCGTCGAGCGGCTCGAACGTCCAGCTCGACGCCGTCGACCAGTCGAGCGGCGCGCCGGCGCCCGGGATGCGGTTCGGCCAGTCGAGGCCGAGTGAGAGCGGCAGCCGCATGTCTGGCGGCGAGGCCTGCACGATCGTCGAGCCGTCGTGGAACTCCACCATCGAGTGCACGATCGACTGCGGGTGCACGGTGACGTCGATGCGATCGAGCGGCACGGCGAACAGCAGGTGCGCCTCGATCACCTCGAGCCCCTTGTTCACCATGGTCGCCGAGTTCGTCGTGACCATGGGGCCCATGTCCCACGTCGGGTGCGCGAGCGCGGCGGCGGGCGCGACGTCGGCCATCCGCTGCCGGCTCCACCCGCGGAACGGGCCACCGGATGCCGTGAGCACGAGCCTGCGCACCTCGCCGTGGGTGCCGGCGAGCAGGCACTGCGCGATGGCCGAGTGCTCGGAATCGACCGGCACGATCTGCCCCGGCCGAGCCCTCGCCATCACGAGGTCGCCACCGGCGATGAGCGATTCCTTGTTGGCGAGCGCGAGCGTGCGACCGGCATCGAGGGCGGCGAGCGTCGGGGCCAGGCCGACCGAGCCGGTGATCCCGTTCACCACGACGTCGCACTCGACGGACTCGATCATCGTGACCGCGGCGTCCGCACCGAGTGCCGCCTCCCCGCCGAACTCCGCCTGCTGGGCGTCGATCCCCGCACGGTCGGTGCCCGCGACGAGGCCGACGACCTCGAAGCGGTCCGGGTTGGCGCGGATGACGTCGAGGGTCTGCACGCCGATGGAGCCGGTGGAGCCGAGCAGGATGACGCGGCGGCGCTGGCCGTCAGCGGATGCCCGAATGCCGTTCACGCGTGCGCCTCGCCCTCGGCGACGGTCTGCCCGCCGGCGACGATCGTCGGCGCATGCAGCACGGGGAAGTTCACCGACGATGCGATGAAGCAGTCGGTGCCGGCCTGCACGTGCGCGTCCAGTGCGTCGGCAGCCTGTGCAGCATCCTCGATCGTCACCACCGGGTGCAGCACCACGCGCGTGAAGCGGCCGCCGGTGCCCGCGGTCTCCATGGTGCCGACGGCGCTGTCGCGATAGCCGGTCACGACGATGCCGCGGCTGGCCGCCTGGTGCAGATAGCTGAGCATGTGGCACTGCGCGAGCGCCGTGACCAGCAACTGCTCCGGGTTGTGTCGTGCTGCGTCACCGCGGAAGGTCTTGTCGGCCGAGCCGAGGATGTCGGGCAGCCCCTCGATGCGGACCACGTGGTCGCGCCGGTACGAGCGGTGGGTGGCGGTGCCGGCGTCGGCCGCTCCGGTCCACTCCACATCGACGGTGTACGCGTGCTGCATCGGCATGCGGCCAGCCTAGGTGGAACCGGCAGCGGGCGCCGCGTCCTGTCGGGAAGCATGCCGCCCGGCGTAGACTGGGGGCATGACTGACATTGCTGCGCCCTCTGCCTCCCGTTCCCTCGTGACCGAGATCCCCGGTCCGAACTCCCGCGCGCTCCTCGAGCGCAAGGAGCAGGCGGTCGCGCAGGGCATCCCGCACCAGCTGCCGGTGTTCATCGCCGAGGCCCACGACGCGATCATCACCGATGTCGACGGCAACCGCTTCATCGACCTGGGCTGCGGCATCGGCGTGACCACGGTCGGCCACACGAACGACGCGGTGGTCGCGGCCGTCCGCGAGCAGGTCGGCAAGCTCACGCACTCGCTGTTCGGCACCACGCCGTACGAGCCCTACGTGCGGGTGGCCGAGTACCTGCAGCAGCACACCCCCGGCGACCACCACAAGAAGTCGTTCTTCATCAACTCCGGCTCCGAGGCGGTCGAGAACGGCGTGAAGATCGCCCGCAAGTTCACGGGTCGCCGCGCGGTCGCGGTCGTCGAGCACGGCTACCACGGTCGCACGAACCTCACGATGACGATGAACTACAAGCCCATGCCGTACGCGACGGGCATGGGGCCGCTGGCGTCCGACATCTTCCACGCACCGGGCTCGTACCCGCTGCAGGACGGCCTCACGGGCGCAGAGGCCGCCGAGCGCACCCAGTACTACCTCGACAAGCACGTGGGCGTCAGCGACCTCGCGTGCCTCGTGATCGAGCCCATCCAGGGTGAGGGCGGCTTCATCGTGCCCGCCGACGGGTACCTGCCCGCCATGCAGGAGTGGTGCACGGCCAACGGCGTCGTCATGATCGCCGACGAGGTGCAGTCGGGCATCTGCCGCACCGGCAAGACCTTCGCCTCCGACCACTTCGGCTGGGTGCCGGACATGGTGCTCTCCGCCAAGGGAATCGCCGGCGGCCTGCCGCTCGCGGGCGTCACGGGCCGCGCCGAGATCATGGACTCCGTGCACACGGGTGGCATCGGCGGCACCTTCGGCGGCAACCCGGTGGCATGCGCCGCGGCAGTGGCGGTGTTCGAGCAGATCGAGTCGAACGACCTGAACGGTGAGGCGGTCCGCATCGAGCGGGTCCTCCGTCCGCTGCTCGACGGGCTCGCCGAGAAGTACCCGGAGATCATCGAGGTGCGCGGCAAGGGTGCGATGATCGCGGTCGAGTTCATCGACCCCGAGTCGGGAGCGCCCATCCCCACCGCGCCGATCTCGCAGGCGGCCGGCAAGGACGGCGTGCTCGTGCTGACCGCCGGCACCGACTACAACGTGCTTCGCTTCCTGCCGAGCCTCGCGATCACCGATGACCAGCTGCGCGAAGCTGTGGAGGTCATCGACCGCGCGATCGAGTCGGTGCAGAGCGCCGGCTGATGCTGATCGGGGTCCCGCGCGAGGTCAAGGCCGACGAGGCGCGGGTCGCGCTCACCGCCACCGGCGCGACCGAACTGGTCGCCCGTGGCCACGAGGTCATCGTGGAGCGCGGCGCCGGCATCGGCAGCGGGATCCCGGATGCCGCCTACAGCCAGGCGGGCGCGCGCGTCGTCGCGACCGCTGCCGAGGCGTGGTCGGCCGAGCTCGTGCTGAAGGTGAAGGAGCCGATTGCGCAGGAGTTCGACTTCCTGCGCGATGACCTCACGCTCTTCGCCTTCCTGCACCTCGCGGCCGCTCCCGAGCTGGCGCAGGTGCTGATCGAGCGCGGCACCACGGCGATCGCCTACGAGACGGTGCGGGCGCCGGACGGCTCGCTGCCGATGCTCGCTCCGATGAGCGAGGTGGCGGGTCGACTGTCGGTGGTGCAGGGGGCCCTCCTGCTGACCGCGCCGGCAGGCGGCGCCGGACTGCTGCTCGGCGGCGTGCCCGGCACGCGCGCGGGCCACACGGTGGTCCTGGGCGGCGGCGTGGCCGGCACGGCAGCGGTCGAGATGGCCGTCGGCCTCGGCTCGCGCGTCACGGTGCTCGACGTCTCGCTCCCCCGGCTGCGCCAGTTCGACACCGTCTACGGGGGCCGCGTGCAGACCCTGCACTCGAACCGCGTCACGGTCGATGAGGCGGTGCGCGATGCCGACCTCGTGATCGGTTCGGTGCTGATCCCGGGTGCGAAGGCACCGAAGCTCGTCTCGAACGCGCTGGTCGCGGGCATGCGCCCCGGCTCCGTGCTCGTGGACATCGCGATCGACCAGGGCGGCTGCTTCGCGGATTCGCGCCCCACCACGCACCACGATCCGACCTTCCGCGTGCACGAGACGGTCTTCGCGTGCGTCGCCAACCTGCCGGGGGCGGTGCCGCGCACCGCGACGGAGGCGCTCACCAACGCAACCCTGCATGCCACGCTGCGGCTCGCCGATCGCGGCTGGCGCGAAGCGCTGCAGGCAGACGCGGGCCTTGCGCAGGGGCTCAACACGACAGGCGGTCGGGTCGGCAACGACGCGGTCGCCGCGGCGCTGCAGACTCAGGCGACGCCGCTCGCGTCACTGCTCGCGT
The DNA here is from genome assembly GCF_045064095.1 of Agrococcus sp. Ld7. Taxonomy (NCBI): domain Bacteria; kingdom Bacillati; phylum Actinomycetota; class Actinomycetes; order Micrococcales; family Microbacteriaceae; genus Agrococcus; species Agrococcus sp. Ld7. The sequence continues at coordinate 25,953 of NZ_JBISGY010000026.1, read as the reverse complement.
AGCGGATCCGCTCGAAGCGCCCGTCCTGGAGCACCCAGGCGGGTGCCTCGCGCATCGGGGGCGCCGGTGGCGCGTGCCTGAGCACCTGCCGCAGCGCGCGCTCCTCGACGCCCAGCACGACAACGGGACGCTCGGCGCGCAGCCGGTCGAGCTCGCCCCACGCGGCCTCCCACTCGGCAACGGATCCGATCACGAGCGACCCGCCCGCGGCCTCGCCCGGTCCGCTCGAGGGCCCGGCGAGCGCGGCGGGCACGCGCACGCCGGGCCCCAGCACCACCGCAGCCGGGCCGCGCGGCAGCGGTACGAAGCGGGGTGCGCGGCGCGGCGCGGCGGCATCCGGCAGCGCGAGCTGGATGCGCTCGTCGCGCAGCCACCCGGCGCCGGCCGGCAGCGTGCTGTCGTGCAGCCGGCCCTCACCGCCCGCGACGACGTGCTCCTGGCGGCTCGCGATCCGCAGCAGGATGCGCACCTCGGCGAGCGCGGCGAGCTGGCCCATCGCCGTGGAGACGCGCCGGACGGTGACGGCGACCGGATGCCCCTCTCGCATCCGTCGGGCGATGGCGTGCGCCGCCGAGCTCTGGTGCTCCTCCGAGAGCCTGGCCAGCTGCAGGTCGAGATCGTCCACAACCAGCGGCCCGGGCTCCTGCAGCGCATCCCAGAGCGCGTCCTCCCGGTCGACGACCTGGCAGCCGAGCTGCTGCGCGAGCAGATCCGCGAGCGCCGTGCGACCGCTGGCCGCGCCGCCGACGGCCAGCAGGGGCCCGTCGAGCGACGGGCGCCACCCGACGGGCACGATGCACTGCTGGGCTGGCCGGTCGACGAGCCCGAGCCGGACGCCCTCGGCATCGACGGCGGCGAGCGGCAGGGATCGCGGCAGCGGCTCGCGCCACGGGCGGGCCGCTCGGGGCTGGCCCGCCGATGCGGCCACCAGCGCCCGCAGGTGCTCCGCGCTCGCGAGGGCAGCCTGTGCCGAGCGCGTCGCGCCGCCGCTGACGCGCACGATGCAGCGTCCCCGCGCCGCGAGCGGGATCGCTGCCGCCGCAGCCGTGCCGGTCACCGCCACCGCGTCGTGCTCATCCGTCACGCGCAGCGAGATGCGGATGCCGCAGTTGGCCAGCAGCGCGTCGCGCACCGCCTCTGCGGGTCGCTGCGTGCACAGCACGAGGTGCACACCGAGCGAGCGGCCCCGCGCAGCCAGGTCGACGAACAATCGGTGCAGATCGGGCAGCTCGTGGAGCATCGCCGCGAACTCGTCGACGACGATCACCAGGCGGGGCAGGTCGACCGCCTCCTCGATCGATCTCGCATGCTGGTCGGCGAGCAGCCGCTCGCGGCGCCGCAGCTCGGCCCGCAGGCTCTCGATCGCCCGCAGTGCCCCCGCTTGATCCAGATCGGTCATGACGCCGACGCAGTGCGCCAGCGCGTGCAGCGCTGCGAACGACGCGCCGCCCTTGAAGTCCACCAGCAGGAACGAGACCTCTGCCGTCGAGCGCCGCGCTGCGATCGCGGCCACCCAGGCGATGAGCAGCTCGCTCTTGCCGGAGCCGGTGGTGCCGCCCACGACCGCGTGCGGGCCGTCACGCACGAGATCGAGCTCGATCGGCCCATCCGCGACCAGGAACACGGCGGCGAGCCCACCCTCCGCGGCCGGCAGCTCCTCGAGGCCGACGGCCGTCGGCAGCGTCCCTGCGCGACGGAATCCTGCATGGTCGGCGGCGCGCGCAAGCGTCTCGATCCCCGCGATCGCCTCGCGCTCGCTCAGTGCCGCAGGCCTGCAGCATCGCTCCCCCACCCGCGCCCGGTCCAGCGCTGCGTGCACCACGATGCGGCATTCGCGCGGCAGGCCGGCCGCGCGCTCCGCCACGGCGACCGTCAGCTCCACCGCATCGCCGACCAGTCGCACCGCGCTGCCGGGCTCTCGATGCACCACGTGCGGCAGCGCCTCCAGCCAGTCCCAGGCGATGTCGTCGGGCACGATCGCCTCGGCGGCGCCCGGCGGCACGGCATCCAGGACCTGCACCACGACCGCTCCCGCGAGCGCCAGCGCCACGAGCCGCGGTCCGACGATGCCGATCCCCTCCCTCGCGTCGACGACGATGGGCCCGTCGATGACCGCCGCGGCTGTGCGCAGGCGATCCGCCGCCTGCGCGGCTCCCAGCCGCCGCACGGCCGGATCCGACGCCGGCACCGTGCCCTCGAGCGCGATCCCCGACGGCAGTGGGCCGGTGCCGAGCACGACCGACACCGGCGAGTCGGCGGCGCGTCGCCAGCGGTGCGGATCGTGCGGCGGGCGGGCGGCGACGCTCCTGGGCCCCGGATGCGCGGCCGCGAACGCCTCGCGCCGCTCTTCCAGCGCGACGTCCACGCGCTGGGCGACCTCGCCGAGCTCGACCCGCCAGCGCTCGGCCTCGCGCCGCCACCGCCTGCGGCGCGTGCGACGGCCGTCCCCGAGACCCGCGACCGCGATGACGGGACCGAGCAGGGCGAACGCCAGCACCGTCGGCGTCTGCAGCAGCAGCCACAGCGCACCCGCGCCCAGCACCGGCGCGAGGCTCGCGAACAGCGGGAACGGCGGCGGCTCCGCGTCGGTCGGCGGCCGTGGCAGATCGATGCGGGTGTCCATGGCCGAAGCATGCGATGCCCGCGGGCCAGCCGTGGCAGCGGTCCCGACGCCCTGTGGAGAGCGTCCTCAGCGCTGGACGAGCGACGCGGGATTGAGCTTCGCGAGCAGCGGTCGCAGCCGCCCATCGCGCCGATCGCGATCGCTCAGCACCGCGGCCCCCAGATCCCAGGCGGTCGCCACATCCAGCGGGGTCGGCGGCGCTGCGGCGAAGACCGCGCGATCGACGCGCTGCGCGAGCTCGCGCATGCGCAGATCCTCGCCCGACTGCTCGAGCCGGGTGCCGACCGGCGACAGCGTCTCGCCGCGATCGCGCAGACCGTCGACGACCTCTGCCCACGCTCCCTCTGCCTGATCGCGCGGCGCATCCGCGCGGCGGCGACGGCGGCGGCGGACCAGCTTCGCCAGCACGAGTCCGACGGGGATCGCCGCGATGAGCGCGATCAGCCCCAGCACGCCCCCGATGGCAGCGAGGGTCCGAAGCAGCCGTGCCGCCCCGTCATCGACATCGGCGGGAGCGCTCGGCGCCGCCGGGTCGGCACCGTCGTCCTGCCCGCCGGGAGCGGGCGCGGGTGCCTGCAGCACGGGCGGCTCCTCGACGACGACGGGTGCCTGCTGCTCCTCCTCCGGGATGGGCCGGACGTCCGGCAGCACATCGATCCCCGCCCATCCCCCGGTCGTGCGGACCTCGATCCAGGCAGCGGCGTCCGCCCCCAGGACGGTCGTCGGCGCTCCGGTCTCGATCGTCGGGGTGAACCCCACCACCACGCGCGCGTCGAAGCCGAGCTGGCGAGCGAGCAGCATCGCGACGGTCGCGTACTGCTCGCCGTCGCCGATCATGCGCTCGGTGAAGAGCTCCTCGAGCCGGATGAGCGAATGACCCGGCCGTGACGGCACCTCGTCGCCCACTCCGTGGCTGACGTAGCCGTCGGTGCGGATGCCCGAGAGCATTGCCGAGAGCCGTGCACCGGGCGTCGTCGCGCCGCCGGTCCAGGCGGCCAGCGCTGTGAGCATCGCGTCCGGCAGCGTCTCCGAACCCTGTCGCGGGTCTGCGGGCTCCAGCGCGGCCACGTCCTCCGGCGCGACGACGCGGCCGGACGGCCGCGAGAGCATCTGATACCCGTCGCCCCGCTCGAGGCCGCTGCCGACGACGAAGGCGCCGAGGCGCTCGTTGCGATGCAGATCGGCTGCCAGCACGTCGGCGCGCGCTCCGACGAACCGGATCGCCGACGGCCTGCCCACGACCGGAAGCCACTGCGTCGAGAGCTCCCCGATCGTCACGCCGATCACCCGGCCCGCGCCGGGCTCGGCTGCGGCAACGCGCTCGAACGGCATCGGTCCGACGCCCAGCACCTCGCCGTCGTACCGATTGAGCACGGCGAGGCGGATGCGGTCACCGGGCTCGAGGCCCGTGGCGGTCAGCTGCGTGGCCGCGCGATCATCCGGCGACCAGTAGGCGCGATACGCGGACAGCGGCGATGCGCCCTGCAGTTCGATCGACGTCGGGCTGTCGCCGCGCAGCACCATGCGCTCCGGCAGCTCGACGCTCGCTCCGGCCGCCGAGGCGGCGCCGACCGCCAGGGCGGCGACCAGGACGCCGGCCCCCACGCGACGTGCGAGCGAGGAGAGCGCTCTCGGGGCGCGGCTGCGGCGCCGTGCCTGCCGCACGACGGCGACGTAGCCCGCGATCGGCACGAGCATGATGAGCCCGCTCAGCCACGGCTCGGGCAGGTCCCTCGGGCCCCAGAGGATCGACCACACGCCGATGAGCGCCGGTGCGAGCGCCGCGGTCTCCGCACGCTTCGAGCGCAGCGCGATGGACACGCCGACGACGGTCGCGACGAGCACGAGCACGACGGGTGCCATCAGCAGCGAATCGCCGATCCCGACCGGCAGCCCGATCGTGAGCAGCCGTCGCCACGAGAGGACGGTCGCGGCCATCGCGTCGGCGAAGGCGGGCAGCCACGCACCCTCGGGGATGCGCTGGGGCGCGGTGAGCGGCACCGCGAGCAGCGCGATCGCGGTGAGCCCGGCGATGATGAGCAGCAGCGGACTCCAGCGGCGGACCGCGCCGACCCAGCCGATCGCAGCGCCCACGAGCACGACGACCCCGAGGGCGACGACGAGCTGCAGCGTGCCGAAGATCCACCACATGGGCGCGCTGGCCGCCGCGATCGCGAGCAGCAGGACGCCGACGGCGGGGGCACGCTGGATCATCGCTGCCTCGACTGCCCGATGCCGCGGGAGAGATCCTCGATGGCGCCGACCGTCACGACATCCGCGTCGCCCAGTCTCGCGCGCGACGGCAGCGCACCGACCGCGGCGCGGACCACGACGGAGACGACGCCCGCCGGCATGCCGTTCGCGGCCGTGCGGAGCGTGCGGGGCGGCACCTTCGAGCCGGTGACGAGCCAGGCGAGGCTGCCGGACGCGGTGCCGCGAGCGGCGCGCGCCGCGGGCGCGATGCCGTGCGATCGCCGCGGCTCGAGCACCGCGAGCGCATCGAGCAGTCGGTCGCGCGTGACGGCGTCGATCGCCGGGGCCTCACCACGATCGGCCCCCGGGCTCTCGACCACGCGCAGCCGGCGACGATCCGACATCGCTGCGAGCCCGAGCGTGCCGACCAGCGAGAGCGCGAGCTCGAAGTCGTCCCCGTCGTACTCGGCGGGGTCGGTGGAGAGCACGATGAGCGTGTCGGCGCGCCTGGACGGCTCGAACTGCCGCACGAGCAGCGTGCCGTGGCGGGCGCTCGAGCGCCAGTGCACGAGCCGTCGGTCGTCCCCGGGCGCGTACTCGCGCAGGCTGTGGAACGACACGTCGTCGGCGGTGCGCTCGGCGGCCGCCTCGCCGTCGAGATCGCGCACGATGCCGCCGGCGCCCCCTGGCAGCCGCACGACGCGCGGGTGCACGACGAGCGTGCGCGACTCGGTGAGCCGATGCCGGCGCTCGAGCACGCCGAACGGATCGGTGCGCATGATCGTCGCCGGCCCGATGGTCCGCAAGCCCCGGCGCGAGGTGTCGAGCGGCACGCTGCGCACGACGCGCCCGCCGACCTCGATGGCGGGGATCTCGAGCACGGCCGCCTCGTCGCCGATGTCGAGGTCGACCTGGCTCGGGGTCGCCGCGCGCGTGGGGCGCGAGACCTCGACGAGTGCGAGCGCATCCGCGCCCACCGGCACGCGCTCGGCACTCAGACCGATGCGCGCGCGTGCCCAGCGCTCGCCGATGATCCACGGAACGGCCGCGACGATGAGCACGCCGGCGGCGACGGCGGCCACGACCGCCTCCGTCCATCCCAGGGTGCGCGCCAGCACCGCTCCGCCCAGGACGACAGCGAACAGCGTCCACCCCCAGGGGGTGATCGCGCGCAGCGCGCCGTCGACCCAGCGCATCTCAGCGCCTGGGCGGCGCCACGGTCAGCATGAGCTGCTGGACGATGCTCTCGGGGCGCACGTCGTCGAACTCTGCCTCCGGCTGCAGCACCAAGCGGTGCGCGAGCGCCGGCACGGTGAGCGCCTTCACGTCGTCCGGCGTGACGTAGTCCCGGCCGTGGATGGCGGCCCACGCACGAGCGGTGCGGACGAGCGCGAGCGCACCGCGCACCGAGACGCCCAGCCGAACCTCGTCGGCCTCGCGCGTCGCCTCGACCAGGCGCGCGACGTAGTCGACGATGGATGGCTCCACGTGGACGCCGCGGATCGTCGACGCCATCGCCAGCACCGATCGCGAGTCCGTCACCGGCTCGATCTGCTCGGGGAGCACCTCCTCGCCCGAATCGGTGAGGATGCGCAGCGTCGATGCGTGATCGGGGTAGCCGATGGACGCCTTGAGCGCGAAGCGGTCGAGCTGCGCCTCCGGCAGCTGATAGGTGCCGGCGTGCTCGATCGGGTTCTGCGTGGCGATCACCATGAACGGCTGCGGCACGGGATGGGTGATGCCGTCGACCGTCACGTGCCCCTCCTGCATCACCTCCAGCAGCGCCGACTGCGTCTTCGGGCTGGCTCGGTTGATCTCGTCGGCGAGCACGATGTTCGCGAACACCGGGCCCGGACGGTACTCGAATTCGCTGCGACCCTGATTCCAGACGCTCACGCCCGTGATGTCGCCGGGCAGGAGATCTGGTGTGAACTGCACCCGGCTGGCCGTGCCGTCGATCGTGGCCGCCAGCGCGCGGGCGAGCGAGGTCTTGCCCGTTCCCGGATTGTCCTCGATCAGCAGGTGGCCCTGGCTGAGCATGGCGGTGAGCGAGAGCTGCACCGCGAGCGGCTTGCCGACCAGCACGCGCTCGACGCGGTCGACGATCTGCTCCGCCAGCTCCTGGACGCTCGAGACATCGACGTGCACGACGGGCTCCTCCCTGCTCACAGCCCGCAACCCGCGACAGTCGGCACGGGGTCTCGGTGGGGCCCGGACTCCAGATAGGTTACGACGCCAGAGGCCCTCACCTGCGTCGCCCCCGCCGGAACCGGCTCTGCTGCCGGCTGCTCGGGGCTCCACACGCCGTCGACCCGGTAGGAGGCGACGACCGAGCTCTGGATCGTCGACGACGCGTTGGCGGGCGCGCCGGCTCGCAGCGGCACGAGCGGCACGCACGAGTCGACGGTCGCCTCGAGGTTCAGCGGGGTGCCGCTGCCGACGGCGGTCCCGTCGGAGCAGATCGAGCCGTCCCCCGCGCCCGATGGTGCGCAGACCCGCAGGTCGACGCTGGCGGTGCGCCCGTAGACGAACGACGTGGTCGTCGGCGTGAGCCACGACCCCTGGCTGACCCGCGCCCAGACCGGCTCCGTGGCCTGCGGGGACTGACGGATGCGCGCTTCGAACCACTGCCCCTGCGGCAGGGTCGGGACCGCGGTGAGCCGCAGGTCGAGCGCGTCGTCACGCACCTGGCCGGGGCCCGCAGCCACCCGGACGGCCGACGCATCGACGGGCGCGGGCTTGCCGAACACAGGGTCGGATGTCGAGACCGAGCAGTGCCAGCCGTTGTCGGCAATGACCGCGACCACTACCCGAGAGCCCTCGCTCACGGTGCGCGAGCCCGTGAGGCCCACCCCGCCCGCCGGCGCCCCGCCGCCGGCGCTGCTGCACGAGAGCGAGGCGAGGTCGGCCACGGGCACGATCCGCATCGTGTAGCCGACGCTCGACGCACCGCCGGCATCGACGCGAGACCAGGTCGCGGTGACGGTGCTCGCGGTGCGATCCGTGATGAGCACGGCGGTCGTGGAGGGCTCTCCGACCGCCGTGAACGGCACCGGGGCGCTCGGCCAGCGCCATCCCTCGTCGGGAACACCGGCGGCGTTCACCGCAGCGACCGCGACGCCGTAGGCAAGCCCGGGCGTGAGGTCGCTGACCACACTCGAGCGCTCGCTGGCCCCGGTGCGGACGATGCGGTCCGCGCCGTTGCCGGTCACGCGCACGAGATACCCCTCGACGGCGGTGCCACCCTGCGGCTGCTGCACCCCCTGCCAGGAGATGCGGACGGATCCGGGATCCGTGGAGGGCACGGCCTGCACGCCCTGGACGATCGCGGGGCGCCGGTCGGCGTGCACCGGCTCTGACGGCGCGGAGCGGTCGCTCGCGCCCAGGGCATTGATCGCGACGGCGCTGAGCCGCAGCTCGACGCCGGCGGGCAGACCCTCGATGCGGCAGCGCGGCTCGACGCCGCATTCGTAGGACACGCCGTTGCCCTCGATGCGGTACCCCGTGATGGGGCTGCCGTTCGCGGGCGGGGGCTCGATCATCATGGTCACGACGCCGTCAACGTGCTCGTCGAAGGCCTGCACGGGCGGCGCGGGCGCATCCGGGACATCCTGCACCGTGACCGCGATCGGGCTCCAGACGCCGCGACGGGGATCGCCGGTGACGTCGAGCACGAGCACGCGCACGATGGTCGTGCCGATCACGGCGCCGCTCGTGACCGAGATCGTGACGCGGTCGCCGTCGAGCGTCGCCGAGACGCCGCGCGCGGCGGCGCCGTCCTCGTTGATCGCGGCGATGCGCAGCGGTGATCCCGGGAACGGGTTCGATGCGTCGTCGTTGAGGAGCGGATCGACCGTCGCGGTCTGGCCGCGCTGCACGGTGACGGCATCGCTGCCGGGCGCGACCTTCGGCTTGGTCGTCGAGATCACCGAGAGGCTGATCGGTCCGGGCACGCCTTCGCCCGCGGCGTCGCGCACCGCGACCTGCATCTCGGCGGCTGTGCCCGCGGACGTCTCGGCGAGTGCCTCGATCCGAAGGGTCGTGCCGTCGACGGCCGCTCGGAAGCCGTCGGGCACTGCGCCGTCGATCGACCAGACGGCATCGGCGAGCCGCGCAGGGTCCGACGCCCGCGTCACGCGCGCCAGATCGATCTCGCGTGCGCTGCCGGGCTCCAGCTGCACGAACGATCCGAGCACGCTCAGCGGCTGGTCGTCGCCCGGCACGACCTCGATGGGCAGCACGATCGCGCCGACGCGCCCTTCCGGGTCTGTGGGGGATGCGCCATCGGTGACCTCGAAGGCGATGCTCGCGGGCCCGGAGTAGCCGGCGGGCGGCGCGTACCGCAGCGTGCTTGCGTCGATGACGGGGTTGCTGCCGTCACTGGGTGAGGCATTGACCGTGCTGGCGTCCGTGATGAAGGCCCCGTCGCCGTCGACGGTGGCGACGACGTCGTCGATCGCGATCTCCAGCGTCCCTCCGGCCTCGACCCTGAGCGGTGCCACGCCCACGCGCAGCTGCGGCAGCGCGTCGAGGCGACCGGGCACCGCGATCACCGCCGTCGCCGAGGCGGTCGGATCGTCGGTGCGCGCGACCGTGTACGGCACGAACCGCGTGCGGTCGCCGACGGCGATCTCGAGCGCGCCGTCCTCCCGCAGCGTCACGCCCTCGGTCTGCATCGGCACCGATGCCTCCAGCACATCGGCGCGCCCATCGCGGACCGAGGCGTGTGCGAGCGGATCGATCACGACGGTCTCCGCCTCCGCGATCGACTGGATGGCGACCTGCACGTCATCGACGTCGGGCACCGGCGGCGGCGCGGCCGGATCGACGTCGATCCGCAGCCAGCTCGTGGACGCGGTCCCGGCGGCGTTCTCGACCGTGACGAGCACGCCGATGTCATCCGGGCTGGCGCTGGCGGTGACCAGCACGGCGCCGTCGCGCTGCTCGGCGGCAGCCCCTGGCGTGCTGACCTCGACGCCGACGATCTCGAGCGGCAATCCTGCGGGGTCGCTGTCGTTGTCGAGCACCGGCACGACGAGCGTCGAGTCGGGTCGCATCTGCGCCGCATCCGCGACCACCACGGGAGGCAGCGCCGGCCCTGCGGGCACGACGGCCACCCGCACGGTGCCCTCGGAGACAGCCCCCAGGTCGTCCCTGATCCGGTAGCGGAACTCGTCCGTGCCCGGGGAGTACTCGCCCGCCTGGTATCGCAGCGTCGCGCGGCCCGGGTGCGTCACGAAGCCCAGTGCCGGCGCAGACGACGGGCCGAGCAGCTGCACCGGGTCGCCGTTCGGGTCAGCGTCCGACAGCGGCAGGACGAGATCGACGCTCGCGCCCGCGACGACACGCGCCTCCACCGTGGGCGCGACGGGTGCCGCGTTGGTCGTCTGCGCTGCCACGACGACCCGCATCGTCACCTCCGCGCTCGCACTCTGGCCGTCCGGTCCGATGACGGCGTAGGCGGCCGAGTACGTGCCGGGCTCGCTGGCGGCGATGTACCGCAGCCGATCCCCGTCGGCGAACAGCAGGCCGGCCTCGGGAGCGGCGACGAGCTGCGGGTCGAGCTCGATCGGCAGCCCGTCCGGCTGTTCGTCGTTCGCGAGCACGGGGATCTCCACGAGACCCCCCGGCCGCACCGAGACGACATCGTCGCGAGCGATGGGCGGCTGCACGACCGCCGCCCCCGCCTGCGATGCCAGCAGCACGCCCGTCGCCGAGGTGATGCCGTTGGTCACGGTGTACTCGATGCTCGCCTCCTCCTGGAGGTCGTCCGTGAGCTCCAGCCGCAGCCGCTCGCCGTCGATCACCGCCGCCTCCACGCCGGGAACCTCCGTGCCGGCGCCCGTGAGGGCGACCACGCCGCCCGCCGGGTCGTAGGCGAGGTCTGCGACGTCGAGCTCGATCGAGCTGATCGCGGGGATCGCTGCACGCATCGGGAGGGTCACGGGCGCCGAGGACGCATCGGCGCCATCGAGCACCCGCACCGCCACCTGCCCCTGCATCGTCGATGCGCCGTCCGAGACCACGTAGGCGAAGCGCAGCATCCCGGACTCGGTCGGCGCGACGCGGATCGTGCCATCGGAGAAGCTGGCCTCGACGGGCAGATCCTCCGCGACCACGTTGTGCAGGCTGAGCTCACCGGTGCCCCCGCGCGCTGCCAGCAGCGGCTCGAGCAGGAGCTCGCTGCCCACCCGGGTGGTCGCCGTGACGGGCTGCGCGGTGATGGGGACGGTGCCCGCGAGCACGGTGAGCTCGATCGCTGCCGTCGACTCCACGGTGCCGTCGGTGACCGTCACGAGCACCTCCCGCTGGGCGCCTGCCCGGCCGTCCCGGAACTCCAGTCTGCCGTCGGGGCGCACCGAGACTCGATCCGGCGCCTCGACCTCGGCCGCGACCACCGCGAGCGCATCGCCGTCGGGATCGACCCAGCCGTCGAGCGCGTCGAGCACGATGTCACCACCTGCCTCCAGCGTGGCCTGCTGCGGACGCACGAGCTCCGGCGCCTCGTTGCCCACGCGGAGCGCGACGGACGCGGTCGCGACCGCCGTCGCCGTGCCATCCGAGATCTCGTACCGGACGACCGCGTCGCCCTCCGAGGGCGCGACGAGCCGGATGCTCCTGCCGTCCGGCGTGAGGCTCACGGACGCGTCCTGCCGTTCGACTGTCGCATCGGTGATCACGATCGGATCGCCGTTCGCATCCGAATCGTTGAGCAGCACCGGCAGCAGCGTGACGGCACCGGGTCGGGCACCGAGCTCGTCGTCGACGGCGACCGGGGGCTGAGGCTCGGCTGCGACCGTCTCGGCGATCGTCTCCCCTGCTGCGGGGGTCTCGGGCGCAGGCTGGTCCTCGTCGAGCTGCCAGCCGGTGATCCGCTCGCCGTCATGGTCGAGCGCCCACGCGTCACCCGAGCCTGCGTCAACGGCCGCGGTTGCGCTGCCGCGCTGCTGGATCCGCAGCTGGGCGTCGCTCGCGACGCCGTCGAGGGAGAGGACGACCGGCTCGGCACCCTCGCAGGAGCGCCACGCCGTGCCATCGAGCCAGGCGGCGAACAGGCACCCGCGGTTCGCGCTCGGACGCGCCGCAGCGCCGCTCGCACCGGAGGCAACCACCGTGGATGCGGCGATCCCCAGCGGCTGCCGCACGAGCGAGTCGTCCGTCGCGTAGTGCACGGAGGAGCCGGCATCACCCGGCTCCTGCAGACGCACGCCCGTCGCGTCGATCGTCGTCTGCCAGGTGGTGGTCGAGAGCACCCCGGAGCCCGCGTCGTAGAGCACCCAGTCGTCCCCGAGCGTCGTGAGCTGCAGCGCGGGCGACGTCGGTGAGACCGGAGCGCGGTCGCTCCCCACGATCTCGCCCGCGCGATCGACCCGCAGCACCCGACCCAGCCCGGGCGACGCAGCGACCAGGTCGTGCTCGCTGAGGACCGCGACGCCGCCGCGGCCGAGCGCGATGACGGGCTCACCCAGCGGCGCGCCCTCGGCGAGGGCGCCGGTCGTGGAGCGCCAGACGTCGCCCGTCGACGGCGACGTGATGACGACGCGGTCGTCGCGCGCGTGCACCTCCGCCCCCGGCGCGATCGGCACCGTCGGACCCGGTTGCGTCGCACCGTGCTGGACGACCCGCACCGTGGATGCGTCCCGGTCGACGATGACGGTGGCATCCGCCGCGTTGTGCGCCTCATCGGCATGCCCGACCTGCACAACCCGCTCGATCGTGGCATTGGCGGTGTTCGCCAGGCCGATCACGCCCTCCTCGTTGTTCGCGATCCACACGCTCGAGCCGTCGAGCTGCGGCTCGACCGCCGCGTAGCCCGGAGACAGCACCGCGCCGGCGACGACACCGACGGCGAGCAGGGTGCCGAGCGCTGCACCGGCGCGACGCTTCACGGCAGCGGCTCCGCGCAGGCCTCGGTGGGCTCGCCCGTGGAGCCGTCGCGATTGACCGCGACCGTGATGCAGAGCCGTTCATCCGGTGTCCCCACGAGCGAGAACTCGCGGCCGCCCTGGATGAGCGCGTCACCGGTCGACGGCACGCGCACGTGATAGGTGTCGGTGTCGACGAGCCCGGGGTCGGCCCAGCTGAACACGACCCTGCCCGACTCGGGCACCGCCTCGATCTCGGCCACCACGGGGATCTGCTGCGAGACGCTCGAGAGCGCCATCGCGGCGACGGCGACGATGCCGAGCACGACGACGCTCGCGACGCCGACGCCGATGCCCACCGCGACGCGCTTGGGCTTCTGCGGCTGACGCCTGCCGGTCGACTGCGAGATGTCCACGCGGCTTCCCGTGATCCCGGCGCTGCGCCGCGAGCGGCGCTGCCGCAGGCGGAGGGCATCCTCGTCGGCCTTCGGCAGCGACTCGGGCGCCGCGGCGGCGGCCCACGCATCGACCTCCACCTCGATCGGCGTCTCGGTGAAGCCGAGCTCGCGCTGCGCTCCCTGCAGGGCGAGCAGCATCGCCTGCACCGATTCGAAGCGATCGCCCGGCTTCGCCGAGAGCGCCCTGTCGAGCACGGCACGCAGGGGCTGCGGGATGCTGCGCGATGGGAGCAGGTCGTGGTTCATGATGCGGGCACTGAGCGCATCGTGGTCATTGGCCCTGCCCGGCTGCTCCGCGGGACTGCGACCGGCGACGAGCGAGAAGATCGTGGCGGCCAGCGACCACACCTCGGTCGCAACGGTCCCGCCCGTCTCGCCCCGCAGCACCTCCGGCGCCGCCCACGGCACCGAGATGCCGGCAGCCTCCGAGGCGTCGTGCTGCAGACCCGCGATGCCGAAATCGCTCAGCACCGGGTGCCCGAATGAGGTCGTCAGGATGTTGGCGGGCTTGATGTCGCGGTGGAGCACGCCGGCGCGGTGGGCGGTCTCGACTGCCGCACCGATGCGGATGCCGATCCGCAGTGCCGCCTCTGGGGCGAGCGGCTCGGTGCGGAACCGCTCGGCGAGGTCGGGGCTCGCGAGCTCCATCACGAGGTACGGCCGGCCGTCGCTCGCGACACTCGCACCGTAGACCGTGAGGATGCCCGGGTGCGACGACAGCCGACCCATGAGGTTGACCTCCGAGCGGAAGGCGCTGCGCACCTCCTCGTCGACGAGCTCTGCCAGCAGCACCTTCACCGCGACCGGACGTCGCGGCAGCGCCTGCTCGTACAGGAAGACATCGGCATACCCGCCCGTGCCGAGCACGTGGAGGTGCGAGAAGCCGGGCAGGACCGGCGGCGCAGAGGGGAGCCGCCTGGCCATCAGGACCGCCTGGTCTCCTCGTCGCGCAGCGTCGTGCGCGGCACCGTGCGGTCGACATCGTCGACGGTCGGGGCCTTCGTGACATCGATGACGATGACGGTCACGTTGTCGCGACCGCCGCTGTCGAGCGCGGCGGAGACCAGTGCGCTCGCGGCGGCCGCGGGATCCTCGTGCTCCGACAGCACGCGCTCGATGTCGACGTCGCGCACCTCCTTCGTGAGGCCGTCGGAGCAGACGAGCAGGCGCAGCTGCGGCATGATCGGCAGCAGGAAGTAGTCGGGCACGGGGTCGATGCCGGCGCCGACGCCGCGCGTGACGACGTTCGCCTCCGGGTGCGTCTCCGCCTCCTCCTCCGTGAGCAGGCCGGCGTCGATGAGCTCCTGCACGACCGAGTGGTCGATGGTGATGCGCGTGAGGCGCTCGCCGAGCATCGCGTACGTGCGGGAATCGCCGACGTTGAAGACGGCGAAGTGCGGCGCACCGTCGTGCAGCGCGAAGGCACAGCCGGTGACGGTCGTGCCCGCGGCGCCATCCCCCTCGCCCAGCTTCTCGATCGCGTCGGTCGCGTTGCGCAGCGCATCGACGACGTCGATCGGCTCGACCGCGTCCATGCCGCGCAGCCCGCCGAGCTGCTCCGCGACCGCCTGGCTCGCGAGGTCGCCGTGCGAGTGACCGCCCATGCCGTCGGCGACCGCGAAGATCGGCGGCTGCGTGACGAGGGAGTCCTCGTTGTGCTGGCGGCGGAAGCCGGTGTCGGTCATGCCCGCCCAGCGCACGGCGAACCGACTGCCCTCAGGCCCCTGTGTGGCGTACTCGCCGGTCGCCGCTCCGATATGGGTCACGCCCTCCAGTCTCCCATGCCTCGGGCGTTCGGCGCGCATCGCCCGCGGGAGAGCGTCGGAGCTACAGCTTGCCCCTCAGGATGCGATGCCAGTAGGCCTGCGGCAGCGCGTACCGGTCGAGCAGGTGCCACACGGGCGTGGAGCGGATCTGGTCGGGCACGGGCAGGCTGCGGCGCACGCGCAGCGCGCGGTCGTACTCGCCGAAGGACAGGCTGCGTCTCGCGGTCGCGATCGGCGCGACCGTGTACCCGTCGTAGCGCTGCAGCGGCATGCCTCCGCGAGCGCGCCGGATGTTCTCGACGGCGATCTTCACCTGCTGGCGCAGCCCTCCACCCGTGCGACCGGAGCCGAGATCGGCGGCGTCGCCGACGGCCCAGATGCGCGGGTGCACCCGGTGGCGGAGCGTCTCGGGGTCGATCGCGACGAACCCGCCGGTGCCCGGACCGTCGAGTCCGGAATCGGCGATCATCGCCGGCGCGGCGTACGGCGGATGGAGTGCGACGAGCTCGGCGCGCTCCACGCCGGACCCATCCGGTCCGGTCAACGTGACGTCGGCACCGTCGATGCGCTCGATGCGCGTTGCCAGCCGGACGTCGACCCCGTAGTCATCCAGGTGCCGGCGGATCTCGCGCTCGATCGCCTCCACGGCATGCAACCGCGCGCCCTCGTGCGCCAGCACCACGTGGATGCGGTCGAGCACCCCCGCCGACTGCCACATGTCGCAGGCGATGAAGAGCGGCTTGAACGCCGTCTCCTGCCCCGAGGCCGGCTGGTCGTGCACGTGGAAGATCGCCCGCCCGCCCGTCATCCCGGCGAGTCGCGTGCGCGCGTCGCCAAGCGCGCCGTCGACGAAGGTCGTGATGGCCGTGCCCTCGGCGAGGGCCGCCTCGGCACCCGGCAGCAGGTCCCAATCGATGCGCGCGCCCGGTGCGAGCAGGATGTCGCGGCCGCGCACCTTGCTGCCGTCCGCGCAGTGGACGATCCGCTGCACCGGGTCGATCGAGACGGCCGCGGTGCGATGCCACGCGACGCCGTCGGGGATCAGCGAGGCCTGCGGCCTGGCCAGCTCGTCGAAGTCGGCCAGCCCTGTGCCGACGTAGTGCTGCAGCGGCTTGTAGACGTGCCGGTCTGCCGGTTCGATGAGGCCGACGTCTTTGCTCCCCCGGCGCAGCAGGTGCGCGGCCGCCGAGAGCCCGCCGTTGCCGCCGCCGACTACGAGGACGTCGTGCACGTGTTCAGTCGTCATGCCGCGACGGTACCTCCCGCCGCTGGGTGAGCACCCAGTCGGGCGCTCCTCTCGCATCGACGATGTCGCGCAGCAGCGGCGCCATCGTGAGTGACGGGTCGATCACCATCGCGAGCTCGGCGCAGCGGCCCGCGGTTCGGCCCCTGCCCACGAAGAACTGCAGGAAGCCCACGATGACGAGCAGCGGGGCGCGCGACTCGAGCGGCACGGCTGCGGCGATCGTCGTCCAGCGGCGCAGCCGGTCGTGCAGGACCGCCGCCTGCGGTGCCGGCCCCATCCCCAGGAAGCGGGTGGCGGCGGCATCGACGGCGAGCGGCGTGCCGCGCTCGATCGCGGCCAGCGTTCTGGCTGCGGCGTCCTCGCCATCGATCGCGAGCTCGATCGCGAGGTCCCGCATCGCGGGGCTCTCGACGAGCGCGCTCGCGATCGCCGCCGCAGTCGCCGCCGCGGCCGCCGTCTTGGTTGCCGCCGCATCGCCCGTCTCCGACCCCGCTTCCAGGTGCGCTGCGAGCGCGACCGCGCGTTCCAGCGCCGCGATCGGGTCGGCACGTGCGGTGTCGAGCACCTCGGGCTCGAGGTGCTCGAGCCGCTCCGCGACGGCTCGCATCGCCGCACCATCCTCGTCGCCCGGCACGCCCGGGATCGATGCGGGCAGCGGCACCCCCGGCAGCGGGTCCTCGAGCAGGTCGAGCTCGGCGCGCGGGCCGCGCGCGCCATCGGGATGCGCGTAGTCGCCCCAGGCGTCCGGAGCGAGCGCGAGCAGGTCGAGCGTCACGACGCCGCAGCTGCCGAGCCGCTCGCACACGCGCCGCAGCTCGCTGCGCAGCGGCAGCGGACCGGCGCCGAGCGGAGCGCCGAGGCACGCGATGAGCACCACAGCCTCGCCGCCCTGCATGGCCGTGAGGATCGTGTTCGCCGTGACCGCGACGTCGCGCGGACCCGGCAGGTCAAGCATCATCGGCATGCCCGAGCGGCCAGCCGTGAACGGCAGCACGACGAGCGAGGGCGGGGCGAGCGGCCCCACCAGGCGCGGCAGCACACGGAGGAGGGACTGCGGGGTGCGAATGCGAACGGTGTCCATGCGCGTGAGCATGCGACATGACGGGATACCGCCGCGGCAGGCTGCAGCGACCTGTGGAGAGCCGCTGCCGCGATGCCCGAGGCCGCGTCGGCACGGGGCTTGCTGCATACCCCTAGGGGGTATATGGTCTGGGCATGAGCGGTACACACGAACCCCACTCGCAGGAGCACGATCAGCGTTCCGACATCGCAGCTGCAGCCCGCGATGCGTCCGCTGATCACCGCGGCCACGCGACGCACGGCGGCGACGCGACGCACGGCGGCCACGGCGGCCACGACGGTCACGTCGCGATCTTCCGACGCCTCTTCTGGTGGATGCTCGCGCTCTCGGTGCCGACCGTGCTGCTCAGCGGCATGTTCGCGTCGATCGTGGGATACACCCTGCCCGACTGGCCATGGCTGCCGTGGGCCTCGCCGGTGCTCGGCACGGTGCTCTACGTCGTCGGCGGCCGGCCCTTCCTGACCGGTGCTGTCGACGAGCTCAGGGCGCGCAAGCCCGGCATGATGCTCCTGATCGGGCTGGCGATCACCGTCGCGTTCGTCGCATCGTGGGCCTCGTCGCTCGGCCTCGTCGACCACGAGCTGGAGTTCTGGTGGGAGCTCGCGCTGCTCGTGACCATCATGCTCTTCGGCCACTGGATCGAGATGCGCTCGCTCGCGCAGACATCATCGGCGCTCGACTCGCTCGCGGCGCTCCTGCCCGACGAGGCCGAGCGCGTCGTCGATGGGGGCACCGAGCGGGTCGCCCCCGACGAGCTGCAGCTGGACGACGTCGTCATGGTGCGACCGGGCGCGCGCGTGCCCGCGGACGGCGTGATCGTCGACGGCTCCGCGAGCTTCGACGAGTCGATGATCACCGGGGAGTCGCGACCCAGCGCCCGCGGTGTCGGCGACCGGGTCGTGGCGGGCACCGTCGCGACCGACTCCGGCGTTCGCGTGCGGGTCGATGCGATCGGCGACGACACCGCACTGGCAGGGATCCGCAGACTCGTGGCCGACGCGCAGGCCTCGAGCTCGAAGGCGCAGCGGCTCGCCGACCGTGCCGCAGGATGGCTGTTCTGGTTCGCGCTGGGCGCCGCCATCATCACCGCGGTCGTCTGGACGGCCGTCGGCCAGCCCGACGCGGCGGTCATCCGCGCGGTCACCGTGCTCGTGATCGCCTGCCCGCACGCCCTGGGGCTCGCGATCCCGCTCGTCGTGTCGATCGCGACCGAGCGCGCGGCACGAGGCGGCGTCCTCGTCGCCGACCGGCTCGCACTCGAGACCATGCGGCGGGTCGACATCGTGCTGTTCGACAAGACCGGCACGCTCACCGCTGGCGAGCCCGCCGTGCTCGAGCAGATCGCCGTCGACGGCGACACCGACGGACTGCTCTCCCTCGCAGCCGCCGCCGAGGCGCCGAGCGAGCATCCGCTTGCCAGGGCGATCACGAGGGCGGCAGAGCGAGCCCGGCTGACGGTGGCCGAGGCGGATGATTTCACCTCCTCCCCTGCCGTCGGGGTCACCGCCACCGTCGACGGTCGGCGCGTGCGCGTCGGCGGACCCCACATGCTCGACGAGGAGGGAGCGAGCGAGCTGCCGGAGGTCGAGGCGTGGCGTGAGGAGGGCGCGATCATCCTGCACGTCGTGATCGACGGCGTCGTGGCGGGCGCGCTGCGGCTGGCCGACGAGATCCGGGCCGAGTCGCGACAGGCGGTGGATGCGCTGCACGCGCTGGGCGTCGAGGTCGGCATGATCACGGGCGACGCCGAGGCCGTCGCACAGGCGGTCGCACGGGAGCTCGGAATCGACCGGGTGTCTGCGGGCGTGCGCCCCGAGCACAAGGAGCGTGAGGTCGCGCAGCTGCAGGCCGAGGGCCGCACGGTGGCGTTCGTGGGAGACGGGGTCAACGACGCGCCGGCGCTCGCTCGCGCTGACGTGGGTCTCGCCATCGGTGCGGGAACGGATGTCGCGATCGCGTCAGCGGATGTGATCCTCGCCAGCTCCGACCCGCGCAGCGTGCTGTCGGTCGTGCAGCTCTCGCGGGAGAGCGCGAAGAAGATGGTGCAGAACCTGTGGTGGGCGGCCGGGTACAACGTGCTGTCGGTGCCGCTCGCCGCCGGGATCCTCGCGCCGATCGGCTTCGTGCTGCCGATGTCGGTGGGCGCGCTGCTCATGTCGGCGTCGACGGTGGTGGTGGCGCTCAACGCGCAGCTGCTGCGTCGGCTCGACCTCGATCCCGCACACTCTGCTGAGCGGGTGCTCGCGGATCGCTAGCGTGGGGTGATGCGCACTCGCCCAGAGCTCACCGGATCCTTCGGCGCCGTCGCCTCCACGCACTGGCTCGCATCGTCGAGCGGGATGGCCGTGCTGGAGCGCGGCGGCAACGCCGCGGATGCCGCCGTCGCGACCGGCTTCGTGCTGCACGTGGTGGAGCCGCACCTCAACGGTCCCGGCGGCGACCTGCCGCTCATCGTGCGGGTGCCCGGCTCCGAGCCTCGCGTGCTGTGCGGGCAGGGCGTGACGCCCGCTGCAGCCACGATCGAGGCGATGCGCGCGGACGGCATCGAGCACATCCCCGGCACCGGCCTGCTCCCCGCGGTGGTGCCGGGCGCCGTGCCGGCGTGGCTCACGCTGCTGCGCGAGCACGGCAGCTGGGCGCCGGCCGACGTGCTGTCGTTCGCGATCGAGCTCGCCGACCGGGGCCACCGAGTGCTGCCTCGGGTCGCCCGCACGATCGCGGGCCGTGCCGACTTCTTCCGCGAGCACTGGGCCGCCTCCGCGCGGCTCTGGGCCGATCCCGCCCCCGATGACTGGGCCGTGATCCGCAATCCCGCGCTCGCCGAGACCTATCGGCGCCTCGCTGATGCCGGTCGCGGCAAGGAGCGCGAGGCCGCGTGCGACGCGGCGATCGCCGCCTGGAGCGAGGGCTTCGTCGCCGAGGCGATCGATCGCCACTGCCGCGTCGCCAGCATGGACTCCTCGGGCGACGCGCACGCGGGACTGCTGACGGGTGACGACATGGCGGCCTGGCGGCCGACGTGGGAGCAGACGCTGTCGCTGCCGTGGCGCGGCACCACCGTGCACAAGGTGGGCGCCTGGTCGCAGGGTCCGGCGCTGCTCGCGCAGCTCGGCATGCTCGAGCCGCTGCTGCCGGCGGCGGCGGATGCGTTCGACGCGGAGCTCGTGCACGTCGCGACCGAGGCGGCGAAGCTCGCCTTCGCCGATCGCGATGCCTGGTTCGGCGACGGCGCCGACCTGTCGCGGCTGCTCGCGCCCGACTACCTCGCCGAGCGGCGCGCACGCATCGGCGCGCAGGCATCGCGCGAGCTGCGACCGGGGGCGCTGCGCGGCGAGCCTCGGATGCCTGCGGTGCAGACCGTGCACGAGGCCGAGACGCCAGAAGGCGCCGGTGAGCCGACCCGAGGCGACACCTGCCACGTCGATGTCGTCGACCGCGACGGCATGGTCATCTCGGCGACCCCGTCCGGCGGCTGGCTGCAGTCGAGCCCCGCGATCGCGGAGCTCGGCTTCTGCCTGGGCACGCGAGCGCAGATGCTGTGGCTGGAACCGGGCCTGCCCACGAGCCTCGCCCCCGGCATCCGCCCGCGCACCACGCTGTCGCCGACGATGCTCGTCGATGACGACGGCTCGGTCGCTGCGCTCGGCACCCCGGGTGGCGACCAGCAGGATCAGTGGCAGCTCTCGATGCTGCTGGGCATGCGCGTGCTCGGCCTCACACCCCAGTCGGCGATCGACGCCCCGGCCTGGCACACCACGCATCTCGTCTCCTCGTTCGAGCCGCGCGTGTGGGAGCCGGCCGGCCTGCATGTCGAGTCGCGGCTGGGCGAGACGACCATCGCGGAGCTCCGTCGCCGCGGTCACGACGTGACCGATGCGGGACCCTGGTCGCTCGGTCGCCTGTCGTTCGCGTCGTACGACGCCGACGGCACGATCCGGGCGGCGGCGAACCCTCGGGGCGAGCAGGGCTACGCGGTGGTCCGGTAGCACGGAGCTCGCCCGAGCAGGCGCTAGCCTCGTCGAGGCAGACGGTTCGAGACGGGGAGCGACGACGGATGCAGTCGACGACACGGTGCCGCACGCGCGCGGCTCGATGGGCTTCCCTGACGGTGGTGGCGGCACTCGCGCTCTCAGGATGCGTGCCCCAGCAGGAGCCGCAGCCGACGACGTCGCCGACGCCGAGCGCGGTCGCTCCGTCACCGACGCCCACTCCCACGCCCAGCCCGACACCGACCGCCGCCGCTGACCCGCTGCCGGAGGGCGCCGTCACCGCGCTGCTGCTGGGCACCGACTCGCGAACGCCCGGCAGCATGACCGGGCAGGCGGATGCGATCATGCTCGCGCAGATCTCGGCGGATCGCGAGTCGCTCTCGCTCGTGTCGATCACGCGCGATTCCTGGGTCCCGCTCGCCGGCGGCCTCGGCTCCGGCAAGATCAACTCCGCGTTCGCACGCGGCGGCACATCGGTGATGACCGAGACCGTGTCGTCGATGTTCGGCGGTCTCGAGATCGACTATGTGGTGCAGGCGGACTTCCAGGGCTTCATCGCGCTGACCCGCGCGCTCGAGGGGTTCGATGCGGAGAACGAGCATCCCACGCGGGTGACCGTCAACAGCACCGGCCGAGTGGTCGACTTCACCGCTGACCCCGTGCACCTCGCGGGCACCGACGGCCTCATCTACGTGCGCCAGCGCAAGGGCCTGCCGCAGGGCGACCTGGACCGCACCGAGCGGCAGCGCGCCGCCGTGATCGGCATGATGGAGCGCATCGATGAGATCGCCGCCGCGAACCCGGCAGAGCTCGTCAAGGTGTTCGGCCACTTCGCCGACCGCCTGAAGATCACCGGCGAGCTGTCGATCGACGACATGATCGCGCTCAGCGATCTGAGCCAGAACCTCGAGCGCGGCGACGTCGTCAGCCTCATGGCGCCGATCACCGGCTTTGGGACGGTCGGTGGGCAGTCCGTCAACACGGTCGACCTGGCGCAGACCGCGGCCCTGGGCGACGCGCTGCGGGCAGGCGACATCCAGCCGTACATCGATCGCTACGGCACGGAGTACTGACCGGGCGCACCCGGCAGCCTGACGCAGCGCGCCCGCGCGCTCTCAAGCGGTGCCGAGGGCTGCCCTCTCGGCACCGATGGTCGTGTCGGGTCCGTGGCCGGTGTGGACCACCGTCTCCCCGGGCAGCTCGAACAGCCGCGACCGAATCGACGCCTTGATGAGCGCCTCATCGCTGAAGGATCGTCCGGTGGCACCGGGGCCGCCCTCGAAGAGGGTGTCGCCGCTGAACAGCACCCCGAGGTCGGGTGCCCAGAAGCACACCGCACCGGGCGCGTGCCCGGGCGTGTGGATGGCGCGCAGCGTGATGCCGCCGACGGTGATCTCCCACCCGTCGTCGAGGTCGACGTCCCAGACGCGGCCCTCGGGCGCATGGGTGAGCTCCCACAGCGGCCGGTCGGCGGGGTGCAGCATCACCGGGGCGCCCGTGCGCTCGCGGAGCTGCGGCGCGACACGGCAGTGGTCGTCGTGAGCGTGCGTGAGCAGGATCGCACGCAGGGTGCGCTCCCCCACGAGCGCCATGATGGCGTCGACGTCGTGCGGGGCGTCGATCACGACGCACTCGCGGTCGTCGCCGACCACCCACAGGTTGTTGTCGACCTCGTGCGTCTCGCCGTCGAGCGAGAAGGTTCCTGAGACCACCGCGTGGTCCACGCGAGCGCTCACGCGAACATCACCACCGATCGCAGCACCTCACCGTGATGCATCTTCTCGAATGCGGACTCCACGTCATCGATGCCGATCTCCTCCGACACGAACGCGTCGAGATCGAGCCGGCCCGAGGTGTAGAGGTCGACGAGCATGGGGAAGTCGCGGCTGGGCAGGCAGTCGCCGTACCAGCTCGACTTCAGCGCACCACCGCGGCCGAAGACGTCGATGAGCGGCAGGTCGGGAACGCGCATGTCGGGCGTCGGCACGCCGACCAGCACCACGGTGCCCGCGAGGTCGCGCGCGTAGAACGCCTGCTTCCAGGTCTCCGGGCGGCCAACGGCCTCGATGACGACATCCGCGCCCTCCGCGCCGGTGTAGACCTGGGCGCAGATGCGCTTGATCTCCTCCACCGGGTCGAGCTTCGATGAGTCGACCGTGTGCGTGGCCCCGAAGCCGCGCGCCCGGTCGAGCTTCTTGGCGTCGATGTCGACGGCGATCACGGGGCTCGCGCCGGAGAGGGCCGCACCGGCGATGGCGGCCATGCCGACACCGCCGCAGCCGATCACCGCTGCAGACCTGCCGCGCGTGGTCTCGCCGGTGTTGATGGCGGCGCCGAGCCCTGCCATCACGCCGCAGCCCAGCAGGCCGACGGCCGCGGGCCGGGCATCGGGGTCGACCTTGGTGCACTGGCCGGCAGCGACGAGGGTCTTCTCTGCGAACGCCCCGATGCCGAGTGCGGGCGAGAGCTCCGTGCCGTCCTCGAGGGTCATCTTCTGCTTCGCGTTAGCGGTGTTGAAGCAGTACTGCGGCTCTCCGCGGCTGCACGCGCGGCAGCTGCCGCAGACCGCGCGCCAGTTGAGCACCACGAAGTCGCCCGGCGACACCGTGGTGACGCCTTCGCCCACGGCCTCGACGACGCCCGCGGCCTCGTGGCCGAGCAGGAACGGGAAGTCGTCGTTGATGCCGCCCTCGCGGTAGTGCACGTCGGTGTGGCAGACGCCGCAGGACTGCACGCGCACCACGGCCTCCCCTGGGCCCGGGTCGGGAACGTTGATCGTCGTCACCTCGACGGGCGCACCCTTGGTCCGTGCGATGACGGCTTTCACCTGCTGCATGGCTGGTCCTCTCGATCGGCCCGGAAGGTGGGGAGGGCTCCATGCAATCTCATGGAGATCGAAACCCGCAAGCGAGCCCCGTTCAGGCGAACAGATCGGCGATCTCCTCGACGGTCGCGGGGTCGAGCGATCCGTTGCCGGCGGCTGCGTTCTGCGCGATCTGCTCTGGGCTGGTCGCGCCGGCGATGACGCTCGTGACGGCGGGCTGCGCGAGCAGCCACTGGAAGGTCGTCTCCAGCATCGTGCGACCAGCGTCGCGGGCGATGCGCTCGTACTGCTCGATGCGCGCCCAGTCGACGCCATCCAGCAGCTGCGGCTTGAGCGCCGTCAACCGCCCATCGGCCGGACCCGTGCCGCCCGAGTACTTGCCGGAGAGCAGCCCATTGGCGAGCGGGAAGTAGGGCAGGAAGCCGATGCCGGTCTCGAGCACCGCGGGCAGCACCTCGCGCTCGACGTCGCGGGCAACGAGCGAGTACTCGTCCTGCGCGGAGACGAAGCCGTTCTGCGTCTCGACCGCGGCGGCGGTTGCGATCTGCTCCGGGGAGAAGTTGGAATGTCCATAGGCACGGATCTTGCCCTCGGCGACCAGCTCGTCAAGCGCGCGGACGGTCTCCTCGATGGGCGTCTCCGGGTCGGGCGTGTGCATCTGGTAGAGATCGATGCGATCCGTCTGCAGCCGTCGCAGCGATGCTTCGACGGCGTTGCGGATGTATCCGCGCGCACCCTTCGCGCCCCACGCCTCCGTGCCCTCGACGGCGAGATCCTGGTGGCCCCACTTGGTGGCGAGCACGATGCGGTCGCGGGCGGCACTGCCGGCCTTCGCGATCGCGACGCCCATGAGCGTCTCGGACGTCGTCGCCGGGTTGCCGTAGATGTCTGCCGTGTCGAACAGCGTGATGCCGTGATCGATGGCGGCGTGGATGACCGCGTCGGTGCCCGACTGGTCCTCGGTGCGGGTGCCCCGGCGGCCGAAGTTGTTGCAGCCGAGCCCGATCGGTGAGACCTGGATGTCGCTGGATCCGAGTGTGCGCGTCATGCCCCCAGGCTAGCGAGCGCACCCTGATCATCGGCCGTCGCCGGCCGCCTTCGACCGCCTCGCGGACTGCGCGCGAGGCTTGTGCGGCTGTGTCGCGGCGATCGTCTGCGCGACCTCATGCAGCCAGTCGATGTCGTCCATCGCGTCATCATCGACGATGCCGTACGGCTTCGACCCCGGGTAGGCCTCACCGCGCGGCAGGTGCTCGGTGAGCTCCGCTGCTTCTGGCACCAGCTTCAGCAGCAGGGTGTCGTCGCAGACGAAGCCGAAGATGCGGTCATCGCAGTAGATTGCCTGCTCGCCGAACATCGGCTGCAGTCGGATCGGCAGCGGCTCGAAGGCCTCGCGGATGCGCTCGAGTGTCTCCGGTCGGTTCGTCATGCGGCGAGCATGCCACGCCCCCCGGATCGCGTGGGGTCCGGATCTCGAGCCGCGACCGGCCTCGACACGCTGGACTCAGGGGGCGGCGGGCGAGGGGATCTGCCGAGCGCGCGGGCCAGGAGGCTGCGGTTGCGGTTGCGCGCTGTGTCGACTGCGCCCTTCAGAACGGCATGGCGGCGGGTGGCGCGTTGGATTGCTCGGGTTCGCCGCGTTCGTGGGTGCCTCGTGGCCGGTCGTCGGTGGTTCTCGTGCTGGTGAAGCGTGGGCCTTGGGGTTGGGGTTCGTCGCGGTAGGTGTCGCCGAGGGGGTTGGTCCATTCGAGGATGCCGTCGGCGAGTTGTTGGACGGCCCAGCGGGTGGCGTGCTTCATGGTGTGGTGGCGTCGGCAGAGGTGGGCGAGGTTGGCGAGGGCGGTGGTGCCGCCGTCGGCGTAGGCGCGGGTGTGGTCGGTGTCGGCGCGGCTGACGGGGTTGTTGCAG
>NZ_JBISGY010000025.1:0-61434 GCF_045064095.1 Agrococcus sp. Ld7 | reverse complement strand
GGGGGCTCCTCCTTCTACGGGGCGGGGGCGAAGCGGGGGTCCTGGACGACCAGGCGCACGCCGCTGTCGGTGCGGAACAGGGGCACGTCGGTCGACTCCGCCCACCGCACCAGGGCATCCGCCGAGTCGGCCCGGGCGCCGGAGACCGCAAGCGCGCGCACCAGCGCACCCTTGCCGGCCTTGTTCCAGTGGTTCAGCGCGGCACCGTCGGGCGAGACGACCTCGACCGTCACGGCGCCCGGCACCGGTGCGAGCTGCGCGTAGGCCTTCGAGCGCAGGTCGACCACGAAGCCCTCGATCGACGAGCCCGCATCCGACCACAGGTCGCGCATCCGCTCCCCCGGCAGCTTCGATGTCGCCGACACCTTGTAGGACGGAATCCCATCGCACGCCCGCACGAACCCGAGCAGCGCGGACTGGATCACGACGTGACCCTCGACCCATGCGCGCGCGTCGGCATCGAGCGATGCGGCATCGAGCGCGTTGAAGAGCACCCCCGTGTAGCGATCGACGGCGGGCATCGTCGGCGACGTGCGCACCGAGGCGTTGTCGGCCGCGGCGCGCGCCTTCGCCGGCGTCGACGTGTCCTGCCCCCGAGCGACCAGGCGGTCGAGCGCTGCCAGCGCCCGCGAACGGACGACGGCCAGCCCGGGGAATCCCAGACTGGCCGTCGTGAGGCTGGCGCCCATCCCGCCTGCCGCCTTCGTCTCGCTGGGCGGCAGCAGGACGATCACGCGAGCTTGGCGTTCCGCGCGACGATCTCGACGCGGTCGTGGTCGACCGAGAGGAAGCCATCGGCCGCCTCCACGGTGTGCACCGTGCCGGAGGCCTCGGTGACGCGCACCTGACCCTCGTCGGCCAGCACCGCGAGCACGGGCTCGTGGCCCTTCAGGATGCCGATCTCGCCCTCGGTGGTCTTGGCGATGACCTGCGTGGCCTCGCCCGTCCAGACCTCGTCCTCGGCGGAGACGATGCTGACGGTGAGTGCCATCAGCCGTTGTCCTTCTGGATCTGCGCCCACTTCTCCTCGACGTCCGAGATGCCGCCGACGTTGAAGAACGCCTGCTCTGCGACGTGGTCGAAGTCGCCCTTGGCGATCGCGTCGAACGACTCGATCGTCTCCTTGAGCGGCACCGTGGAGCCCTCGACACCGGTGAACTTCTTCGCCATGTAGGTGTTCTGCGAGAGGAACTGCTGGATCCGGCGCGCACGGTTCACGACGATCTTGTCCTCCTCGGACAGCTCGTCGACACCGAGGATGGCGATGATCTCCTGCAGCTCCTTGTTCTTCTGGAGGATCTGCTTGACCGTCGTCGCGACGCGGTAGTGGTCGTCGCCCAGGTAGCGCGGGTCGAGGATGCGGCTGGTCGACGTGAGCGGGTCGACGGCCGGGTAGAGACCCTTCGACGCGATCTCACGCGAGAGCTCGGTCGTGGCGTCGAGGTGCGCGAACGTCGTGGCCGGGGCCGGGTCGGTGTAGTCATCAGCGGGCACGTAGATGGCCTGCAGCGACGTGATGGAGTGGCCGCGGGTCGACGTGATGCGCTCCTGGAGCACACCCATCTCGTCAGCGAGGTTCGGCTGGTAGCCGACGGCGCTGGGCATGCGGCCGAGCAGCGTCGAGACCTCGGAGCCCGCCTGCGTGAAGCGGAAGATGTTGTCGATGAACAGCAGCACGTCCTGCTGCTGCACGTCGCGGAAGTACTCCGCCATCGTCAGCGCGCTCAGCGCAACGCGCAGACGCGTGCCCGGGGGCTCATCCATCTGGCCGAAGACGAGGGCGGTCTTGTCGAACACGCCCGCCTCCTCCATCTCGTGGATGAGGTCGTTGCCCTCACGCGTGCGCTCGCCGACACCGGCGAACACCGAGACACCACCGTGGTCGGACGCGACGCGCTGGATCATCTCCTGGATGAGCACGGTCTTGCCGACACCGGCACCGCCGAACAGGCCGATCTTGCCGCCCAGCACGTACGGGGTGAGGAGGTCGATGACCTTGATGCCGGTCTCGAACAGCTGCGTCTTCGACTCGAGCTGGTCGAACGACGGCGCCTGGCGGTGGATGCCCCAGCGCTCCGAGACCTCGAGGGTCTCGCCCTCAGCGAGGTTCAGCGCCTCGCCGATGACGTTGAAGACCTTGCCCTTGGTGACGTCGCCGACGGGCACCGTGATCGACTCGCCGGTGTCGCGCACCTCCTGGCCGCGGACGAGGCCGTCCGTCGGCTTCAGCGCGATGGCGCGGACGAGGTCGTCGCCGAGGTGCTGCGCGACCTCGAGCGTGATCTCCTGCGTGGGCGTGCCGTCGCCGAAGTCGACGGTCGTCTTCAGCGCGTTGTAGATGCCGGGGATCGCGTCGTGCGGGAACTCGATGTCGACGACGGGCCCGGTCACGCGAGCGACGCGACCGACGCCGGCCTGCGTCTGCGAGGCAGCGGGGGTGTCAGTGATGGTCATGGTGATTGCCTTTCGTGGCTACTTCGCCGAGGCGAGGGCGTCCGCGCCGCCCACGATCTCGGAGATCTGCGTCGTGATCTCGGCCTGGCGCGCGTTGTTGCGCAGGCGGGTGTAGTCGGTGATGAGCTTGTCTGCGTTGTCGGAGGCCGACTTCATCGCCTTCTGCGTTGCGGCCTGCTTGGCGGCGGCCGACTGCAGCAGCGCGTTGAAGATGCGGCTCTCGACGTAGACCGGCAGCAGTGCGTCGAGCACGCGAGCGGGCTCGGGCTCGAACTCGTACAGCGGGAGGTGCTCTGCGGTGCCTGCATCCTCCGCCTCCACGACCTCGAGGGGCAGCAGGCGGACCGACGTCGGGTCCTGCGTCATCATGCTGACGAAGCGGTTGTAGACGACATGGATCTCGTCGACCTGCTCCGAGACGTATGCCTCGAGCACCGCCTCCGCGATCTCCTGCGCGACCTCGGGGGTGGGGACATCCGAGATGCCCGTCCACTCCCTGATGTAGGGGCGCTGGCGGAACTTGAAGTAGCCGACGGCCTTATTGCCGATCAGGTAGTGATCGACCTCCTTGCCCTCAGCCTCGAGCTTCGCCCGCAGCTCGCCCACCTCGCGGATGATCTGCGAGTTGAACGCTCCTGCCAGGCCGCGATCGCTCGTCAGGACGACGATCGCGGCGCGCTTGAGCTCATCGCGCTCGACGGTCAGCGGGTGCGCCTCGTTGGAGTACGTCGCGACCGCGCTCACGGCGCGCGTGAGCGCTCGGGCGTACGGGTTCGACGCCTTCACGCGCACGAGCGCCTTCTGGATGCGCGATGCAGCGATGAGCTCCATCGCCTTCGTGATCTTCTTGGTCGATTGCGCAGACTTGATCTTCTGCGTGTAGACCCGGAGCTGGGCTCCCATGACGCCTCCTTAAGCGTAGGTCAGCGACGACCCTTGACGATCTGCTCCTGGTTGACGTCCTCGACCATCGGGTTGCTGGACTCGGTGCCGGGGTCGGTGATGCTCGGCGCATCCTTGCCCTGCCAGTTCCTGGCGAACTCGTCGACCTCGGACTCGAGCTGAGCCTTGGTCTCGTCGTCCAGCTTCGCGGCGTCGCGGATCGTGGCGAGCAGCGTGCTGTTGTTGCGCAGGTGCTCGAGCAGCTCGGACTCGAACTGCAGCACCTGGCTCACCTCGACGTCGTCGAACTTGCCGTTGGTGCCGGCCCAGATCGAGACGACCTGCTCCTCGACCGGGTACGGCGAGTACTGCGGCTGCTTCAGCAGCTCGGTGAGGCGAGCGCCACGGGCGAGCTGACGGCGCGACGTGGCGTCGAGGTCGGATGCGAACATCGCGAAGGCCTCGAGCGAGCGGTACTGCGCGAGCTCGAGCTTCAGCGTTCCGGAGACCGACTTGATCGACTTCACCTGCGCGTCGCCACCGACTCGCGAGACCGAGATGCCCACGTCGACCGCGGGACGCTGGTTGGCGTTGAAGAGGTCGGACTGCAGGAAGATCTGGCCGTCGGTGATCGAGATCACGTTGGTCGGGATGTACGCCGAGACGTCGTTGGCCTTCGTCTCGATGATCGGCAGACCCGTCATCGAGCCAGCGCCCAGCTCATCAGAGAGCTTCGCGCAGCGCTCGAGCAGACGCGAGTGCAGGTAGAAGACGTCACCCGGGTATGCTTCGCGGCCCGGCGGGCGGCGCAGCAGCAGCGAGACGGCGCGGTAGGCCTCCGCCTGCTTCGACAGGTCGTCGAAGATGATCAGGACGTGCTTGCCCTCGTACATCCAGTGCTGGCCGATGGCCGAGCCCGTGTAGGGAGCGAGGTACTTGAAGCCCGCAGGGTCGGATGCGGGCGAGGCGACGATGGTGGTGTACTCCATCGCACCGGCGTCCTCGAGCGCGCCCTTCACCGAGGCGATGGTCGAGCCCTTCTGGCCGACGGCGACGTAGATGCAGCGCACCTGCTTGTTGACGTCGCCCGACTCCCAGTTGGCCTTCTGGTTGATGATCGTGTCGATCGCCAGCGCCGTCTTGCCGGTCTGGCGGTCGCCGATGATCAGCTGGCGCTGACCGCGGCCGACGGGGATCATGGCGTCGATCGCCTTGATGCCGGTCTGCAGCGGCTCGTGCACCGACTTGCGCTGCATGACGCCGGGCGCCTGCAGCTCGAGGGCGCGGCGGCCGCTCGAAGCGACGTCGCCCAGGCCGTCGATCGGCATGCCGAGCGGGTCGACGACGCGGCCGAGGTAGCCCTCGCCGACGGGGACGGAGAGGACCTCGCCGGTGCGGGTCACCTCCATGCCTGCCACGATGCCGTCGAACTCACCGAGCACGACGACGCCGATCTCGGTCTCGTCGAGGTTCTGCGCGAGACCGAGCGTGCCGTCCGCGAAGCGGACGAGCTCGTTCGCCATGACGCCGGGCAGGCCCTCGACGTGCGCGATGCCGTCCGCGGCGTCGATGACGTGACCGACCTCGGCCGTCGTCGAGGTGGATGCCTCGTAGGACGAGACGAAGTCGGCGAGGGCGCCCTTGATCTCGTCGGGGCTGATGGTGAGCTCTGACATGTGTCTTCCTCTTCGGGACTTTCGACCTAGCCGAGCTGCAGGCGGAGGTCGGTGAACTTGGAACGGACGGTGCCGTCGATGATGTCGTCGCCGATCGAGACGCGGAGCCCGCCAAGGACTGCCGGGTCGACGATCTGCTGCAGCTGCAGCGAGCGGCCGTACTGCTGCTCGAGGCCGGCACGGAGCCGGTCGAGCTGCCCGGCAGGGATCTCACGGGCCGTGGTCACGGTCGCGAGCGAGCGGCCCGCGGCCGAAGCCACCTCCGAGGCAGCACCGCGGAGCAGTGCGCCGATGCGACGGCCGCGCGGTGTGCGCACGAGGTGCTCGAGGATCACCGCGGCGGTCTCGCTCGACCTGCCTGCGAGCAGGCGCTCCACGAGCTGTGCCTTGTCGTCGGCCGAGCCGCGCAGGCCGCCGAGGGCCAGCTCCAGCTCGGGGTCGGACGCGACGATCCGCTGGAAGGAAGCGATCTCGCCCGCGACATCCGCGCTCCCCGCAGCCTGGACGGCGACGCGGATGCCCGCGCTGTCGATCGCGGTGAGGATGTCGTCAGCATCCGACCAGCGCTGGCGCGCCAGGTGCGCGACGATCGAGACCGTCGTGGACCCGAGCTGCCCGAGCACGCGCTCGGCGAGTGCCGCACGCGCATCCGGGGTCGAGACCGAGTCGGCGAGGGCCGAGAGCACCTGCGGGCTGCGCTCGATGGCGCGCGAGGCTCGGAAGAGCTCCCGTGCGTCCTCGAGCCCCGCATGGGGCTGCGCCCGAAGCGCCTCGTCGATGCCGGCTCGTGCCTGGCTGGTCGCGCTGCCCACTAGTGCTTCGCTCCCTCGCGCTCGAGGTCAGCGAGGAATCGGTCGACGATGCTCGCCGAGCGCGCGTCATCCATCGACTCGCCGACGACCTTCTCGCTGAGGTCAAGGGCGAGCGTGCCCACCTCGGACTTCAGCGAGGAGAACGCCGCCTGGCGCTCCTGCTCGATGCGCTGCTGCGCCTGCGCGGTGATCCGCTCGGCATCCTCGATGGCGCGAGCCCGGAGGTCGGCCTCGATCTTCGAGGCGTCGGCGCGAGCCTTGTCCTTGATGTGCGCTGCCTCGGCGCGAGCCTCCGCGAGCTGGGTGTTGTACGACTCCAGCGCTGCAGCGGCTTCCGCCTGCGCCTCCTCGGCCTTCTTGATGCCGCCCTCGATCGCTGCGGCGCGCTCGTCGAGCAGCGCCTGCATGCGAGGCAGGACGACCTTCCAGAAGATCGCGAGCAGGACGACGAAGACGACTGTCGACCAGAGAATGTCGTAGAAGGCGGGCAGCAGGGGGTTCGGTGCTTCCCCCTCCTCCGCCATCCTGAGTGCAGTTGTCAGCATCGGGTCCTCAGACCATGAAGAAGAACGTGGCGATGCCGATGAAGGCCAGCGCCTCGGTGAACGCGATGCCGATGAACATCAGGACCGTCAGGCGGCCCTGGAGCTCGGGCTGGCGCGCGACACCCTCGATCGTCTTGCCGACGACGATGCCGACGCCGATGGCCGGGCCGATCGCGGCGAGGCCGTAGCCGACCGTGCCGATGTTGCCGTTGATCTCGGCGAGAATGGTCGTGGCGTTGTCCACGGTGTTTCCTTCCGTTGTGTTCCGGGAGTCCGGGGGTTGGTCAGTGCTCTTCAGCCAGCGCGAGCTGGATGTAGACAGCGGTGAGAATGGCGAAGACGTAGGCCTGCAGCACGGCGACGAGCAGCTCGAAGGCTGTGAAGACGAAGCCGAACGCGAGGGTGCCGATGCCCAGCAGCGGGAACAGGCCCCCGGCGCTGAAGAGGAAGAACTGCGTCGCTGCGAAGAACAGCACCAGCAGCAGGTGGCCGACGAACAGGTTCATCATCAGTCGGAGCGTCAGCGTGACCGGTCGCAGGATGAAGGTGGAGACGACCTCGATGGGCGTGACGATGATGTAGAGCGGCCACGGCACGCCGGTGGGGAAGAGCGAGTTCTTGAAGAACGCGCCCGGGTGCTTCTTCACGCCTGCGTAGATGAACGCGATGTACGAGACGATCGCCAGCACGAGCGGCACACCGATCACCGACGTGCCTGCGATGTTGAGACCCGGGATCACGCCCGTGAGGTTCATCGCCAGCACCATGAAGAAGATGGTGGTGATGATCGGCAGGAACCGCTTGCCGTCCTTCTCGCCCAGCAGGTCGTAGGCGATGCCGTCGCGCACGAAGCCGAGGCCCATCTCGATGAGGCTCTGCCCGCGGGTCGGGATCAGGCGCAGCTTGCGGGTGCCGAGCACGAAGATGAGGATCACGGCCGCCGCGGCGATGAAGCGCACCAGCATGATGCGGTTGATGCCGAAGATGGGCGACTCGCCGTCGAACCAGGGGATGGTCGGATCCGCGAACAGGAAGACCTGCGGGAAGAAGTCGGCAATGCTCGGCGGGTGGAACGGCTCGGGCTCGGTTCCAGCAGAGGCCAGCAGCGTCATCAAGGCGTTCAGCGTTTCTTCCTCAACCTCATGGCGCCTGGCGCCGGTTCGACGTCGTTGCGCCCCCTCGGGCAACCAGGCTCACGAAGGAGCGGCGCAGTGGGGGGGAGCACTCAGAACACTATCAGAGCGGTGCGGCCCGGTCGGCCACGCCGCTCGCCGAATCAGGCTCGCGCACCGGATGCGGGACGCCCCTGCGTCTCGTCGTCGGCGTCACTGTCGATCGTGGGCTGCCGGCTGGTCGCGATCACGATCACGTCGATGGCGAGCGATCCCAGCACCGCCGCCAGCAGCGACCCGAAGGCGACGCCGCGGTGCAGCCACTCCTGACCGCCCAGCACGAACACGAGCACGATGAACAGCACGAACTTCAGCAGCCAGCCGCCCAGCACGATCCCGAAGAAGGCACCGGAGACCATTTCGCCCTTCGAGACCTTGAGCGCCAGCAGGATGCTGCCGGCCGTGAGCATGCAGAAGATGATCGCCAGTGCCGTGCCGACCAGCGCGGACGCGACGCCCGCACCTCTCGCCAAGAACCATCCGACCAGGCCGCCGATCACGGCGACCGCCGCGGCGAGCACGCCGCCCCACAGCAGGATGCGCTGCATGATCTGGCTCGTGTTCACCGGGTGTCTCCCTGCCGCTCGGTCTGTGCGTCGACGTGGGCGTCGATCTCGGTCGACTCGATCTTCCCATGAGGCGCGCGCCGCTCACGCATCACGCGCAGGGCAGTGCGCCAGATGCGCCTGCTGACGGGCGCTGCCGTGAGCAGCGCGGAGAACACGAACCCGACGAGCATCACGCCGACGGCGACCCACCAGGGCCAGATGAGGAAGAGCAGGCAGCCGGCCGACACGACCGTCGTCCAGGTGTAGAAGATGAGCACGGCGCCGAGATGCGAGTGCCCCATGTCGAGCAGGCGGTGGTGCAGGTGCTTGCGGTCGGGCGCGAACGGGCTGTTGCCGTTGATGACGCGGCGCACGACGGCCAGCACGAAGTCGGTCATCGGCAGCACCAGGATCGCCAGCGGCAGCAGCACCGGGATGAATGCGGGCAGGATCTGGCTGCGGCCGCCCATGGTGCCGAGGTCGATCTGGCCGGTGACCGCGATCGCGCTGGCTGCCGTGAGCAGGCCCAGCATCAGCGCTCCCCCGTCGCCCATGAACATCCGCGCCGGGTGCCAGTTCGTCGGCAGGAATCCGAGGCAGACGCCCACGATGATCGCGGTGATGAGGCTCGCGAGCGAGAAGTAGGCGTTCTGCTGACCGAGGTTCTGGCTGATCATCCAGATGTAGCCGAAGAACGCGGTCGATCCGATGATCGTGGTGCCGGCAACCAGCCCGTCGAGGCCGTCGATGAAGTTCACGGCGTTCATGACAGCCACGATGATGAGCACGGTGAGCACGATCGCCATCGTCGACGAGGGCAGCGTGAGGCCCGCGATCGGCAGGCTGACGATCTGCACGCCCCAGAACGCGACGCCACCGGCGACCAGGATCTGCGCGCCGAGCTTCAGCATCCAGTCGAGGTCGAACAGGTCGTCGAGCACGCCGACGGCGCAGATGGCGACGGTGCCGCCCAGCAGTGCCCAGACGCGCGTGGGCTCGGCGAAGATGCCGGCGAACTCGGGGATGAGCGCGGCGATGCCGAACGTGGCGAGCACGCCGACGGCCATCGCGACGCCGCCCAGGCGGGGCGTGGGGCGCGAGTGCACGTCGCGCTGCCGCACGGGCGGGTGGATGGAGTGCTTCAGTGCGAAGCGGAGCACGATCTGCGAGGCGACGAACGTGATGACCGCCGCCGCGACCGTGATCAGCAGGAAGCTCACGGCGTCATCCGTCGACGAGCAGGTCGCCCAGCACGTCCGCGATCTGCTCGCGGGGCAGCACGCCCTGCCGGACGATGCGGAAGACGCCCGGGCTCGAGCAGTCGAGGATCGTCGAGCCGTTCTGCTCGCCCGGCTGCGCGCCGCTGCCCACGGGACCCGCGTCGAGCACGACGGAGACGGACTCGCCGAGCATCTCGACCGCCTGCGCCGCGAGCGTGGGCGCCGGCTGACCGTGCAGGTTCGCGCTCGAGACCGCGAGCGGCCCCGTCTCGCGCAGCAGCTCAATGGCGATCACGTGATCGGGCACCCGGAGCGCGACGGTGCCGCCGGTGTCACCCAGATCCCAGCTGAGCGACGACTGCGCGCGCAGGATGACCGTGAGCGGGCCCGGCCAGTGCGCATCCAGCAGCGGCTCGAGTTCTGCGGGAACCTGCTCGGCGAGCGCGCTCGCCATCGCGCGATCGGCGACGAGCACCGGTGGCGGGGAACCGCGGTCGCGACCCTTCGCGGCCAGCAGTCCGGCGACGGCCTCGTGCGAGAAGGCGTCGGCGGCGATGCCGTAGACGGTGTCGGTCGGGATCACGATGCTCCGGCCGGCCGCGACCGCCGTGCGGGCCGCGCGGACGCCTGCGAGCAGGGACGCGGGATCGGCGCAGTCGTGGATGGCGGGCACCAGCCAATGGTACCGCCGGTGCTGCTAGCGGATGGCGGCGGTGACGCGGTCGCGGCCGCTGAGATCCGCGTGCGTGCGCGAACCGCTGAAGCCGCTCGCGTCGAGCAGCTGCCGCACGCTCGCCCCCTGCTCCTCCGTGTGTTCGAGGGCGACCAGGCCGCCCGGCTCGACAAGCTCCGCCGCGAGCGCGACGAGCTCGCGGACGAGATCGAGGCCATCCGCGCCGGAGTAGAGGGCGGCGGCCGGATCGTGGCCGCGCACCTCGTGGTCCGCCGGCACGGCAGCGTGCGGCACGTAGGGCGGGTTCGACACCAGCGCCGCGAGCGAGCCCGGTTCGACTCCGACAGCCGCGAGCGCCGCGCGGTCGCGGGCGTCGCCGTGCAGCAGCACCGTCTGGGGTGCCAGCGCCTGAATGTTCTGGCGCGCCCAGGTGAACGCCGCCGGGCTCGCCTCGACCGCGATCACCCGGGCGTCGCTCTCCCGGGCGATGGAGATCGCCACGGCGCCGCTGCCGGTGCCGACGTCGAGCACTCGCTTGGTGCCGCTGCGCATCCGGCGCAGGTGGTCGAGCGCGACGTCGACCAGCAGCTCGGTCTCCGGCCGCGGCGTGAAGACGCCGGGGCCGACCGCCAGTTCGATGTGGCGGAAGGGTGCGAGGCCCGTGATGTGCTGCAGCGGCTCGCGCGCGAGCCGCCTCGCGACGGCCTGACGGAAGCGCGCCAGCGCATCCGGCTCGAAGACCCGCCCCATCGCCATGGCGATGCGCAGCTCGCCGAGGCTGCCGCCCAGGGCCCAGGCCGCGAGCAGCTCGGCGTCGGGGCCGTCGATCCCCGCGTGGCTCAGGCGCGCACGCGCGTCGCGGATGATCTCGCCCACAGCCGGTTGCGCCACGGCATCACGCTACCGCCGGCCGGACCGCGATCGCGCCGCCCGGTGCCGCCGGCGCCGGACCGCGATCGCGCCGCACTCCGCTCGCGGGCTGCGGCGCCGGGAATGCGTGCGGTCCGTCCAGCGCTGGACCAGGCAGGCACGCGTAGAGTAGAAGCACTGCTTCCACCCGATGAAAGGCAACGATATGGCTCGCATCTCTGATGACATCACCGGAACGATCGGCGGCACTCCCCTGGTGCGCCTGCAGCGCATGGGAGAGACCGACGCGACGGTGCTCGTCAAGCTTGAGTCCCACAACCCCGGCGCGTCCGTGAAGGACCGCATCGGCAAGGCCATCATCGAGGCCGCTGAGGCATCGGGCGAGCTGCAGCCGGGCGGCACGATCGTCGAGGGCACCAGCGGCAACACCGGCATCGCGCTCGCGATGGTGGGCGCGGCCCGCGGCTACACCGTGATCCTCGCCATGCCCGAGACCATGTCGGTCGAGCGCCGCGCGATCCTGAAGGCCTACGGTGCCCAGCTCGTGCTGACGCCCGGCGGCGACGGCATGCGCGGCGCTGTCGAGCGCGCGCAGCAGATCGTCGCCGAGACGCCTGGCGCCATCCTGGCGCGCCAGTTCGAGAACGAGGCGAACGTCAAGGTGCACCGCGAGACCACCGCCGAGGAGGTCTGGGCCGACACCGACGGCGAGGTCGACATCTTCATCGCCGGCATCGGCACCGGCGGCACCATCACGGGCGCGGGCGGTCGGCTGAAGGAGCTGCGCGACGACATCCGCGTCGTCGCCGTCGAGCCGGCCGACTCACCCCTGCTCACGAAGGGGCAGGCCGGCCCGCACAAGATCCAGGGCCTCGGCGCGAACTTCGTGCCCGACATCCTCAACCGGGACGCCTACGACGAGGTGGTCGACGTCGAGCTCGACGACGCGGTGCGGGTTGGGCGCGAACTGGCGGCCAAGGAGGGCATCTTCGCGGGGATCTCGTCGGGCGCGATCGTCTGGGCCGCGATGGAGATCGCGAAGCGCCCGGAGTCGGCCGGCAAGACGATCGTCGCGATCGTGTGCGACACCGGTGAGCGCTACCTGTCGCTGCCGATCTTCGCCGACCTGGCCTGACGGCTGCCCATGGGCTGGCTCAACATCCGCGAGGACATCGAGAACGCGAAGCGGCACGACCCGGCCGCGCGCGGCCCCGTGACGATCGCGCTCACCTACTCGACCCTGCACGCGGTGTGGGCGCACCGCATCCATCACCGCATGTGGCATGCGGGAGCCCGGTCGCTCGCGCGCGCCGGCAGCCAGTGGATGCGCTTCGTGACGGGCGTCGAGATCCACCCGGGCGCGCGCCTCGGGCGGCGCTTCTTCATCGACCACGGCATGGGTGTGGTGATCGGTGAGACCGCCGAGACCGGTGACGACGTGATGCTGTACCACGGCGTCACGCTGGGTGGCACGGCGAACGCGTCCGTGAAGCGGCATCCCACGCTCGGGCACCGGGTGCTCGTGGGCGCTGGCGCGAAGCTGCTGGGCCCGATCGCGCTCGGTGACGACGTCAAGGTCGGTGCGAACGCCGTCGTGTTGCGCGATGCACCGTCGGGGACGACGCTCGTCGGCATCCCCGCGAAGCCGGTCGGGCAGCTCGCGCCCGCCGAGCTGCCGCACATCGAGTACGTGATCTAGCGCGCCGCGCGGCGCGTGCGGCGAGCGTGTGAGTGTGCGGCGAGCGCCGGACAACCGGTACGGCAATGTCGCGCCAGACCTGGTCGCGCGACGATCCGGTACCGCTCCCCGCACCGCACGCACCTCCCGCGGCACCGGTACGAAGATGTCGCTCCGAGCCCGCCCGCGCGACGATTCGGTACCGCTCCCCGTGATGCACGCAGGCAGCTCCCGCATCGCACGCACCGCAGGCGCCTCAGGCACCTCCCGCGGCACCGGTACGACAATGTCGCGCCAAGCCGGCCCGAGAGACGATTCGGTACCGCTCCCCGCACCGCACGCAGGCACCTCCCGCGGCACCGGTACGAAGATGTCGCGCCAAGCCCGCCCGCGCGACGATTCGGTACCGCTCCGGTGTCAGGGGTGCGGCGCGGATGCGTTGGGCGCGGATGCGTTGGGCGCGGATGCGTCAGGCGCGGATGCATTGGGCGCGGATGCGTTCGGCGCGGCGGGCGCGGCGGCGTCCGGGCGCTCGGTCAGGGCAAGCCCTGCCACGGCGATGAGGATCCCGGCGACGAACGCGAGCAGCAGCGGGTTCGCCGGCTGCGCACCCGTGGCGAGCGCCCAGAGCACGGTGAGCGCGCCGCCGACGCCGGTCCAGACCGCGTAGCCGGTCGAGAGCGGGATCACCCTCACCGCGCGCTCGAGGCCGAGGAAGCTCAGCAGCGCGGCGACGGCGAAGACGATCGACGGCACGAGCCGCGTGAAGCCCTCGGACTGCCCGAGCGCGGTCGCCCAGGCAGCCTCGAGCACGGCGCTGACCAGGAGCACGCCCCATGCGGTTCCCCGGCGCATCTCAGCTCACCAGCTGCAGGCCGACGAGGCAGCCGACGAGGAGCACGAGCAGCAGCGAGCGCACGAGCGACATCCGCTCCTTGCCGCGTGCCAGCTGCAGCAGCACGGTCGCGACCGCGCCGACGCCGACCCACACCGCATAGGCGGTGCCGGTGGGGATCTCGAGCATCGCGATCGCGAGACCGCCCATCGAGGCGGCCATGGCGAGCGCGAAGAGCACCGTCGGCCGCCACTTCCTGAAGCCCTTCGACGACTGCATCGCGGCGGCCCAGACCGCCTCAAGCAGTCCGGAGACGACGAGGATCACCCAGCTCACGCCCTCGCGCCCATCATGACCAGTCCCTGCTGGCCGTCTTGTCGCGATGCGGGTACGGCTCCCTCGTCCGCGGATCCTGCGTCGGATCCAGGCGCAAGACTAGCAAGCGGCCGGTCCCCCGGCACCCGCGCGGTCCTCAGACGTGCTCGAGCATCGCGGCCCTCGCCCGCTCGGCACCGGATGTCGCCACGAGCGATTCGCCCAGCGCCTGCAGCCTGCTGCGAGCGGGATCGGCGAGCGCGAGCAGCCGCTGCGCTGCGAGCGCGATCTCGGCGGGCGACGCGCTGTTCGGGTCGAGCGCCTCGCCCAGTCCCGCCCGCTCCAGAGCCGCCGCGCCTGCGAACTGGTCGGTCGACATCGGCAGGAGCAGCAGCGGCACCGAAGCCGTGAGCGCCTCGGTCACGCTGTTGTTGCCGCCGTGCGAGATCGCGAGCGCCGACCGCTGGAGCAGCCTGACCTGCGGCAGCACCTCGCGCACGAGCCAGGAGTCTGGCACGCGACCCAGCGCCTCGCGCGGCGTCGAGCCGTTCGCGAGGGCGACGCGCACATCCAGCGGTCGCAGTGCCTCGGCGATCGCCGCGAGCACATCCCCGCGCACCGAGAGGAAGCTGCCCAGACTGACATAGACGATCGGCCGGTCGTCGCGCGCGAGCCAGGCCTCGACCTCGATATCGGCGGGCTCGCTGCGCACCGCCGAACCGAGGAAGGCATGCCGCGGCAGGAGGCTCGCGCGAGCATCCGCGTGCAGCTCACCAGGGTAGTTCAGCAGCAGCACGTCGCCGGTCTCGGCGAACGCGTCGTCGGTCGGCGCGGCACCGGGGTCGAGCGCCGCGAGGGCGGTGTTCCACTGCTCGGTGAAGCCATCCCGCACGGCCTCGCACACCCCGCGCAGTCGTGCGAGCTCGGTCTCGGTCGGTCGGATCGCGTCGGGGAACACGGGCGGCAGCCCGTAGACCTCGTCGCCGACGGTGAGCGCGCTCGGATGCCCGAGCACGACGTCGGCGTGCCGCCGACCTGCCGCACCGAGTGCGATCCGCGCGGCGAAGGCGAGGTGGTCGACCAGGATGTGGTCCGGGCGCACCCGATCGACCACGGCCAGCACATCCCGCGCAACGCCCAGCGGGTTCCACAGCAGGTCGCTGCGCCGTGCGTGAGCCTGGAACTCGAGCGTCGCGATGGCACCGCGCCGGGTGGCGTCGAAGAACCCCCGGAGCGCAACATCCTCGCCCTTGGGCTGGTCCTCCGCCCGGATCACCCCGGGGTTGGAGCCGCGCCCCAGCTGCAGGTGCTCGCGCTCGTAGCCGAAGTCGCGCACGATGTGATCGGTCGCCGGGCCGGTCGCCACCACCACCCGCTCACCCGCATCCCGCCACGCCGTGGCCAAGGTCGCCAGCGGGTAGAGGTGCGAGGCGTAGTCGGGGGTGATCACGAGCAGCGTCATGATGCGCCCTCGTCGGTCTCGGTCGCCCGGGTCCAGCCGGACGCCGACGACCGCGCGGCCGCCGCGTAGACGCGCTCCAGCGCCTGCGCCATGGTGCCGATGCCGAAGCGCTCGCGCAGCCGATCGCGCGCCGGCTCCGCATGTGCTGCCACTGCCGGATCCCGAGCGAGC
Source organism: Agrococcus sp. Ld7 (assembly GCF_045064095.1). Taxonomy (NCBI): domain Bacteria; kingdom Bacillati; phylum Actinomycetota; class Actinomycetes; order Micrococcales; family Microbacteriaceae; genus Agrococcus; species Agrococcus sp. Ld7. The sequence continues at coordinate 46,121 of NZ_JBISGY010000025.1, read as the reverse complement.
CCGAGCGCACGAGCGATGGCGGCCGCGAGCGCGCTGCGCGAGGTCGTGTCGACGAGCAGGCCGGTGCTGCCGTGCTCGATGTAGGTGGCGGGCCCGCCGCCTGATGGCGCGACGGCGATGAGTCCCGCGGCCATCGCCTCGAGGATCGCGATGCCGAACTCCTCCTTCAGGCTGGCGCAGACATAGATGCCGTCGGGCGCGGCCAGACCTGGGCGACCCAGGCGCACGGCCGCGAGCCAGGTCGCGACGACCGCGTTGCGTCGGTGCCCCGCCAGCAGGAGTCCTCGGTTCGCGGCGGTCGCCGGTGGCACGACCTCGGCGATGCGCGCGAGCTGCGCGGCCTCGTCGATGCTCGGGTGCAGCAGATCGCCGCCGATGACCAGCAGGTTGCATCGCTGGGTCAGCTGGGCGTCTCCCTCCCAGGTCTCGACGAGCGTCGCCATGCCCTTCACGCGGTGCATGCGGCCGACGCTCACCACGAGCGGCAGGTGTCGACGCTCGCGCGGCAGCGTGCGCAGCAGCTCGTCGAGGTCGGCGAGGTGCGCGTGCACCGCATCCTGGGAAGCAGCACCGGCGACGAGGTGGCGGGCCGCGTCGATGGCGTCGAGGGCCACACCCTCCGCGACGACGGTCGCCGACACCGCAGGGTCGCCGATGTCGACGCCCAGCAGGGCGGCGATGGTGCGCTCGATGTCGGGACGGGGAAGCAGCACGAGGTGGTCGGACGCCGCGGCGATCTCGCGCACCAGCCGATCGCGCAGCACGAGATGCTCGACGAGGTCGGCCGCACCGAAGCTCGCGCGGCTGAGTGTGCCCTCCGTCTCGCGAGCTGCCACGAGCCCTTGCGGATCCGGCGCGAGCGTGAAGACGACGGGGATGCCGAGGTCTCGCGCCGTCTCAGCCGCGGCCATCGAACCCACGTCGGCCATCCGCAGGTGGATGGCGTCGACGGGCGCGGCGGCGCGCAGGATCCGTCGAACGCCCCGACGCGCGGCGACCCGCAGCGGCCAGGACTGCGCCTGAGCGGGAGGCGGGCCCCAGATCGGCACCGAGGCGTAGTGGAGGCCGGGTGCCGCGATGCTGTCGATGCCGACCAGGGCATCGGCGGAACGGCCCCGCGAGATGGTCACGACCCGTTCGATGCCGGGTGTGGCGGCGAGCGCGTCGCCGAGCTGCACGAGCAGGGTGGCGATGCCGCCGTTGTCCCCACGACCGGCGTGCGTGAGGTCTGCATCGATGTCGGCGTGGAGGAACAGCTGCGCAATCGTCAGCCCGTGCGTCTCGCGCGCCGCTGCCCTGACGGGGGTGAGGTCGTGCAGGGCGGCGCGCGCGACCTCGGCGAGCTCGTCGGTGCCGGCGGCGATCTCGTCGAGGACCGCGCGAGCTGCGCTGCCGCTCGCCTCCCCCCGATCGCCGAGCGCGGCGACGGCGGCCGCCCGCACCGCCGGCCCCTCCTCGCGATCAGCGGCGCGTTCGATGAGGTCGGTCGTGACCGCGGCGCCCGGCACGAGACCGAGCGTCTCCACGAGCTGCGCCCGCGCGTCCCGGAGCGTCTCGTCGCCGACGGCAGCGACGAGCGCCGCAGCGACCGGGGTCGCGTCGTGTTGTGCCCAGCGCTCGAGCGTGCGCTGGGCCGTGAACGCATCGAAGCCACCCGACGCGACCATCATCACGAGGGCGTCGACGGCATCCGGGCTCGCGGGCCCGATCGCCAGCGCCCAGGCGGCATGCTCGCGCAGATGCGCTGGCCCGGAGCGCAGGATCTCGAGCAGCGCCGCGTGACCCGCGGATGCCGGCAGGGCGCCGAGCGCAAGCACCGCACCCGTGCCGGTGACCTGATCGGAGGCATCGGCCGCGGCCTCCATCAGCGGAGCGAGGTCCGACGGCGAAGCCGTCTGCGCGGCGTCGACGAGATCGTCGATGAGGCGCAGCGCTGGCACGATTCCGGGCGCCCGGCGCATCGCGTCCAGGCAGCGGATGACCGTGCTCGGGGCCGTCGTGGCAGCGGTCGTGGGCGCGTGCGAGGCACTGCCGTCGGCTTGCTCCATTCGCTCACGGTAGGTCGCTGCGGCGAAGTTGTCGAATCTATCAACCGGCTGTCAATTGCCGGAGCAGACGGCAGCGCGTGCTCGTCGTGGCTCGCCCTCGCCGAACGGCATCCGAGACGGTCGCGCTGTCAGTCCGCGCCGGGACGGAGCGGGCCGTTGGTGCTGTCGTCCAGCAGCGCGTCATCGCCCAGCGCCGTGTGCGCCCTCCAGGTCGCGAGCGTCAGCCCGATCACCAGCACGATCGCCGACAGCACGGCGAGGACCGCCCACTCCCCGATCCCGGTCCCGAGCCCAGCGGCGAGCGCGCCGACGGCTGCCACGGCGGCGATCGCTGCGGCGAGCCAGGTGAGCGGCGTGGCCGCACGGTGCGTGAGCGCGAACGTCGCCGCATCGGTGCGCAGGCGTCGACCCGGAAGCCCGAGCGCGAACGTCGGCGCGACGCGCCCCAGCCCGATCAGGTGCACGGTGACACCCACGGCCAGTGCACCGATGGTCAGCAGGGTCGAGCCGAGCCACATGGCGACATCGGGATCCATGCGCTCATCCTCGCACGGTGGGGCACACAGGGGCTGGCTGGTTCGGAGCGGCCGTGGTCAGGGGCGATGTCGACGGTCAGCCGGTGTCGCCGCGCGGTCAGGCGGTGTCGATCGTGCGATGCGCCTCGTGCTCCCCCGGCCACTCGAACGCCTCGACGGAGGCGGCGAGCGTGTCGTCGTCGAGCACGACGGAGTCGGGTCCGGGCTGCCGCGCCCGCATCCGCTCGCGCAGCACGTCGGATGGCGCGCGCACGACCACCAGGTCGATCGGCACATCCATCGCGCCGCAGCGCATCCGCCACCGATCGCGCACCGCACGAGTGGCGAGCGTTGCGTCGAGCACCACGCTGCGGTCGGCGCCGATCGCGTCAGCCAGGCGTTCGTGCAGCTCGGCATCGATCTCCTGCACGAGCTCCCGCGGGGGCGTGCCGCCCTGCACGCCGCGCGCCCAGGCCTCCCGATCGTAGGAGAGCAGGAGCGCTCCGGCGGCCTCGAGCTCGCGCGCGAGCGTCGTCTTGCCCGCGCCCGCGGGCCCGCACAGCAGCGTCACCCTGGCCATGGCGCGAGCCTACGCCCGCGCGGCGAGGGGCAGACTCGAGAGCATGTCAGGCGGGCTCGCGCCCACCGCAGCTGCTGTCCGCGGGGGTGCGATCAAGCGGCCGTGCGGCCGCGGGCGAGCGGCGAGGCCGCCATGCCGATCGCCGCGACCGCGAAGCCGCCGCACACGATCACGAGCGCGGAGCCAATGCCGATCGCGTCGCCGAGGAGCCCGCCGAGCGGCGCCGCGACGACGATCATGGCGCGGTTGATGGTGCGCATGGTGGCGTTCATGCGCGCCTGCATGCGATCGGGCGTCGCGCGCTGCCGCAGCGCCATCTCGCTCGGGTTCGACAGCCCCATCGCGACGCCGGTCACCGCCAGCCCCGCGACGACGAGGGCGAGACCAGCGGCAGGCGCGAGCGGCAGCAGCGCCGCGAGGGCGACCACGCCCCACGACAGCGGCATCACCGCGTGCTCGAGGATGATCGTGCGCGCCATGCCGAGCCGTGTAGCGATCATGCCGGAGAACGCGGTGCCCAGCAGCGTCGCGCCGCCCAGCACACCGAGCACGAGCCCGAGCCCTGCCGCACCGGCATCCAGCTCGAGCAGCACCAGCGGCACGAGCAGCGTCATCGCGGCGCCGTTGCAGAAGAACCACACGTGCGTCCACCGCGCGAACGGCCCGAGGCGCGGATGGCGATGCACGAAGCGCAGACCGTGGCCGATCGCTCGCCCGAGTCCATGCGTCCGCCGCTGCGCACGCTCGTCGCGTGGCAGACCCCACAGCACGAGCGCCGACAGCAGGTGCGCGACAGCGGCGAGCAGCAGCGAGACAGGCGCGCCGAGCCACGCGATGATGACGCCGGAGACCGCCGGGCCTGCGGACTGCGCCGTGTTGGAGCCGATGTCGAGCCGCTGGTGGGCCGGCAGCAGTCGATCGCGATCCACGAGGCGCGGCACGAACGCCTGCGATGCCGCGTCGTTCACGAGACTCGCCGTGCCCAGCAGCACAACCGCGAGCAGCAGCACCCAGAAGGCGCCGCCGCCCGCGAGCCAGACTGCCGCGAGCCCACCGAGCACCAGCGTCCGGACCAGGTCGCTGACGATCATGACCGTGCGTCGCCGCATCCCCTCGACGATCGCGCCGACCAGCAGGCCCAGCACGACGTAGGGCAGGAAGCGCGCCGACGACAGCCAGCCGACCTCGGTCGCCCCTCCCCCGAGGTCGAGCACGACCAGTGTCTGCAGCGCGATGACCGCGAGCCCGAGGCCCGTCTCGGTGGCCAGCTCCACGCTCCAGAAGCGCCAGAAGGCGCCGCCCATGCTGGCGGCGCCCTCGCGTGCGGACCCGCGGCTGTCTCGCCCGGGCCTGCGGTTCACGGCTGTGTCAGTCCTCGTCGCCCGCGAGGGCGGCCAGGCGCGCCTCCTCGTCGGCGGTGATGCAGGAGTCGATGACTGCCTGCAGTGCGCCATCCATCACCGTGTCGAGGTTGTAGGCCTTGAACCCCGTGCGGTGATCGGCGATGCGGTTCTCGGGGAAGTTGTACGTGCGGATGCGCTCCGAGCGATCCATGCCGCGGATCTGCGAACGACGGGCATCGGATGCCGCCGCGTCGAGCTCCTCCTGCTGGCGCGCGAGCAGCCGCGCTCGCAGCACGCGCATGCCCGCCTCGCGGTTCTGCAGCTGGCTCTTCTCGTTCTGCATCGACACCGTGATGCCGGTCGGCACGTGCGTGATGCGCACCGCCGAGTCGGTGGTGTTGACGCTCTGGCCTCCGGGGCCCGACGAGCGGTAGACGTCGATCTTCAGGTCGTTCTGGTCGATCTGGATCTCATCCGGCGCATCGACCTCGGGGAACACCAGCACGCCGGTGGTGGAGGTGTGGATGCGCCCCTGCGACTCCGTCGCCGGCACGCGCTGCACGCGGTGCACGCCGCCCTCGTACTTCAGCGACGCCCAGACGCCCTCGGCAGGGTCGTTGGACGACGACTTGATGGCGATCTGCACATCCTTGTAGCCGCCCATGTCGCTCGCGGTCGATTCGAGCATCTCGACCTTCCAGCCGCGGCTGGTCGCGTAGTGCGAGTACATGCGCACGAGGTCGGCAGCGAACAGCGCCGACTCCTCGCCGCCCTCGCCGCCCTTGACCTCCATGATCACGTCGCGCCCATCATCCGGGTCGCGCGGGATGAGCAGCCTGCGCAGCTTCTCCTCCGCCTCGTGGGCGACCTGCTCGAGCGCCGGCACCTCGTCGGCGAAGGCGTCGTCCTCACGAGCGAGCTCGCGAGCCGCCTCGACGTCGTCGACCGCACCGCGCCAGCGCTCGTGCGCCGACTTGACCTGGCTCAGCTCGGCGTAGCGCCGGTTGACCCGGCGCGCACGCACGGCGTCGGCGTGCAGCGCCGGATCAGCGAGCTGCTGCTCGAGGTCGGCGTGCTCGGCGAGGAGCCCCGAGACCGACTCGAACACGTCAGTCCTTGTCGTGCTGGCCGGGCACCGACTTCGAGACCTTCATGAGGAACTCGACGTTCGACTGCGTCTCCTTGAGCTGCTTCAGCACCAGTTCGAGCGCCTGCTGGGTCTCGAGGCCGGCGAGCGCCCTGCGGAGCTTCCACATGACCTTCGTCTCCTCGACGCCCATGAGCATCTCCTCGCGGCGTGTGCCGGATGCGTTCACGTCGACCGCGGGGAAGATGCGCTTGTCGGCCATGTGGCGCGACAGGCGCAGCTCCATGTTGCCGGTGCCCTTGAACTCCTCGAAGATCACCTCGTCCATCTTCGAGCCCGTCTCGACGAGCGCGGTGGCGAGGATGGTGAGCGAGCCGCCGTGCTCGATGTTGCGCGCTGCGCCGAAGAACTTCTTCGGCGGGTAGAGCGCGCTCGAGTCGACGCCGCCGGAGAGGATGCGGCCCGACGGCGGTGCCGAGAGGTTGTAGGCGCGGCCGAGGCGTGTGATGCCGTCGAGCAGCACCACCACGTCGTGCCCGAGCTCGACCAGGCGCTTGGCGCGCTCGATCGCGAGCTCCGCCACGATCGTGTGATCCTCGGCGGGCCGGTCGAAGGTCGACGCAATGACTTCGCCCTTGACGGTGCGCTGGAAGTCGGTGACCTCCTCGGGGCGCTCGTCGACGAGCACGATCATGAGGTGCACTTCGGGGTTGTTCTCGGCGATGGCATTGGCGATGGCCTGCATCACGAGCGTTTTACCGGCCTTCGGCGGCGAGACGATGAGGCCGCGCTGGCCCTTGCCGATCGGCGCCACCAGGTCGATCACCCGGGTCGAGAGCTTGTTCGAGGTGGTCTCGAGCCGCAGGCGCTCCTGCGGGTAGAGCGGCGTGAGCTTCGAGAACTCGACGCGATTCAGCGACTCCTCGGCCGTCTGACCGTTGACCGAGTCGACCCGCACGAGCGCGTTGTACTTCTGGCGGCTCGACTGCTGCTCACCCTCGCGCGGCTGCTTGATGGCGCCGACGACGGCGTCGCCCTTGCGCAGGCCGTGCTTCTTGACCTGGGCGAGCGAGACGTAGACGTCGTTCGAGCCGGGCAGGTAGCCCGACGTGCGCACGAAGGCGTAGTTGTCGAGCACGTCGAGGATGCCGGCGACGGGCAGCAGCACGTCGTCCTCATGGATCTCGGTCTCGGCGTCGTGGCCGCGCGTGCGGGTGCGGTCGCGGCCGCGCGTGCGGCGCGACGTGCTGTCCTGATCGGCCTGCTGCTGCGACTGGTTGCCACCCTGGCTTCCGCCCTGGTTGCGACCACGGCCACGGCCGCGGCGCGAACCGCCGTCGTCGTCGTCCGAGTCGTCGTCCTGCTGCTGACCGCGCTGCTGGTTGCCGCCCTGCTGGTTGCCGCCCTGCTGGTTGCCGCCCTGCTGGTTGCCGCCCTGCTGGTCACCGTTCTGGTTGCCCTTGCCACGGCTGCGGCGACGACGCGAACCGCCCTGCTGCGAGTCGTCCTGGTCGTCCTGGCCGTCCTGACCCTGGTCGTCCTGGCCGCGCTGGTTGCCCTGGTCCTGGTCGTTCTGACCGCCCTGGCCCCCGCGACGGCGGCCGCGGCCACCGCGCTCGTCCTGGTCGTCATCCGAATCGTCGCCACCATCGGCGCGGTTGTCGGATGCGCGGCCTCGGCTACGGCGCGAGCCCGACCCGGTTGCGTCCGACTGCGTGCGGTCGCCCGACTCCTGCTGGCGCTCACTGCTCGCCTGGTCGGCGTCGTCCTGCTCGCCGCTGGCGCTGGCCTGCTTGGCACCGCTCTGCTCTGCGCCAGCCTGCTCTGCGCCAGCCTGCTCGGCGTCAGTCTCGACGGCGTCAGCCTGGTCGGCGTCAGCCTTGCTTCTCCCGCCCTTGGCTCCGCTGCGGCCGCCGGACTTCTTCGCGCCCGCCTTGCCGCCGCGAGCCTGCTCGCCGGTGGACTGCTCGTCCTCGGTCTGCTGAGTGCCGGCCTGCTCGGTGCCGGCCTGCTCGGTGCCGGCCTGCTCGGTGCTGGCCTGCTCGTCGGTCGATGCCGCGTCATCCGTCTTGCGCGCACGGCTCGTGCGGCGCGCCGGGCGCTTCGCGGTGGTGTCCGCCTCGGCCGAGCCGGTCTCGGACGCGGGGGCGTCGGAGGACTGCGCCGCCTCGCCCTGCTCGCCGTCAGCCCGCTCCGTGCCGGTCTCGCCAGCAGCTGCCTCGTCGGCGCGCTTCTCCGCAGCGGTGCGGCGCGTGCTCGTGCGGCGCTTCGCGGGGGCCTTCTCGGCCGGCGCGGCGTCGGCGGCCGACGCGGCGTCGGCAGCCGGCGCGGCGTCGGCGGCCGGAGCGACCGCGTCAGCGGCGGGCGCGGCGGCCTGCTCATCTATCGCCGCGGCCTGCTCAGCCACGGACGACGTCGTCGCGCGGCGCGAGCGGCGCTTCGGGGCTGCCGGTGCCTCCGACTGGGCCGCGGGCTGCGCGTCGGCCGGAGAGGCGGACTGCTCGGTGGCGGAGGTGTCGGCAGCGACTGCTGCCGAGGTGTTGTCTGTGGTCTCGCTCGTCATAGCGCGAGTGCTCCTTCGAAATCGGCCCGCGCGCGATCGACGCGGACATGGGACCTTGTCTCCCGCTGCGCTCACGGCCTCGTCAGCTACGGGAGCTGCTGGGCGGTCGAACGCATCAGAAATGCAGAGAGTGGAGTCGGAAACACCCCTCGCCGGGCTACGCCGCGGCGCTGGTGGGGATGGGCTCCACTGTACCACCGCGAATATCGACGGCGAGCAGGCGCGCAGTCCACGCCTGGGCTCGATCCTCGACGATCGCGGCGGCCTCGAGTCGGGCTGCTGGGTCGGTGGCGAGCACCAGCACCGATGGGCCGGCACCGGACACCACAGCTGCGTGGCCGGCGGCGCGGAGGTCGCCGACGAGCGCGCTCGTCTCCGGCATGGCGCTGGCCCGGTAGGACTGGTGCAGGCGATCCTCGGTGGCGTCGAACAGCAGCTCCGGGCTCTGCGTGAGCGCCGCCACGAGCAGCGCCGAGCGCGACACGTTGAAGACGGCGTCGGCGTGCGGCACGGCGTCGGGCTGGAGGCTGCGAGCGAGCTTCGTCGACATCGTCGCCTCCGGCACCGCCATCAGCAGCGAGACGCCGCGGTGCACCGCGAGCTGCTTGTGCCTGGGGCCGGTGTCATCCACCCACGCGATCGTCAGCCCACCGAAGATGGCTGGGGCGACGTTGTCGGGGTGCCCCTCGAGCTCGGTGGCGAAGCGCAGCACGTCGTCGCTCGTGACGTCGACGATCCCGTCGAGCAGCCCCTTCGCAGCGAGCACGCCCGAGACGATCGCGGCACCGGATGAGCCCATGCCGCGGCCGTGCGGGATGCTGTTGGTCGCCTGCAGGCGCAGCCCCGGAGCCTCGACGCCGACCCGGTCGAAGACATGCAGGATCGCCCGCGCCACGAGGTTCGTCTCGTCGGTCGGCACGCTGAGCTCGGAGCCCGCCTCACCGACACCCGACACCTCCACGTGCACGCCGGACGCGGTCGCCTCGACCTCGAGCTCGTCATGCACGTTGAGCGCCAGGCCGAGGGTGTCGAACCCGGGCCCCAGGTTGGCGCTCGTGGCGGGCACGCGCACGGCCACGCGGCGCCCGTCGGGCACGGCGCCGGCAGCGGATGCGGCGCTCATGCCAGGCCCAGCAGCTGCGCGACGTGCGTCGTGTCGGCGTCGGCCGACTCCGGAGCGGCATCCGAGCCGTCCTCGAGCTTCAGACCCCACTGTGCGTCCTTCAGCCCGTGGCCAGTGACGGTGAGCGCGATCGTCGAGCCGGCGGGGATCTCGCCGGCCGCGTGGCGCTCCAGCAGGCCCGCGACCGAGATCGCAGAGGCGGGCTCGACGAAGACACCGGTGGATGAGGCGAGCAGTCGCTGCGCCTTCAGGATTTCGGCGTCGTCGATGGCGCCGATGAAGCCGCCGGACTCGTCGCGCGCGTCGAGCGCCTGCTGCCACGACGCCGGGTTGCCGATGCGGATCGCGGTCGCGACCGTGTCTGGCTCGTGCACACGCGCGCCGTTGACGATGGGCGCCGCGCCGGCAGCCTGGAAGCCGAGCATGCGAGGCCGCTTGGTGGCGACGCCGGACGTCTCGGCGAGCGAGTAGCCGCGCCAGTAGCTCGTGATGTTGCCCGCGTTGCCGACCGGGATGCAGTGGATGTCGGGGGCGTCACCGAGCACATCCACGATCTCGAGCGCCGCGGTCTTCTGACCCTCGATGCGGTCGTCGTTCACCGAGTTGACGAGGTGCACGGGGTAGCGCTCCGCGAGCTCCTTGGAGATCTCGAGGCAGTCGTCGAAGTTGCCGCGCACCTGCACGATGCGGGCACCGTGCACGACCGACTGGGCAAGCTTCCCCATCGAGATCTTGCCCTCCGGCACCAGCACGATCGCCTGGATGCCCGCCGCCGCCGCGTAGGCCGCGGCCGCTGCGGAGGTGTTGCCGGTCGAGGCGCACGCGATCGCCTTCGCGCCGCGCTCGACGGCGCGCGAGACCGCCACCGTCATGCCGCGGTCCTTGAACGAGCCCGTCGGATTCAGCCCCTCGAACTTCACGAACACGCGCGCGTCGGTCATCTGCGAGAGCACGCGCGACTCGATGAGCGGCGTGCCGCCCTCGCCGAGCGTCACGACCGTCGATGCATCCGTCACGTCGAGCACGTCGGCCCACTCGCGCAGCACGCCCTGCCACTGATTCGCCATGGTTCTCTCCCTAGTCGATGAGGCGGATGACGCTGTCGATCCGCTTCACGTCGTCCTGGTCCTGGAGCGCCGCGAGCACATCCGCGATCCGCCCCTCCGTCGCCGTGTGGGTGCCGAGCACGAGCGTCGCGGCGTCGCCGCTCACGTCCTGCCGCACCGATTCCACGGATACCCCGTGCAGCGCCACCAGCCCCGCGACGACCGAGAGCACGCCCGGCTTGTCGGCGACCGTGAGCGCGATCTCGTGCCGCGCCCGGACATCGGCGAACGGTGCCCGGCCGAGGTTCGCGTGCGTCGATCCGGCCATGCCGGGGCCGCCCGCCACGTGCCGACGAGCGATCGAGACCAGGTCGCCGAGCACCGCGGATGCCGTCTCCGGCCCGCCAGCGCCCGCACCGTAGAACATCAGGTCGCCCGCCGATTCAGCGGTCACGAAGATGGCGTTCATCGCCTCGTGCACCGCCGCGAGCGGGTGGGTGCCCGGCAGCGAGACGGGGTGCACGCGCGCCGAGACGCGGTCGACGGCGTCGGGGTCGTTCGTGTCTCCCGGCATCCGCTCGCAGATCGCCACGAGCTTGAGCACGCGGCCGTTGAGCTCTGCCTGCCGCACCATCGCATCCGTCACACCCGTGATGCCCTCGCGGTGCACCTCGTTCGCCGGCACCTCGGTGTGGAAGGCGAGCGAGGCGAGGATGGTGGCCTTGCTCGCCGCGTCGAAGCCCTCGATGTCGGCCGTCGGGTCGGCCTCGGCGAAGCCGAGCTCTGTGGCGGTCGCGAGCGCGTCCTCGAGCGAGGCACCCTGGGTGTGCATGCGGTCGAGGATGAAGTTGGTGGTGCCGTTGACGATGCCCATCACGCGCGTGACGCGGTCGCCCGCGAGCGACTGCTCGAGCGGGCGGATGATCGGGATCGCGCCGCCGACCGCCGCCTCGTAGGCGACCTGGGCGCCGACGATCTCGGCCGCCTCGAACAGCTCGGGCCCGTGCGCTGCGACGAGCGCCTTGTTGGCGGTGACGACGTCGGCACCGGCGGCGATCGCGTCGAGCAGCAGCGTGCGCGCCGGCTCGATGCCGCCCAGCAGCTCGACCACGATGTCGGCGCCCGCGATGAGCGCGTCGAGGTCGGTCGTCAGCAGCTCGCGCGGCAGCGGCACGTCGCGCTCCGCGTCGACGTCGCGCACGCCGATGCCGACCAGCTCGAGCGGGGCGCCGACGCGCGCGGCGAGCTCCTCCTGCTGGTCGAGCAGCAGCTTCGCCACCTGCGAGCCGACGCTGCCGGCGCCGAGCAGCGCGATGCGGAGGGAACGGTAGGAGTTCATGCGGATGCGGCTCCGTTGTCATCGGTTCGTTGCGGGGCGCTCGCGTCGAGACCGGCGTCGAGGCCGGCGTCGCGCGCGAGGAGATCCTCGATCGTCTCACGGCGCACGAGCGTGCGGACGCTCGGTGCGCCACCCGCGCCTGTCGCGACGGCGAGCACCGGCGGGCGGGGTGCGAGGTTGTAGTTCGAGGCGAGCGAGTGGCAGTAGGCGCCGGTGGCGGCGACCGCGAGCAGATCGCCCGGTCGCACGTCGGCGGGCAGCCACTCGGCATCGACGACGATGTCGCCCGATTCGCAGTGGCGGCCGGCGACGCGCACGAGCGCGGCATCCGCGTCGGATGCGCGGCTGACGATGCGCGCCGCGTACTGCGCCCCGTAGAGCGCGGGGCGGGCGTTGTCGCCCATGCCGCCGTCGACCGAGACGTAGGTGCGGGTGCCGGCGTCGAGCACCACCGGCTTGACGGTGCCGACGGTGTAGACGGTGATGCCGGCAGGCCCGACGATCCAGCGGCCGGGCTCGATCGCGATCCTGGGGACCTCGATGCCGAACTCGTCTGCGGCGGCGCGCACGGCATCCGCGAGGCCTGCCGCGATGGTCTCGATCGGCTCGGGGCTGTCTGCGGCGGTGTAGGCGATGCCGAAGCCGCCGCCCAGGTTGAGTTCTGGCATGGCCTCGGTGCCGCCGAGGGAGGCATGCAGCGCGAGCATGCGGCGGGCGGACTCGGCGAAGCCGTCGGCGTCGAAGATCTGCGAGCCGATGTGCGTGTGCAGGCCGACGAGGTCGAGGCTCGGCAGTTCGCGGATGCGGTTGACGATCGCGGGCGCGTCGGCGACGGGGATGCCGAACTTCTGGTCCTCGTGGCTCGTGGCGAGGAACTCGTGTGTGGAGGCGTGCACGCCCACCGAGATGCGCAGCCGCACGCGCTGCACGCGGCCCGCCCGCTCGGCGGCGGCGGCAATGCGCTCCGCCTCTGCCGGAGAGTCGATGACGAAGGTGCCGACGCCGGCGCGCACCCCCACCTCGATCTCGTCGAGCGACTTGTTGTTGCCGTGGAAGCCGATGGCTGCCGGGTCGATGCCCGCACGCAGCGCGACGGCGAGCTCGCCGCCCGTGCAGACGTCGAGGCGCAGGCCCTCGTCGCGCATCCACCGTGCCACATCGGCGGTGAGCAGCGCCTTCCCGGCGTAGTAGACGTCGACGGCGCCGAATGCCGCCTCGAACGCGGTGCGGATGCGCCGGGCGCGGTCGCGCACGACCGTCTCGTCCACGAGCAGGAAGGGTGTGCCGTGCTCGGTCGCGATGTCGGTGAGCGCCGCTCCCCCGACGTGCACCGTGCCGTCGATGCGCTCGGTGCAGGCCGGCCAGATGCCGTCGACGAGCGCGTTCGCGTCGTGCGTCTCTGGCAGCTGCGGGGCGAGCGGATGCGGCACGGGAGCTCCGTCCGGGTGGAGATGGGGTGGCCTGGCGGGCAGGCGGCGACTGCGCTTGTGGCGCTGCGTTCCATCCTACGAGGCCGGGCATGGCCGAGGCTCCCTGCGCGCAGCGCGGAGACGCATGTCGTAGCGTGCCGATCGTGCCTGTTCCCGATGCCGCCTGGTTCGAGCGCGACCCGCTCGAGCTCGCCCCGCTGCTGCTGGGCGGCGTGCTGACGCGATCGGATGCGTCGGGCACCGTGGCACTGCGGCTCACGGAGGTCGAGGCCTACCGTGGCGCCAGCGACCCGGGCGCGCACACGTTCCGCGGCAAGACGGCGCGCAACGCCACGATGTTCGGCCCGGGCGGCCACGTCTACTGCTACTTCACCTACGGCCTGCATCACGCGGTGAACATCGTCGCGGGTCCGGAGGGCTCGGGCTGGGGCGTGCTCGTTCGAGCCGGGGCGGTCGTCGACGGGCACTCGCTCGCGCTCGAGCGCCGCTCCGTTCGGCGCGCGACTCCCCCAACCGGCGAGCTCGCGCGCGGCCCGGGCAACGTGGCGCAGGCGCTCGGCGCAACCCTCGCCGACGACGGCGCCGCGTTCGTCGACGGCGGCGCGGCGTTTGTCGGCGACGACGCTGCGTTCGTCGGCGACGGTGCGGCGTTCGCCGACGGCGCTGCGTTCGCCGACGACTCGGCGCGCCCGGCCGCCGTCGGTGACTCGGCGCGCCGGACGTCCGTCGGTCGAGGAGGGCCGCAGGCCCGTCACGAGACCCCCGCAACCGCCCCCGCGCATCGAGGAGGGCCGCAGGCCCGTCACGAGATGCCGGCAACCTGGACCTTCACCCCCGCCGCCGAACCCCCACCCCATCGCACCGGCCCGCGCGTGGGTGTCAGCGGACCTGGCGGCGACGCATCCGCCTTCCCCTGGCGCTTCTGGATCCCCGGTGAGCCGAGCGTCTCGGCCTACCGGTCGGCGGCGCGGCGCCCGGCCCGCGCGTCGGGGCCACCGCATCCGCACGCCTAGCAAGGGGCGTCTGCCCGGGCCGACGTCCCAGAAGGAGGACGCGCACCGAGCAGAGGACGATTGATCCTCCGCTCGGGACAGATCCGGAATCCGTCCTCGCTCTGGGACGGGCACGGCCAGGCGTGGGCGCGCGGCGGCTACATCCGCTCGGGCGCGCTCACTCCCACGGTCGACAGCGCCGTGCGCAGCACCTGGCCGGTCGCGTCGTTCAGCCACAGGCGCGTGCGGTGCACGGCGGTGACCTCCTCGTCGCCCACCGGCGTGACGCGGCAGGCGTCGTACCAGCGGTGGTAGAGGCCGGCGAGCTCCTCGGCGAATCGCGCGACGCGGTGCGGCTCGCGCAGCTCGGCCGCCTGCGCGAGCACGCGCGGGAAGTCGGCGAGCGCGCCCAGCAGCGCCGACTCGCTCGGGTGCTCGAGCAGCGACGGGTCGAACTCGCTGCGGTCGATGCCGGCGGCGGCCGCGTTGCGCCCGACGGCGGACATGCGGGCATGCGCGTACTGCACGTAGTAGACCGGGTTGTCGTTGGTGCGCTGGGTGAGCAGCTCGAGGTCGATGTCGAGCGGCGTGTCAGCGCTCGAGCGCACGAGCGCGTAGCGAGCGGCGTCGACACCCACCGCATCCACCAGGTCCTCCATCGTCACGATGGTGCCCGCGCGCTTCGACATGCGCACCGGCTGCCCGTCGCGCAGGAGGTTGACCATCTGACCGATGAGGATCTGCAGGTTGTGGTGCGGCTGGTCGCCGAACGCGGCGCACATCGCCATCATGCGGCCGACGTAGCCGTGGTGGTCGGCGCCGAGCATGATGATGTTCTGCTCGAAGCCGCGCTCGCGCTTGTTCTGGTAGTAGCCGAGGTCGCCCGAGAAGTACGCCGGGGCGCCGTTGGAGCGCACCACCACGCGATCCTTGTCGTCGCCGAACGAGGTGGTGCGCAGCCAGAGCGCGCCGTCCTCCTCGAAGACATGGCCGCGCTCGCGCAGCGTCTCGATCGCGCGATCGACCGAGCCGTCCGACTGCACCTGGTGCTCGTGGAAGTAGACGTCGAAGTCGACGCCGAACTCGTGGAGGTCGCGGCGGATCTCGTCGAACATGAGCTGCACGCCGCGGGCGCGGAACTCCTCCTGCAGATCGGCGTCGTCGAGGTCGAGCAGGTCGCCGTCGTAGGCGTCGTCGACCTTGCGCGCGATCTCTGCGATGTAGGCGCCGCCGTAGCCGTCCTCGGGCGTGGGGTCGCCGCGGAAGGCCGCGACGAGGCTGCGCGCGAAGCGGTCGATCTGCCCGCCGTGGTCGTTGAAATAGTACTCGCGGGTGACGAGCGCGCCCTGGCGCTCGAGCACGCGGCCGAGGCTGTCGCCGACGGCTGCCCAGCGGGTGCCGCCCATGTGGATGGGGCCGGTCGGGTTTGCAGAGACGAATTCGAGGTTGATGCGGATGCCCGCGAGCGTCTCCCCCGAGCCGTAGGCATCGCCGGCCTCGACGATCGTGCGGGCGAGCTCGCCCGCCGCGCCCGCGGCCAGCGTGAGGTTGATGAAGCCCGGGCCCGCGACCTCGGCGCCGGCGATGCCGTCGATCTCGGCGAGCGAGGCAGCGACCTCGTCGGCGAGCTCGCGCGGGTTCGCTCCCGCCTTCTTCGCGAAGCGCATGGCGGCGTTCGTGGTCCAGTCGCCGTGGTCGCGGTTGCGGGGGCGCTCGAGCACGATGTCGCTCTCGCTCACCTCGACCTCTGCGGCTCGTCGCCCGACCGCCGAGCGGACGGCGGCGAGCACGGCAACGGAGAGATCAGAGGGCTGCATCCTTCGATTCTAGTCCGCGTGCCCGCCGGGACCCGTCGGCCCTTCGCCGTATTCTGGCTGCATGTCACGCCCTCGTCTGCTCCCCCGCCGCCTCCTGCCCGCCGCGATCGTGGCGGCCGCGACAGCCATGGTGCTGACGGGGTGCGAGCCCGGCGCGCTGGCTCCGACGGAGGCGCCGAATGGATCGGACGCCCCCTCCACCTCGGCGCCCGCCGAGCCGAGCGAGACCCCCGGTGCAACGGACGAGCCCGTTGACTCGGCACCGGCCGAGCCCGCGGCGACGCCGTTGCCGACGACGCCGCCGGTCGCGGGCGAGCTGCCGTGCACCGATGTCTTCACCGCCGACCAGCTCTACGACTTCAACCCGAACTTCGCCCCGTCGAACCAGCAGGGCCAGCTGCCCGACACCATCCGAGCGATCGCGGATGCCGGCGGCACGGTCTGCGCATACGAGCACGTGACGGGCTCCGACCGGCTCGTGATCGCCGTGCTCGAGGATCCTGCGTCGTTCGACTACCCCGCGTTCGAGACCTCCGGCGAGGTCGGCGTCGCGACGAGCCGGTCGAGCAACGTGCTCATCAGCGTGGCCTCGGTCTACTTCGTGAGCGAGCAGGACGCCCAGCCCATCATCGACGACGTCTCCACGAACCTCCTCTAGCAGGAGGTCGAGGAGACAGCGACCGCAGGTCGCCGCCGTCACCCCCGTAGGTCGAGGAGGCTGCGACCGCAGCCCGCCCCCGACACCCCGTAGGTCCAGAAGGCTGCGACCGCAGCCCGCCCCCGTCACCCCCGTAGGTCGAGGAGGCTGCGGGCGAAGCCCGCCGCCGTCACGAGCTTGGCGGGGCGCCCTGCGGGCGCCGCTTTGGATGGGCGAAAGTGGGCTATGGCTGGGTCTGGTGGCGGGCCATGCTGGGTGTGCTGCGGTCGACGCCGGTCGGTCTTAGTGCTTGTGAGCCTGTTCACGAGCTTGGCGTGGAGGGCTTCCACGGGGACCGTGGATTGGTGCGTCGACTACTACGACCACCGCAACCCCGACCAGATCAAACGACGCGCGCTCCGCAGCCTGCGCGGCCTCGGCTACGACGTCGACCTCACACCAGCAGCCGCATAGCTCACGTCACTTTCCTAGGAGACCGAACGCGCCCCGCCCTACAGAATCCGATACCGCTGCCGCGGATCATCGACGGTGCCCTCGGGCAGCCCGTCGTCCTCCGCGTCAACGGTCAGCGACATCAGCCGCACCGAGCTCCCGGTCGTCGTCGCCCACGCGGTCTCGAGCGCATCCGCGCCCGTCGCGATGCGGATGAGGCTGCCGCGCGGCGCGAGCCCCGTCGCATCCACCACCCACCAGTCATCGTCGATGAACACCTCGGTGACCGCGTGGAAGTCCGGCGGCACCAGCCCCGGCGCGTAGACGCCGACGTAGCGAGCGGGGATTCCCGCGGCCCGCGCGAGCGCAGTCATCACGTGCGTGTAGTCGCGGCACATGCCGCCGCTCTTCGCGAGCGTCGAGACCGCGGAGTCGTCGATCACGGACAGCGAGGGCTCGTACGTGAAGCCGCGCGCGATCCAGTTGCGCATGGCGTCGATCTGCTCGAAGCCGCTCGCTCGCCCGAAGCGCTCGTCGACGAAACCGCGCAGGGCGCTGGCCTCGACGTAGCGCGAGTCCTGCAGGTAGCGAGCCGGGTCGCCGTCAGCGACCGGGCGCTGCAGGTGCGTCAGCGTCGAGCGGATGTCGACGTCGAGCCTGCCCGCACCGGCCGAGAACCGCAGCTCCCGCGTGTCATGCGCGGCCGGCTCGATGCTCCACTCGACGGGCTCGCCGTCGAGCGTGACCGAGATCCGATCGTCGGAGCCGTACGCGGCCGCCGGCAGGGCGAGGAGCACGAATCCGGTGTCGCCCACGAGCGACATCGAGAAGGCAGCATGGGCGGTTCGCATCAGTGTGATCCTCCCACAGCGACCTGGAGCGAGCCGCTACGGCGCGGGCTGACCGGCGGGCATTGCGTAGACGAAGCCCGTGATGTCGAGCTGCCCCGAACCGAGCTGCACGGGCGCCATCTGTCCGGGATCCACCTGGCCCGGGTCGATCTGCCCTGGATCGATCTGCCCCGGGTCCATCGCTGTCGGCTCGGTGAAGGTCGCGGTGGAGACGGAGACCAGGCGCGTGCCCATCTGCAGCGCGTGCAGGAACGCCGACAGCTGCTCGGTGCTGCCCATGACGGAGACCGTCACCGGGATCGCCGCGAGGTTGTCTCCCGTGATCAGCGGGCTGGTGAAGGGCACGGGTCCGCTGTCGATGGCCTCCGGCGCGGGCTCGGGCGCCGGAGCCTCCGACTCGTCGCCGGAGGCCTCGGCGGGCTCGGCGGGGGTCTCCGCAGCAGCAGCCGCTGCCGTGTCGTCGATTGGCGGCAGGTAGACCATCGCCGCGGTGGTCGTGAGTGCGCTGAGGGTTACGCCGTGCTGCTGCGCCAGCGCATCGACCTGACGCAGGAACTCCGCGTACTCCTCGCCGGAGGGGACCCCCTGGTTGAGCGCGTCGTGCTCGGCGTGCAGCTCGCCGATGCGAGCCGCCGCATCCTCGAGCGCGATGAGTCGGGTCTCGTGCACGAGGTTCTGCGTCTCCACTGCGGAGCGATCGCTGTCGGCGCGCGCTGCGGCGTCGAGGCTGGGCGAGATCGCGCCGAACCATCCGCCGAGCGCCACCCCGACCGCCAGCAGCCCCGCGCCCAGGCTCCAGAGCCGGTCCTTGGCGTTCATCAGTTCTCCTCCGCATCGGTGCCGGCGGCATCCACCGCGCCGGTTTCGGCGCTGCCGGTTTCGGCGCTGCTCGCTTCGGCGCTGCTCGACTCCGCATCGGGCGTCTCCGCCGGGCCGGCGTCGAGCGGCGCATATCGAGCGCTGTACGCACCCTCGTCGAGGTGCAGCACGAAGGTGGTCTCGGCGATGCCGGCGTCGACGACCGCTGTGGTCGGCACCTGCACGTCGGTGAAGCCCGGCACTGCTTCGAGCGCATCCACGACATCCGCTGCCGACATGATCGTCGAGCTCTGCACGGTGATCGAGACGGTCGCGACGCGCGGCCCCTGCAGCGGCACACCGGCCTGCGCGTACGGCTCCATCGGGGATGCGCCGTCGACGGCGAGCGCCGTGACCACGGCGCCCTCCGGCAGCGTCGCGCGCACGTCAGCGAGCACCGACTGCCAGTCGATCTCGGTGCCGGTGATCACCTGCCGAGCGGCGGTGCGCTCCTCGATCTGCCGCTGCAGCGTCGTGACCTCGACGAACTCGGACTGGCGCGCCAACAGCGCTTCGGTGCGCTGCTCGGCGGAGGCGAGCTGCACCTCGGCCAGGATCGACGCGTAGGTCGCTGCGGCGCCGCCGCCTGCTGTCGCGACGATCGCGAGCACGGCCACCGCGATGACGCCTCGACGCGCACGGTTGCTCTTGCGGGTGTCGCGCACCTCGCGCGGCAGCAGGTCGACGCTCGGGGCGCCTCCGAGCACCAATGGGGATCCGCCGGTCGGCGCCTCGCCGATGGTGAGGCCGAAGACCTTCATGCTGCGCTCCGCATCGCCAGGCCGACGGCTACGACCGCCCGCGTCGAATCTGCCGCCGTGCGCTCTCGATCACGATCGCGCACGTCGAGGGCGCCGAACGGGTTGCCGCGCTGGATGGGCAGCCGCAGCACCTCCCCCAGCGCACCGGTGAACCCGGCAAGGCTCGCACCGTCACCGGTCAGCATCGCGCTTCGCACCGGCAGCTCGGGCCTCGCCGCGGTGAAGTAGGTGATGGTGTTGCGCACGCCCGTGACCAGCTCGCCGGTCACCTCACGGATCGCGTCGACCGCGGGCTGGTCATGCGGAGCGAACTCCTGCAGCCCCAGGCCGAGCACGCGCTTCGCGGTCTCTGCGCTCTGCCGGTCGATGTCGAGCCGCGTGTGCAGGGCGTGGGTCACCTCGTCGCCGCCGGTGGGGATGATGCGCACGAACTGCGGCACGCCGCCGCTGACGATGACGACCGATGTCGTGTGCGCGCCGACGTCGACGACCGCGACCGCGTGGTCGGCATCCGTCACGGGCAGCAGCGCACGACTGATGGCGAAGGGCACGAAGTCGACCGACTGCGGCTCGAGCTTCGCGCGGCGCACGGCATCGATGGTGGCGAGCACGCCCTCCTTCATCGCGGCGACCAGGAGCCCGTGCACCTGGCCGTGCCCCGCGTCCGAGATCGGATAGAAGTCGAGGATCGCGTCGGCAACCGGCACCGGCAGCAGGTCATGCACCTGGAAGGGCAGCGACTCGCGGATGATCGGCAGCGGCGCACTCTGCACCGTGAGCTCGCGCGCGATCACCTTGTCGTTGCCGATGCCGAGCACGACACGGTTGGTCGAGAATCGGCCCTGCTTCCACAGCGTCTTCAGCGCCGACGTGATCACCTGCGGCTCGACCACCTCGCCTCGCTGCAGCACGCCGCTCGGCAACGGGACCGAGTGGTAGCGCACGAGCTTCGGTCCCTTGCGCGTGCGCGTGACCTCGGCGGCGCGGATGCCCGCGGCGCCGATGTCGAGCCCGACGATGCTGTTGCTCATCGTTATCCCCTTATTCCAGTCCTACGAGGCGCAGGTAGGCGTGCCAGATCGGCTCCCCTGCGAAGATTGCGGCGCCCGCGCCGGCGAGCATCCACGGGCCGAACGGGATGCCGCTGCCACGGCCGACCCGGCCGAGCAGGGCGAGCACGAGTGCGAACAGCCCGCCGAGCAGGAAGGCCGCGAAGGCGCCCACGGCGAGCTCGGGCCAGCCCAGCCAGCCGAGCGCCATGCCGATCACGCCCGCGAGCTTCACGTCGCCCATTCCCATGCCGCGCGGGTAGGCGAAGGCCATGAGCAGGTAGGCGGACCACAGGATCGTTGCGCCGAGCGCGGCGCGCAGCATCGCGCCGGGATCGCTCATTGCGAGGCCGGCGATGCCGAACAGCGCGGCGAGCGCCGGATAGGAGGGCAGCACGATCGCATCGGGCAGGCGGTGCGTGTCGAGGTCGATCCAGGCGAGCGCGATGCCGATGCCCGCGAGCACGAGGAAGGCGAGTGTCTCGGCGATCGCGCCGATGCCGTCGGCGAGCGAGATGTCGAACGCCGTCCAGGGCGCGAAGCGCAGCACGATGGCCGCGAACGCGACGCCGGTGAGCAGCTCGACGAACGGGTAGCGCACCGAGATCGGCGACGCACAGTCGCGACACCTGCCGCCCAGCAGCAGCCAGCTGAGCACCGGCACGTTGTCGAACGGCCGGATCTCGGTGCCGCATCCGCCGCATGCGCTGGGCGGGCGCACGATCGAGCGGCCGGCCGGCACGCGGAAGATGACGACGTTGAGGAACGAGCCGATGAGCAGGCCGAAGCCGCCGGTGACGGCGGTGGCCGCGACGATCATCGCTCGGTCCCATCGGCAGTGAACGCAGCGTCGGTCTCGATCCACGTGGATATGCCGTACGACGTCGTCACGGGAGAGAGGAAATGTGGCGGCGAGCGGAAGCGAAGGCGTGGGTCGTAGATGTAGTCCTTCAGGTAGCCGCTCTCGTAGCCCACGACGCCGCGGAACGCCTGCGCGATCGAGCCGCGCACAGTCAGCCGTCCGTCTCGATCACCGCTCACGTCGGTGTTCTGCACCGCGAAGCTGCGGAGCGAGAGGATCGCGGCCTCGATCGTGATGTTCGGCGAGTCGGGGCCCCGGCCCGAGCAGTTTTTCCCCGAGCACTTCCGGTACGACGGGTTCCAGACGTAGACCATGTTGTTGCCGATGAGCCCGAGCATGTCGTCGTCTCGATCGACGTATGTGGTGCTGCCGGTGACGTAGATGAAGTTTTCGGCCGCGATCGTCGCCTGGCCATTCACACGGCCTTCGATGAAGAGGTCGCCGCTGTGGCAGTCGTATGCGGGTACCGCCGCAACGGGATCTGGAGTGACTTCGCCCGAGACCGGGTAGCCGATGTTGTTCCCATTCGCGCATCCATTCGGACGAGCGCGATAGTTCGGATCACCGACGGTCGACCGCACATTCTGCACGTAGACGGCGCCTGCCTCCGGCACACTCACCGTCGCACCGCTCGCCGAGTTCAGCTGACTCAGCGAACCGCACGCACTGGGGTTCGCGGGGACCTGGCCCGGTCGGGTCGCTCGCGTCAGCGGGGAGCGCACGGTCATCGTGCCGTCGCTGTGCATCACAATGCGCGTCGGCCCGGTGTAGACGCATCCTGTTTCCAACGCGGCCGCGCGAATCTGGCCGTTCGTCTCGGGCATGCCAAGCACAGGCAGGTAGGAGGGCGAGTTCCCGCGCTGCGGGTCGCGCACCTCGAATTTTGGCGTGCCGCCGTTGCCGACACAGCGGTATCGGGCGCCGCTGGGCGGGTTCCAAGACGTGGTCACCGCACCCTTGAACGTCGTGCCGCACGCATAGATGATGTCGTTCGAGTGCACCTGTCCATTGATCACGTCGCCCGGTGCGAATGTGATGATGCCGCAGCGATCGTTCGGCCGGTTGCTGTTCGACGGCCGCGCTGGGCTCGACCATGCATACCGATAGCAGTCGCTGCCATAGGAGTTGAGTGCCGGATCCTGGATCTCACGATCGGTGAAGTAGAGGTAGTGCACGAAGCCCGACTGCCGCAGATCGGCAACAATGCTCCGCGTCTCCTCTCCGACCCTCCCTGTGGAGCGAATGCGAAGCACACCCGCGCTGTAGTACGCGGTGGTATCGACTTCGTAGCGGAAGCTCGCGGTGCCGTCCGACCCTGGAACGGTCGCCCATGCCCCGTCGAATCCGAACGCTGGATTGCTTCGATCCTCGCGCAAGGTGCTGCCCGCGCTGAATGGGGCGTCCTCGTTTCCGAGCTGCACTCTGAGCGGCTCCTCCGAGATCCAGCTCTGGTACTCCTCGATACCCGCGTACGCCGCGGCCAGGGCCCCGTTCCAGTTCACGTCATCCTTCGCGTAGCGCATGCCGGCGACCGTGAACACGACCGCCGTCGCGATGAGCGCCGTCACGAGCGCGCCGATCCCGATGACGAGGATGAGCGCGATCCCACGTTCGCGATCATCCACCGGTGTGCGCAATGCGCGCCCGCCCGGCAGGCCTGTCAGAGCGCGTCGCATCATGGCGCTGTCCTCATTCTCGTCAGGTCGAGGTTCGGCAACGACACAACCGAGCTCATCTCAGCCACGGATGCATCGCTGTTGGCGTGGGTCTGCACGGTCACTCGCACCTGCACAGCGGTGATCTCATACCGTTCGGCTTCTGTCAGCGCGCGCGCAGGAAGTGGTGTGCCATCCGCGCGCAAGAACGTGAACGGAGCAGCCGAGATGACATCTCGAGCGATCACGCGGCTCGTGCTTGGCGCGCCGCTGTAGACCCATACGCCACCAGACTTCCTGGAGGCGACGCGTGTCTCGACGAGCTCGCCCTTGGGATTCACGGCCAGCGTCACGCGAGTGGGCCCATCCGCGGTGCTGGTCACACCGACATATGTGTTCATCGTCGCGGACTCAGGCGCGGCGGCGGTGAAGACCGGCGCCAGCCGCTGGCCGTTCGTGTCGATCTCCGTACCAGCGCGAATGACTCGGGTGACGCTCTGCATGGCCAACGCTGCTTGGTTGGTGCTGTCCTGTTGGGATTCCTGGCGGGAAAAGTTTTGAGAGAGTGAAACAACCATGGTCGTGATCAGCGTCGCCACGATCGCGAGCAGCGAGATCGCGACAAGCAGCTCGATGAGCGTCAAACCTCGGTCGCGCTCATCGACGCGTTGGCGGCCCCTCACGGCGCCACCTCACGCGGATCGAGCGTGACGACGTCGGCCCCCTGGGTGGAACCGCGGCTGACATTCGTCGCGGTGACGCTGCCACCGGAGGAGTTCGTGAAGCGCCACGTGCCGAACGGGACGGCCACCGTCGTGTTCGCTGCGACGTTCCCGTAGCTCAGCTGCACGGTCGCAACGCAGCTAGGGTCGTCGGCGCGCCCCGTCGTCGACGTCGCGAGCAGCCCCTTGACGCTCTGCGGAATTGTGACGATGCCCATCGGCACGTCGGTCGCCGCGACGGCCCCTGGCTCGGCGCTCAGCTCCGGCGCCGATCCGGATCCGAGGCTCTCACCGCCTACCGTGGCCTCCTGCCAAGAAGCCGGGTCGATCGCAGCACACTCCGCGCCACTCGTCTGCTGGAACTGCCCGGCCACCACGCGATAGCTCACGCGCGGATGTGTGGCCACCGTCTGGCGACGGTTCGTATTCGGCAACGTGATCGTCCGCACTCCATAGGTGCTGAGCAGTGTGAGGTGCATCGGGCTCGGCAGTCGCGCCGTCGTACCTGCCGCGAATGTCAGATCCAAGCGGGCCGCGAGGTCGTACTGGAGGCCGACCGTGGTCGAGGAGCCAGCCTGCACGCTCACATCGCGCTGCTGCGGGGTCTCCTGCAGCACTCCGGTGTAGCCGCTCTTCGCGATCGCGACGTCGTAGGTGCCGTTCGGCACCTGGAGGAAGTAGGCGCATCCTTGCGCATCGCTCGTGGTCGTCGGGAGGCTCGCGCCACCGGAGGTCGCGGTGAGCGAGACTGCGGCTCCCGCGACGCCCTCGCCGAGCGAATCGATGATGGAGACGAGCACGGTGCCCTTCGACGGGTCGTTGATGCGCTCTGCTGGATTGATGAGGGTGTCTGCGCGCACCGGCTCGGCACCCTCGCGCATGCCGTCCCACGTGACGGTGATGTGCACACGCTTGAAGCGGAGGCTGCCGCCGCCGCCGCACGAGGCGGTCGAAGACGGGTCGCTCACCCAGGCCGTCTCGCGCCGCACATGGAAGGTCGTGCCGTTCACGGGCATGTCGTGCGACTCGTCGAGCAGCGCGAAGAGGTCGGGGGTATCGAGTGCGAGGTCGATCTCGCCTGCTGCGAGATTCGCGGCTACGTGCTGCGCACGCGACTGCTGGGTGATCGTGGTGATCTGCACCAGAGAGGAGAGCACGAGCGTCGAGATGATGGCGAAGACGAACATCGCCACCATGACCTCGATGAGCGTCATGCCGCGGTCGTTGTCGGCGACGGGTCGCAGACGCTTGCGAATGCTGCGCATGGTGCTCTCCTCTCTGTTGGCCGATGAGCGTGGAGACTGCGAAGAGATGACGCAGCCGCGCTCGCTATGACTTACTTCTTCTCGACCCAGTTCTGCAGGCCGCCCGCAGTGGTGTCATACGTCAGCGAGTCCCCACCAAGCTGCGGGTGAAGACCCACAACCGTGAAACTGTTGCCGTTCGCTGCAGGCGTCACCACGATGTATGTGCCACCCGTATCCTCGGTCGTCGAGAGTGACTGCCGGAAACCGTGGTCGCTGACGAGCAAGGCCTCGGTCATGCCGGTGTACGAACCGTTGTGCTGGACTGCGTACGTCTCAGCAGCGAGGGCGGCGGCCTTCAAGTCCGACTCGGTCTCGGCGCGCCACGCGCTCTCGCGCTGGTTCAGGAAGACGGGGATCGCGATGCCGGCGAGGATGCCGATGATGATGACGACGACGAGCAGCTCGATGAGCGTGAAGCCCTTCTGGGTCTCTTCGCCGTTCTGGAGTGCAGCACGGCGGTCGCCGAGCACGCGGAGCATTTTCTGCATGGAATTGCCTATCTGTGTTGGGGTTGGGGTTGGGGATGAGAGGGATTGTTCATCTGCGAGCAGCGTGACTACGTGAGGCCCATCACCTCAGATCTGCTCGAAGATGGTGAAGATGGGCATATAGAGGGCGACGATCATCGCCCCGATCAGAGTCCCGACGCCTGCAATCAGGATCGGCTCGATGATCGAAGTCATCTGGGAAGTGGTCGCCTCGACCTCGTCGTCGTAGGCGTCGGCGATCTTGGCGAGCATCATCTCCATGGATCCGGCGTCCTCACCGACGGTGATCATCTGCACCACCATGGGAGGGAACACCGGCTCCTGCGCCAGCTGGTCGGCCACTGCGCGGCCTTCGCGCACCGCCTCGGCGATGCGGTCGGATGCCTGTCGGATCACCGCGTTGCCGGAGATCTCTCCGACCACTCGGAGTGCGAGCACGATGGGCACGCCGGCCCCGAGCAGCGCCGCGAAGTTGCGGGTGAAGCGCGCGAGGGCGATCTTCTGCATCAGCACGCCGAACACCGGGAGCTTCAGCAGCACGGGGTCGACAGCCGCGCGCACCGCGTGATCGTGCTTGTGCTTGCCCCACCAGATGCTGAACGCGATCGAAGCGATGATGAGCAGCGGCCCGAGCCACACCATGTTGCCCGAGATGACGACGAGCATCTGCGTCGGCAGCGGCAGCTCGCCGCCCATGTCCGAGAACATCTTCTCGAAGATCGGCACGATGAACCACAGCATGCCCACGACCGCGAGCAGCGCCATGCCGACGACCACCATCGGGTAGGCCATCGCCGATTTCACGGTGTTGCGCAGCTTCACCTCCTTCTCGAAGGAGGTCGCGACCGAGTTGAGCGCGTCGTCGAGGAAGCCGCCGGTCTCGCCCGCGGCGATGAGCTGCACCATCAGCGGCGGGAAGACCTCGCCGTGCTTTGCGAAGGATCCCGACAGCGATCCGCCGGTCTCGACGTCGCTGCGCACCTCATCCAGCAGCTTCCGCAGCGTCTTGTTCTCGGTCTGCTCGGCCAGGATCTTGAGCGCTCGCAGCAGCGAGAGGCCCGCGGACGTCATGGTCGACATCTGCCGGCTCATGATCGCCAGATCTTTAAGCGCCACGCCCTTGCCGAACGGCAGCTCGATGTCGCGCTGCAGCCCGGTGCCGGCGCTCTTCTCGTCGACGCTCACGGGCGTGATGCCCATCTCCCGCATGCGCGAGATGGCTGCGCCCTGGCTCGGCGCATCGATGCGACCCTTGACCGCCTTGCCGCCGACGTCGCGGCCGCGGTACTGCCAGGTCTTCGCGATGGTCATGCGCGCTGCCCCCTCGAGAAGGTGTCGCCGAAGTCGACACCGGCGTCGAGCCCGGCCGTTGCACCGCCGGTGGCGAGCATGTCGCGCAGCTCGTCGACGTTCTGCGCCTTGTCGCGCGCCGCCTCCTCGCGGATCATGCCGCGGTTGACGAGGTCGGCCAGGTGCTGGTCCATCGTGCGCATGCCGAGTGCGGCACCGGCCTGCAGCGCGCTCGCGATCTGGTGCGTCTGCCCCTCGCGGATCAGGTTCGAGATCGCGGATGTCGCCACCAGCACCTCGCTCGCGGCCACGCGCCCGCGGCCGCCGCTGCGCGGCACGAGCGTCTGGCAGACGACGCCCTGCAGCGTCGCGGCCAGCTGCGCACGCACCTGGCTCTGCTGGTGCGGCGGGTAGACGTCGATGATGCGGTCGATGGTCTGCGCGGCCGATTGCGTATGCAGGGTGGCGAAGACCAGGTGCCCGGTCTCGGCGGCGGTGAGCGCGACGGAGATGGTCTCCAGGTCGCGCAGCTCGCCGATCAGGACGACATCCGGATCCTGTCTCAGCATGTGCTTGAGGGCCGAGGCGAAGCTGCGGGTGTCGTGGCCGACCTCTCGCTGGTTCACGACCGCCTTCTTGCGCGGGTGCAGGAACTCGATCGGGTCCTCGACGGTGATGATGTGCTCTGCGCGCGTGCGGTTGACCAGGTCGATGAGGGCCGCGAGCGTCGTCGACTTGCCGGATCCCGTCGGGCCGGTGACGAGCACCAGGCCGCGCGGCAGGGTCGCGAAGCGCGAGATGCTCTGCGGCAGCTCGAGCTCCTCGATCGAGCGGATGCGCGTGGGGATCAGTCGGAAGGCGGCGCCCTGCGCGGAGCGCTGCTGGTAGATGTTGACGCGGAAGCGCGCGGTGTCGGAGAGCTGGAATGCGAAGTCGAGCTCGAGCTCGCGCTCGAACTGCTCGCGCTGCGGCCCGGACAGGATGGCGCTGATCGCGCGCTCGACCCGCTCCCTGGACCACACGCCGAACTCCTCGAGCGGCACGAGCGAGCCGTCGACGCGCATCGTGGGCGGGGACTCTGCGGTCACGTGGAGGTCGGATGCCCCGACCCGAACGACCCACTGGAGTGCGACGAGCAGATCCTGCTCATCGCCCGTCGGCTCCGGCAGCTCTGGCGCTGCCTCGCCAGACGGCTCGAACCGCGTCTGCGCGGCGCGCTGCCGCAGGCTCGCGCGGGTCTCGCCCGCCGCCTCGAAGATGCTGGTCATACGATCACCCGCACCACTTCGTCGATGGACGTGAGGCCCATCGATGCCTTGTGCCACGCGTCCTGCCGCAGCGAGCGCATGCCCTGCGATGCAGCGACCCGGGCGATCTCGGCCGTCGACTCGCGTGCGACCGTGAGCCGCTCGATCTCCTCGGTGACCGTCATGACCTCGTGGATCGCGATGCGGCCGCGGTAGCCGGTCTTCGAGCAGTGCGTGCAGCCGACGGGCTGGAAGACGGCGGTGCTCGCGTCGACCTCGAAGCCCATCGCGGCGAACTGCTCGGGCCGGCGCGCATCCGGCTGCTTGCAGCGGTCGCAGAGCCGGCGCACGAGTCGCTGGGCGACGATGCAGTCGAGCGCGGAGCCGACCAGGAAGGGCTCGATGCCCATCTCTGTCAGTCGCGTGACGGCGCTCGGCGCGTCGTTGGTGTGGAGGGTGGAGAGCACGAGGTGACCGGTGAGCGACGCCTCGATGGCGATCTGCGCGGTCTCGTGGTCGCGGATCTCACCGATCAGCACGACATCCGGGTCGCTGCGCAGGATCGAGCGCAGCGCCGCGGCGAAGCTGAGGCCCGCCTTCGGGTGCACCTGCACCTGGTTGATGCCGGGCATCCGGTACTCGACCGGATCCTCCACCGTGATCACGTTGACCTCGGGGCGCGCGACCTCGTTGAGGGTCGTGTAGAGGGTCGTCGACTTGCCGGAGCCGGTGGGCCCGGTGACGAGGATCATGCCGTAGGGCTTGCGGAACGAGGCCTGGTACCGGTCGAAGTTGTGCGGCAGCAGCCCGAGGTCGGAGAGCTGCAGCTTCAGGCTGCCCGTGTCGAGGATGCGCATGACGACCTTCTCGCCCCACACGGTGGGCAGCGTCGCGACGCGGAGGTCGATCTTGCGGCCGTCGTGCATGACCGACATGCGGCCGTCCTGCGGCCTGCGTCGCTCGGCGATGTCGATGTCGCTCATGATCTTCAGGCGCGAGATGATGCCCTGCTGCATGTTCTTCGGAGCGCCCGGCATCTCGTGCAGCACGCCGTCGACGCGGTAGCGCACGCGCACCGAGCGCTCGGCTGGCTCGATGTGGATGTCGCTGGCGCGGTCCTGCACGGCCTGGGTCACGAGCAGGTTGACGAAGCGCACGATCGGCGCATCCTCGTCGGCTGCATCGGCCATCCCGAACCCGGCGGTCTCCTCGGCGGGCTCGTCATCCTGCAGCGTGGTGGTGATGTCGTGCAGCTCGCTGTCGGCACGGTGGAAGCGATCGATCGCGGCCAGCAGGTCGCCGCGCTCCGCGACCGCGGGCTGCACCGGCATGCCGGCTGCCTGCCGGATGTCGTCGATCGCCAGCACGTCGGCGGGATCGGACATCGCGACCACCAGGCGGCCGCCCTCGACGGCGAACGGCAGGATCGAGTGGCGGCGCGCGGTTGCGCTCGGCACCCGGGCGACGGCGCCGCTGTCGACCGCGACCTCGCTCAGCACGACGAACGGCACCCCGGCCTGCATGGCCCTCGCGAGAGCGGCCTGCGCCCCGGAGATGGTGCCGTCGTCGATGAGCATGCGGATCGCTGCCTCGTCATCGACGCCGGCGCCGACGAGCTCGTCGCGACGAGCCATGGAGAGATCACCCTGGCGCACCAGCAGGTACGTCAACGATGCGAGGTCGCGCCGTCGCTCGCTGGCAGGTCCTACGGCCTCCGCGGTGCGCGCCGGGACCGCACCGAGAGGTGCGTGCATGGAAAGGGGTCCTTCGTGACAGGTGCGGGGCTGGGGTCCCGCTGCGTTGGGAGACCGCCCTGGGGAAGCGATCGAGAGGAGCGTGACACGAGGGTTGCGGCTTGCGCAACGATGCTGTCCCCAAGTTTTGCTCAAGAACCTTCGTGCTTGCTCAGCAAAGTTCTTATTTCGCTGTGGCGCGCTTGACGATAACGGCGTTACCGCACAGACTTGCCCCATGAACCCAGACATGGCTGCGTCGGCGAGAGCGAGTGCACGCTCGCAGCGGCACGACGCCGAATGCGCGCGCACCTTCGCGACAGAGGGCCGCCATGAGTGACCGCGCCCCGGGCGGCGACGAGGAGCCCCAGGCCGGCCTGCGCGAGCGCAAGAAGCAGCTGACGCGGCGCACGATCGCCGATGCCGCCTTCGAGCTGACAGCCGAGCGCGGACTCGATCACGTGACGATCGATCAGATCGCGGAGCGCGCGTTCGTCTCGCCGCGCACGGTCTCGAACTACTTCACGTCGAAGGAGGCTGCGATCGTCGCTGCGGCCAACAACGCGCCGGTCGAACTGCTGGTCGGCCTGGAGGAGCGCCCCGCCGACGAACCCCCGCTCCGCTCCCTGCACGCGGTGCTCACCGAGGGGATCCGCGCTTGGAGCCCCGAACAGCTCGAGGCGCTTCGCGCCAAAGAGCAGATGGTCGACCGCTACCCCGCTCTCGTGCCGCACCGCATGGCGCAGTACGACGAGCTCGAGAGCCTCATTCGCACGTCGATCGCGGCTCGCTCCGGGGCGGACCCCGAAACCGACGCGTTCTCGCGGCTGATCGCTGGCGCTGCGACGGCCGCCGTGAAGACGGCGATCCGCGTCTGGGACAACACCGAGGGCGAGGCAGGCAGCATCGCCGACCTCGTCGACCAGGCGTTCCTCGATCTTGAGGCGGGACTGAGTTCCGAGGACTGATCGCTGCGCGTCGACCGTCGGGCGCCGCCATCGGCACCGCAACGGGCGCGGCGTCGGGCACCCCGCTCGGTCATCGGGTCTGCCTGCGCGGTGGTAGATTGGGCGGCGCTGCGTTGCGCAGCCCGGCCCCCATAGCTCAGGGGATAGAGCGTCTGCCTCCGGAGCAGAAGGCCGCAGGTTCGAATCCTGCTGGGGGCACGGATGTCCTGCGTCGCGACGGCGCGGATGGGACGCCTCACGGGCACTCGGTGGGTGATCGAATCCCTCTCCTGCACGATCATTGCGCGACACGCAAGCGCACTCGTCAGCAAGAAGTGCTGAGGATTCGCTGAAAACAGCGTACGCTTACTCTCATGGGACGCCCAAGACTGCACGATGAGCACCTTCGACAGCGACTGCTGGAGGCAGCCACTGATCTGATGGCCGTCGACGGCCCGGACTTCTCGCTCCGACCGCTCGTCGCCTCCGTCGGCACTTCGACGTCGGCCGTCTACTCCCTGTTCGGCTCCCGCGGCGAGCTGCTCGAGGCCATCACCCTGCGTGCCGCCCGGTCCTTCATCGATGCGCAGGAATCGGCGCAGGTCGACCACCCGGTGCAGCGCATCCTCGGGCTTGCCCATGCGATCCGCGCGTGGGCGATCGCCCACCCGGCCATGTTCCACGTCGTCTTCGGCCGCGCGCATGACTCGGCGTCGGTCGCTGAGGCGCGCGAGAGCACGATCGAGCCGCTGCAGCGCGCTGTCAGCGCCGCGATCGACGACGACGTCCTGCATGGCGACCCGGTCACCACGACGCACACGATCTTCGCCGGCGTGCACGGCTTCATCTCGCTCGAGCTGCTCGGCCACTACGGCGCCGAGCAGGCCGACGCGCTCTTCAACGCGATGCTCGCGGCGATCTGGCGCAGCTGGTCGACGCCGGAGCACGCGAACGCCGTCGCCGCGTAAGGCTTGCCGCGCATACCCCGAGGGGGTATGATCGAAGCATCATGAGCGTTGAGATCGCACCTCCGGCACCCCCGCACGGCTACGCCGCCGACAAGGATGCCCTGCTGAAGCGCCTGCGTCGCGCAGAGGGCCAGGTGCGCGGCGTCGCGCGGATGGTGGATGAAGACGTGTACTGCATCGACATCCTCACCCAGGTCTCGGCTGCCACGAAAGCGCTCGAGACCGTCGCGCTGCAGCTGCTCGAGGATCACCTCGCGCACTGCGTCGCCGAGGCATCCGCGCAGGGCGGCCCCGTCGCCCAAGAGAAGCTCGCTGAGGCCAGTGCGGCAATCGCGCGCCTCGTGCGCTCGTGAACCGCCACTCCCCCACTCCGGCACCGATCATCACGAACACGCAGCACACCGCGGTGCAGCTGCCGAACGAAAGGCATCCCATGCTCCAGGACATCGAGATCACCTCCACACCCGCCGCGACCGATGAGCAGGCGGGCGGATGCTGCGGCGGCGGCTGCTGCTCGACCACGGCCAAGGTCGCATCGACCGACGCCGGCACGACGCAGTCGTTCCAGGTCGAGGGCATGACCTGCGGCCACTGCGTCTCCTCGGTCACCGAAGAGGTCTCGGGCCTCGCCGGGGTCGAGCAGGTCGACGTGCAGCTGGTGGCAGGCGGCCGCTCGACCGTCACGGTCGCCTCGGACGCGCCGCTGCGCCTCGACGACGTGCGCGCCGCCGTCACCGAGGCGGGCTACACGCTCGTCGAGGCCTGATCGGTCTTCACTGAGAGCGCCGTTCCCGATATCGGGGGCTTCGCGTTGGGGCGGCGGGTCTCGTGAAACGAGCACCTGCGGTGCCCGCTCCTCGACCGGCGGGTGGGTCTCGACGAGGGGTGGGTCTCGAGCGGCGTGGCGGGTCTCGTGACGCGAGCACCTGCGGTGCCCGCTCCTCGACCGGCGAGTGGGGCTCGACCGGCGGGTGAGGCTCGACCGGCGGGTGGGGCTTGACCGGCGGATGGGGCTTGACCGGCGGATGGGGTGGCGGTGGATACCCCCTGGGGGTATAGTGATGGCCGTGAGTGACACCGCGACGACCATTGACCTCGAGATCGGCGGCATGACCTGCAGCTCGTGCGCGAACCGCATCGAGCGCAAGCTGAGCAAGCTGCCGGGCGTCGAGGCGAGCGTGAACTACGCGACCGAGGTCGCGCGCGTGACGCTGCCCGACGGCATGACCATCGCCGACGCCATCCGCACGGTGGAGCAGACCGGCTACTCCGCCGCCGTCCCGGAGCCCGCATCGAGCGACGACCACGACGCGCGTGGCGCGAGCCTCAAGACGCGGCTCATCGCATCCGCGATCCTTGGCACGCCCGTACTGCTGCTGTCGATGGTGCCGCTCCTGCAGTTCCCGGGCTGGCAGTGGGTGGCGCTCGCGCTCACGCTGCCGGTGGCGACGTGGGGCGCGTGGCCGTTCCATCGCGCCGCGGCCGTCAACCTGCGCCACGGCGCCGCGACGATGGACACGCTCGTCTCGCTCGGCGTCATCGCCGCCCTCGGTTGGTCGCTCTGGGCGATGCTCTTCGGCACCGCCGGCCGCATCGGCATGCACATGGAGATGCGCTGGTTCGGCAGTCACGGCGACGAGCTCTACCTCGAGGTCGCCGCGATCGTCACCGTCTTCCTGCTCGCCGGCCGCGCGATCGAGCATCACACCAAGCGCTCCAGCCAGCAGGCCATGCGCTCGCTGGCGCGCCTCGGGGCGAAGGAGGCGAGCGTGATCCGCGACGGTGCCGAATCGCGCATCCCCGTCGGCGAACTCGTGGTCGGCGACCGCTTCCGCGTCGTGCCCGGCGAGAAGATCGCCGCGGACGGCGTGGTCGTCGAGGGCGCGTCGGCGATCGACGCCTCGCTGCTGACCGGGGAGTCGTTGCCGGTCGAAGTCACGACGGGCAGCGAGGTCGTCGGGGCCACCATCAACGGCCACGGGATGCTCGTGGTCGAGGCGACGCGCGTGGGAGCCGACACCGAGCTGAGCCGCATCGCGTCGCTGCTTGAGCGCGCACAGGACGGCAAGGCCGACGTGCAGCGCATCGCCGACCGCGTCTCGCAGTTCTTCGTGCCGACCGTGCTGGTGCTCGCGCTGCTGGCCCTCGTCGGCTGGCTCGTCCTCACCGGCGACGTCACCGCGGCCTTCACCGCCGCCGTCGCGACGCTGATCATCGCGTGCCCGTGCGCGCTCGGGCTCGCGACCCCGACGGCCCTGCTGGCCGGCACCACCCGCGGCGCCGAGCTCGGCATCCTCATCCGGGATGCGCGCGTGCTCGAGTCGAGTCGAGGCATCACAACGATGCTCGTCGACAAGACCGGCACCGTAACGGAGGGGCGGATGAGCGTTGAGACCGTCACGGCGGCGACCGGCGAGGACGCGGATGAGGCGCTGCGCAGCGCCGCGGCGGTGGAGCGCGCGAGCGAGCATCCGATCGCGCGAGCGATCGTCGAGGCAGCGGGCGAGACGCAGGTCGCGACCGATGTGCGCGCCGCGCAGGGCGCAGGCGTGGTCGGCGTCGTCGACGGGCGCGCGGTGCAGGTCGGCAAGCCCGCGTGGCTCGCCGCCGACTGGAGCGTGGCGATGCCGGCAGAGCTCGCCGCCGCCTTCGAGGCAGCCGAGGCGAAGGGCGCCACCGCGCTCGCGATCGCGTGGGACGGCACCATGCGCGCCGTGGTCGCCGTGCGCGACAGCGTCAAGCCCTCGAGCCGGGCCGCCGTCGAGCGGCTCGCGAAGCTCGGCATCGACGTCGTCATGCTCACCGGCGACCATGAGCGGGCAGCCCGCGCCGTGGCGGACGAGGTCGGCCTGCAGCGCGTGATCGCCGGCGTCTCACCGGCGCAGAAGGTCGATGCCGTGCGCGCGGAGCAGGCGAGCGGCGCGAAGGTCGCGATGGCAGGCGACGGCGTGAACGACGCCGCAGCCCTCGCCGCCGCCGACCTCGGGCTCGCGATGGGCACCGGAACGGATGCCGCGCAGCAGGCCGCCGACATCACGCTCGTGCACGGCGATCTCGCCGGCGCGGCCGATGCGATCGCGCTCTCGCGACGCACGCTGCGCACGATCCGCGGCAACCTGTTCTGGGCTTTCGCCTACAACGTGCTGGCGATCCCGCTCGCGATGGCGGGGCTGCTGAACCCGCTGATCGCCGGCGCTGCCATGGCCTTCTCGAGCGTGTTCGTCGTGCTGCACTCGCTGACGCTGCGGCGGTTCCGACCCACCGCCTGAGCGAGCAGGGCGTCAGCGGCTGCCGGCGTGCCCCGCAGCCGTGACCGTCTCGCAGTCGCGTCTCTCAGGCATCGAGCCCGTCGAGGAACTCCTGCACCCGCTTTCGGACGCGGTCGCGGATGCGCCGCACCGCATCGGTGCCGAGCCCCGCCGGGTCGTCGAAGTCCCAGGACTCCACCCGCTGACCGTCGAGCACATCGAACGGGTGGCGGATGAGCATCGTCACGATCACATCGGCCGCGCGCGCGACATCCTCGGTGAGGGGCTTGGGGTACTGCTCGATGAGCGGCACCCCGTCCTCCTCCATCACGTCGGCGACGATGCGGAGCACCT
Organism: Agrococcus sp. Ld7; assembly: GCF_045064095.1. Lineage (NCBI taxonomy): Bacteria > Bacillati > Actinomycetota > Actinomycetes > Micrococcales > Microbacteriaceae > Agrococcus > Agrococcus sp. Ld7. The sequence continues at coordinate 10,808 of NZ_JBISGY010000025.1, read as the reverse complement.
CGACGGCGGGGTTGATCGCAGCGGAGAGCGCCTCGACCCGATCGCCACCGAGGGCGTTGAGATAGGCCGCCGCCATCTGCGAGATGCCGTCGTTGCGGATCGATTCCACGACGATGCGGAGTGGGCCGCCGTCGTCGCGGCGGTCGCCGCGCTCGATGGCGCGCAAGCGGTCGGCGGCGAACCGCAGTGCGCGCGGGGGCAGATGCGTGTGCGAGCGCGCCGCACGAGCGAGGGACGCGTGCGAGTCGAACACGATCCGCTCGACGTAACGCTCGTCGAGCGTGGGATGCTGGCCGGCCAGCTGCGCGGCACCACGGCGGAGGATCTGCTCCGGCGCATCCGCATGGTCCATCGTCGCGGTCATGTCGGCTCCCTCGCTCGACGTGGCCTCTTCAGGGTACGACCGAGGCGTCAGCGTGCCAAGGCCCGGGGTCGCCCCGGCTCGCGCCGCGCGCAGCCAACCGCGAAGCACGCTCAGAGCTCCGGGGCGTGGCGCTCGAGGAACTCGTACAGCTCCGCGTCGTCGACGCCGGGGAAGGTGCCGCTGGGCAGCGGCGCGAGCGTGTGCTGGTGCATGCGCGCCGAGGCCCAGGACTTGTGCCGCCAGCGACCCGCGAGCGCGTCGTCGGGCCGGGCGCAGCAGCGCTCGTCCGGGCACTCGGAGCGCTGCCGGAATGCCGTCTGCGCACCGCGGAAGTACTTCGCGTCGTCGAAGGGCACGCCGAACGAGATGGAGAACTCGCCGTCGGCGCCCGAGCCGATCTGCGTGGAGCACCAGAAGGTGCCACCGGGCGTGTCGGTGTACTGGTAGAACTCCGTCGTGCGCGACGTGCGCTCGAACGCGCTGCGGGCGGCGAACTTGCGGCACACGAGCTGGCCCTCCGCGTGGCCCGACGCATCCACGGGGATCGGGAGCCCGTCGTTCTCGTAGACGCGCGAGAGCGAGCCATCCTCCTGCACACGCAGGAAGTGCACCCTGAGGTCGAGGTCGCGGGTGGCGAGGTTCGTGAAGCGCATCGCTGCGGTCTCATGCGTCACGCCGAACGCGTCGCGGAAGTCCTCCACCGCGAGGTTGCGCTCCTTCTTCGCGCGCCGCAGGTACTCGACCGCTCGCGAGCGCGGCATGAGCGTGGCCGCGGCGAGGTAGTTGATCTCGAGGCGCTGGCGCAGGAACTCGCGGTAGTCGCGCGGCTCCCGGTGACCGAGCAGGCGGTGCGCGATGGCCTGCAGCGCCATCGAGCGCAGTCCGTGGCCGCCGGGGATCGACGCCGGCGGCAGGTAGATGCGCCCGGTCTCGAGGTCGGTGACCGAGCGCGTCGAGTGCGGCAGGTCGGTGACGTACACGAGCTCGAAGCCCAGCCGCGCGGCGATCTCACTCACCGTGCGGTGCGTGAGGCTGCCGCCCTCGTAGCCGACCGCTCGCAGCTGCTGCTCGGCGAGCTCATCGAGCTCCGGCAGCGTGTTGTCGGCATCGCGCATGGCGTGGCGCAGCTCCGTGGCGTCGCGCCGAGCCTGCTCGGGCGTCGCGATCGCCTCGCGCGCCCTGCGGTCGAGCTCGCGGTGCAGGCCGACGAGCGCGCGCAGGGTCTCCTCGCTCATCGAGCGGGTCGGTCGCACCGCAGGCAGGCCGAGGCGCTGGTAGCTCGCGCCCTCCTGCAGACGCGCGAGATCGAGCTCGAGCCGCGAGCGCTCCGTCGGGGGCTCGGGGTCGAGCAGCTGCGACGTGGAGACATCCAGCACATCCGCGATCGCCTGCAGGTGGCTGAGCTTGGGCTCGCGGTGACCGTTCTCGATCAGCGAGAGCTGGCTGCCCGCGAGGCCGATGCGCTCGCCGAGCGCATCGAGCGTGAGATCCGCTGCGGAGCGGAAATGCCGGATGCGGTGCCCCAGGACTGCTGCGTCAACCATGCGGACAGTCTACGAAACTTCCTGCGAATCTTCGCCATGTTTCGCAGATCGAGCCTTCGTGCGTTCAGAAAAGCGGGCGCTGCGGGACAACTTTCGTCGATGTGAAGGATGCATCGTTTCTTCTGCCGCATTCTGCCCCGCACCGTCGCGGTGCCGACGAGACTCGAATCATGACGATCCTCCCCCCTGCGCCGGCCCGCTCATCCGCCAAGCCCGTGAAGCCCGCCCGGGTCAATGCCCCCGAGGGGGCCGACCCCGGCGTCGTCTCCTGGGTCGCATCGGTCGCAGAGCTCGTCGAGCCAGCCGACATCGTGTGGGCCGATGGCACGCCCGAGGAGCACCAGCGCCTTGTCGACGTCATGCTTGAGGCGGGCACCATCGTGCCCGTGCCGAAGCGCCCCAACAGCTACCTCGCCCGCTCGCACCCGGACGACGTCGCGCGCATGGAGAGCCGCACGTTCATCTGCGCTGAGGATCAGCAGGACGCCGGCCCGACGAACAACTGGCGCGACCCGAACTCGATGCGTCAGGTGCTGGGCGGACTCTTCGACGGAGCGATGCGCGGGCGCACGATGTACGTCATCCCGTTCTCGATGGGCCCGGTCGGCGGCCCCATCTCGAAGCTCGGCATCGAGATCACCGACTCCCCCTACGTCGTCGCGTCGATGCACGCCATGACCCGCGTGGGCACCGCAGCGCTGGAGGCGATGCACGGCACGAGCGACTGGGTGCCCGCCGTGCACTCGGTCGGGGCGCCGCTGGCGGATGGCGAGCAGGATGTGTCGTGGCCGTGCAACTCGACCCGCTACGTCTCGCACTTCCCCGAGACGCGGGAGATCTGGTCGTTCGGCTCGGCGTACGGCGGCAACGCGCTGCTGGCCAAGAAGTGCTTCGCGCTGCGCATCGCGTCGGTGCAGGCCCGCGACGAGGGCTGGCTGGCCGAGCACATGCTGCTGCTGCGCATGCGCCACGAGGATGGCCGCACGATGCACCTCGCCGGCGCGTTCCCGTCCGCCTGCGGCAAGACGAACCTCGCGATGCTGCAGCCGACCATCCCCGGCTGGACCGTCGAGACGCTCGGCGACGACATCGTCTGGATGCGTCCGGGCAGCGACGGTCGGCTGTGGGCGATCAACCCCGAGAACGGCTTCTTCGGGGTCGCGCCCGGCACGAGCGAGAAGACCAACGCCACCGCCATGGCGATGATGGAGCACGACACCATCTTCACGAACGTCGCGCTCACCGAGGACGGCGACGTCTGGTGGGAGGGCATGACGAAGGAGGCGCCGGCGGGCCTCACCGACTGGCAGGGGCGCCCCTACGACCCGGCCAACGGTCCGGCGGCGCACCCGAATGCGCGCTTCACCGTGCGCGCCGAGCAGGCGCCGTCGATCGCGCCCGACTGGGATGCGCCGCAGGGCGTGCCGCTCGACGCGATCATCTTCGGCGGCCGACGCCCGACGCAGGTGCCGCTCGTGATGCAGGCGCGCGACTGGGAGCACGGCGTGTACGTCGGCGCCACCGTCTCGAGCCAGCAGACGGCCGCGGCGGAGGGCACCGTCGGCGACATCCGCCGTGACCCGTTCGCGATGCTGCCCTTCTGCGGCTACAACATGGGCGACTACTTCTCGCACTGGATCGACATGGGGCACCGGCTCGGGCGCCACGCGCCGAAGATCTTCTCGGTCAACTGGTTCCGTCGTGACGACGACGGCGGATTCCTGTGGCCCGGCTTCGGCGAGAACGCCCGGGTGCTGGAGTGGATCGCGGGCCGCGTGGCCGGTACCGCTGGCGGCGTCGACACCGCGATCGGCGTCATGCCGGCGGAGGGCGCGCTGAACCTCGACGGGCTCGACCTCGACCCCGACGTCGTGGACGAGCTGTTCGAGGTGCAGCCCAAGGCGTGGCTCACGGAGCTCGTCGACCTGGAGGCGTTCTTCGGCCAGTTCGGCCACTCGCTGCCCACGGGCCTGGTGCGTCAGCTCAACCACGTGCGGTGGCGCCTGGAGCACGCGCAGCAGGCGCAGGCCGCGCAGGTCGCGCAGGGTGCATTGGTCTGACGGGCGCTCGCTCGCTCACGCTGAGGGCGCGATCCCGTTCGGGGTCGCGCCCTTTGCGCGTGCGGCGCAGGCGCGCGGTGAGTGGGGACGCTGCGCGGGGGTGAGTGGGGACGCGGCGCGCCGCAAAGATGTCGCCAGCGGCTCGTCAGAGGCCCTCATACGCGCCGAGCGCGACATTTCTGCTGAGCGCGCGCCCCTGCTCGCCGCTACGCATGGCGAGCGCGTCCCTGCTCCGCCAGTACGCACGGCGCACGCCCCTGCTCCGCGGCTACGCACGGCGGGCGCGAGCGGACGCCACTCGCTGCACGAGCGCGGCGCCACGTCTCCCGAGATCGCCCCTCGTGATGCGCACGATGATCCAGCCGGCAGCTTCGAGGCGCGCGTAGCGGTCGATGTCGCGGATCCACGTGCTCTGCTCGCGATGACCGTCCCCCTCGTACTCGATCGCGATCTTCAGGTCGGGATAGCCGAGGTCGGGGTGCAGGTCGATGCCGTCGACGACGATGAGCGGGTGCACCTCCGGCTCCGGCAGCCCGGCCTCGACGATGAGCAGCCGCGTCACGGTCTCGAATCGGGATTCGGAGCCCACCCGCGCATCCGTCAGTGCCGCTCGCAGCGCCGTCACTCCTGCGAGCCCTGCGCAGCCCTCGAGGAAGGCCGCCAGCTGCTCGGGTGTCGCGTAGCCGACACTTGGTTCGCGCGGCACTCGCAGGTCGGGGTAGCGCTTGGCTGGCGTCAGCAGCGCATCCACCACCTGCACCAGGTGCTCGTGCGAGAGCTCCCGCGCGAGCGTGAGCGCCGTCGAGGGCGGATCGAGCATGCGCAATCCCTCGTGCACGACGCAGAAGAGTCGCTCCTTCGCGACCGTCATCTCGCGGATGCCCTTCGAGCGCGCGCGATTCGACCCTGCGGGTCGGGCGACGTCGAGCAGCTCTGCGCGCGTCCACTTCTGCGCAAGCGGCAGACCCCACAGCCGCGCGGCGGTGCGGCCCGCGAAGGCGTGGTCGGGCGACATTCGCTCGGCGTAGGCGAGGGCGTGCTCAGGCAGCGTCGTGATGGGTGCCGACCGCACGCCGCGGAACGGCCGCTCGAGGTCGTCGCCGCGCAGTCGGCCCGTGCCGACGCCTGCCTGCCGCGCGGCAGCGAGCGTGAATGCTCCCTCGTCGAACGGCTGCGGCAGAGGCGTGTGTGAGCGCATAGATCGGAGGATGCGACATGGTCGCGCTCGCTCGCGCCCCGCGCGCCCGCGGCTGTGGAGAGTGGATGCCTCGATGTGCGGCGGTGCCCCGCGGCAGAGATGTCGGTATCGGCGCGTGTGACTCGCGGTTGCGAGCCGCTGGCGACATTTCTGCGGGGGGAGGTGGGGGAAGCGGGGGCGGCGCGCAATGGCCCCCATCGTCCACCACGCGCGCCCGCTGCGGGGCGCGGCGGGCGCGCTGCGCCCCGCAGCGGGCGCGCGTGGTGGACGATGGGGGCATGCAGCCGAACCCGCTCTATCGGATTGGTGCGCCAGAGGTGCGCGACCTCATCGCCCGCGCGCCGTGGATGCAGCTGATCTCGCACCCCGCATCCGGCGCCGTCGCCTCCCCCGCCCCCGTGCTGGTCGCGCCCGAGGATGACGGTGAGAGCGACGCGATCGTGCTCGAGACCCACCTGGGGCGAGCGGATGCGCGGCTGCACGGCCTGCTCGAGCCAGGCCAGCACACGATGCTGGCGATCGTGCAGGGTGAGCACGGCTACGTCTCGCCCAGCTGGTACCTCGGGGACGACGCGGGGCAGATCCCCACCTGGAACTTCGAGCAGGCGACGCTGACGTGCGACGTCGAGCTGCTGGATGCCGACGCGAACCTCGAGACGCTGCGCCGCCTCGTCGCGCACTTCGAGCAGCAGTACGCACCCGACGACGGCGTGCGGCTCGACCTCGGCGACGAGGGCAATCGCGGCATGGCGATGGGCACCGTCGGCCTGCGCCTCAGGGTGCGCTCCTTCGACGCGAAGTCCAAGATGAGCCAGAACAAGTCGGCGCAGACCCGGGCGTCGGTCGTCACGCACGTGGAGGCATCCAACCCCCGACTTGCCGCTCGCATGCGCATTGCTGCGGCGGATGTGCTCGCCTCCGCGAAACCCACGGCAGACTGACCCCAACCTTCGACCACGGTCGTTCGTCTGAGAGAGCAAGGGAGTCTCGTGACAGCCAGGTGGGAGCAGGTCTGTGCCGAGCTGGTCGCCGAGCGCGGCGACGCGCTGGTGCGGTACGCGATGCTCCTCAGCGGCAACGAGGAGGAGGCGCGCGACATGGTGCAGGATGCGCTCACGGCGACGTTCGGTCGGCTGCGCAACGGCTTCGCGGTCGAGCAGGCAGAGGCCTACGTGCGAAAGGCGATCGCGAACCGCTTCCTCGACGGCGCGCGCCGCGGGCAGCGGTGGCGCAGGATCGCACCGCTCGTCGGCGAGCGTGAGCGTGTCGACTCGGGCTCGACACTCACGGGCGAGCGGCTCGACATGGCGGCGCGGCTGCAGCGGCTCAGCCCTCGCGAGCGCGCCTGCATCGTGCTGCGCTACGACGAGGACCGCACCGTCGACCAGGTCGCGGCGGAGCTCGGCATCTCGTCGGGCGCGGTCAAGCGGTACCTGTCGGATGCGCTGCACAAGCTGCGCGAGATCCTGGAGCGGGAGGGCCGCGCGTGAACGACGACGAGCTGCGCCGGCGGCTGCACGAGATCCCTGCGCCGAGCGCGCGGCTGGATGCCGAGGCGGTGCTCGCCGGTGCGAAGCGTCGCCGGCGGCCGAAGACCATCGCCCTCTCCTCTGCGGCGACCGTCGCCGCAGTGCTCCTCTTCGCGCCGCTCGTGGCGCCGGGAATCTCGTCGCTCGGGCCGAGCGGCGCCGACTCGACGGATGCGGGCGCGGCGCAGGAGGCTGCACCGCAGTCCTCGCCCTCCAGCTCGGCTGACGACGCCGACGGCGACGGCACCGACTCTGGCGCCGCGACCGAGGCCGGCCCAGCCGGCGAGGAGGCGCTGCCGCTCTGCGGGCTGCCGAGCGCTGGCGAGATCGGCCTGGTGGTGTCGTTCGCCGAGCGCCCGACGGGCGCGACGCCGGTGCAGGTGCGCGTCGTCGGCGACGAGGATGCGCGGGTCACGGCCGTCGCGGTCGACTCGCTCGCGATCATCGACGGCGGCGCCACGGTCGAGGCGGGCGCGTCGCGGGAGCAGCTCGTCCTCGATGCGGGCGAGTCGGCTCCGCTCACCGTCGTCACCGTGACCCTGGAGCCCGGCGCGTGCGGCGTCGGCGAGCCCGCGGCGGCGACGCCCGTCGCCATCGTCGGGGTGGACGGGATGGAGCCCATCGCGGTCGTCGGCTCGCCCTGGGAGTGAGCGAACGGCGCGGGCACGACGCCGGATCCCGCACCGCTCGCCTCGCTCCGAGGTCGCGCCTGCACTGATCCGCGGCCGAGTGCTGCACCGGCTCGCCCTCCCGCTCATCCGGCCGTTCGCTGCCAGCGACAGCGACGGACGAGGCTCCAAGGGTGGCGACAGGGTGCGCTGGCTAGACTCGCGCCAGGTCGGCACCCCGAGACGCCGGCGGCTGGGAGCGCAGATGCAGGTCCGGATGGTTCGCCCGTTGGCAGTCGCGGCGCTGAGCGCCGCCGCCGCCCTTGGACTCTCGGCGGGCGCGCTCGCGACCGAGGAGCCCGTCGACCTGGGCGGCGACGTCTTCGTCGACACCACCGGGCAGTTCTCGGGCGACGTCGCCGAGGTCACGAACTACCTCGAGCAGCACAACGCCAGCTCGGAGGCCGACGTCTATGCCGTTGTGGTCGACTCGTACGACGGCATGTCGCGCATCGACTGGTCGGTCGCGAGCGCAGAGGCATCCGGGCTCGGGCAGGATGCGCTGCTGCTGACGATCGCGTGGGACGACAGCGAGTGGGGCTACGCGCTCGCCAGCGGGTATCCGCTCTCCGACAGCGACATCGATTCGATCAGCCAGAGTGCGCTGCTGCCGGCGCTCAACAACGGCGACGTGGCCGGCGGTGTGATGGCGACCGCCGACGCCGTGGCCGAAGCGGTCGCGAGCGGCGGTACGGGTGGCAGCGGCGGCACGGGCGGCACGGAGGTCAACGTCGACGGCTCCGCCGTCTGGCCGGTGGTCGCGCTGGTCGGCGGCGTCGTCGTGGTCGGCGGCGGCGCATGGGCGATCTCGCGCGGTGTTCGCTCGAACCGCAAGCGCAAGGGCGAGCAGGCTGCGGTGCAGCAGCAGCAGCTGAGCCTGCAGGAGCTCAAGCAGCGGGCGGACATCGCGCTCGTGCAGCTCGACGACACGGTGCAGCAGAGCGAGCAGGAGCTCGCCTTCGCGAACGCGCAGTTCGGCGAGGAGGCCGTCGCCCCCTACCGGCAGGCGCTCGACAAGGCGAAGGGCGGGCTGCGCGAGGCATTCGGGCTGCAGCAGCAGCTCGACGACGCGTTCCCCGACACCGATCAGGAGGTGCACGAGTGGTCGAGCCGCATCCTGCAGATCGCGGAGGGCGCCGGCAACGAGCTCGCCAGCCACGGCACCTCGTTCGAGCAGCTGCGCAACCTCGAGCAGAACGCACCGCAGGTGCTCGAGTCGGTGGCGCAGTCGCGCGCCGCGCTGGACGGACGCATCGCGAACGCGAAGCAGATCCTCGACCGCCTCGATGACGTGCACTCGGGCGCCTCGATCGACCCGGTGCGCGAGAACATCGCTGGCGCCGAGCGGCAGCTGCCGAACATCGACCAATCGATCGCCGCCGGCCGCGCCGCCGTGCAGGCCTCGAACGGCTCCGAGGCGGCGCTCGCCGTGCACGCGGCCGAGGCTGCGCTCGCGCAATCCTCCGGCCTGCTGGCCGCCGTCGAGCGCGCCGAGGGTGACCTGGGCAACTCCGCGCGCCAGCTCGACGAGCTCGTGCAGGATTCCATCGGCGACATCGCGGCCGCCAAGACGCAGCGCGCGACCAGCACGACCGATCTGACCCCGCTCATCCGCTTCGTCGAGGAGCAGGTCGCGATCGCTCAGCAGCGCCCCACCGACACGCTCACCGTGCTCGCCAACCTGCAGCGCGCGAACCAGCGCCTCGACGAGGCGACCGGGCAGGCACGCGCGCAGGGCGAGCAGGCACAGCGAGCGCGATCGAACCTCGAGCGCTGGATCGGTTCGGCGCGCGCCAACATCGACCGCGCAGAGGATTACATCTCCACCCGGCGCGTCGGCGTCGGACCGCACGCCAGGCAGCTGCTCGCGACCGCCCAGCAGGAGCTCGCGCAGGCGCTGCGCCTGCAGGGGCAGGACGACGACGCGGCGATGCAGTACGCGCAGGCGGCATCCGAGCACGCCGAGCAGGCGATGCAGGATGCCTCCGGCGACGTGGGCGGCTGGGGCGGCCGGTCGCGCAATCCCTACTACGACCGCCGCGGCGGCCGCGGGCAGGACATGCTCACCGGTGGCCTCCTTGGCTACATCCTGGGCGACATGATGAACGGCTCCGGCGGCCACGGCGGCGGCCACAGCGGCGGCTACTCCGACCCCTTCGCGGGTGGCTCTGGCGGCTCCGGCGGCGGCGGGCTCGGCGACCTCTTCTCCGGCGGCGGCGGCTCATTCGGCGGCGGAGGCGGCGGCTTCTTCGGCGGCGGGTTCGGCGGCGGAGGCGGCTTCGGCGGAGGCGGCGGCGGATTCGGCGGCGGAGGCGGCAGCTTCGGCAACTGACTCGTCACCGCGCCATCGTCGACCCTCGATCGCCATCTATCCGACCCGACATCCACCACACCCATCACAATCGACAGACACCATTGACCGGCCGCTCCCGGCGGCACCCCGCAGGAAGGAACACCATGTCCAAGCAGTCCATCCTCGGCCGCATCGCGCAGCTCGCGAAGGCCAACGTCAACGCGCTCCTCGACCAGGCAGAGGACCCGCAGAAGATGCTCGACCAGATGGTTCGTGACTACACGAACTCCATCGCCGACGCAGAGGCGGCCATCGCGCAGACGATCGGCAACCTGCGCCTGCAGGAGCAGGACTACCAGGAGGACGTGCGAGCCGCCGAGGACTGGGGCCGCAAGGCACTCGCAGCGTCGCAGCGTGCCGACGAGATGCGCACCTCCGGCTCCCCGGATGCCGCGAAGTTCGACAACCTCGCGAAGATCGCCATCGGCAAGCAGATGCAGTCGGAGTCGGAGGCTCGCTCGGCCGAGCCCTCGATCCAGTCGCAGAACGAGGTGGTCGACAAGCTGAAGTCGGGCCTCGACACCATGAAGGGCAAGCTCGACGAGCTCAAGTCGAAGCGCTCGGAGCTCATTGCCCGCGCGAAGGTCGCCGACGCGCAGTCGCAGGTGCACGACGCCGTCAAGTCGATCGACATCATGGACCCCACGAGCGAGATCGGCCGCTTCGAGGAGAAGATCCGCCGCGAGGAGGCCAAGGTGATGGGCCAGCAGGAGCTCGCGGCCTCGTCGCTGGACGCGCAGTTCGAGGCACTCGAGGATGTCGGCCACCAGACCGAGATCGAGGCTCGCCTCGCGGCGCTGAAGCACGGCGGGCAGCAGGCCGTCGAGTCTGGGGCGTCGCAGTCGCAGCAGGGTTCGGGCGATGCTGTTGAGGCTGAGGTCATCGATCGCTGAGCAGGGCTGAGGCGAGACACGAGGGGTCGGGCTGGTGCCCGGCCCCTCGTGCTTGGTGTCGCGGGTCTCGTGACGCGCACGCGCTGCGCGCGAGCGCTCCTCGACCGACGGGGGCGCGGGTCGCGGGGTCTCGTGACGCGCACGCGCTGCGCGCGAGCGCTCCTCGACCGACGGGGCGGGGGCCCCGACGGTCGAGGAG
>NZ_JBISGY010000024.1:0-45620 GCF_045064095.1 Agrococcus sp. Ld7 | reverse complement strand
CCCCCGCCCCGTCGGGCGGGGCGGGGGCTAGGCGGAGCGGGCTCGCACCGTGGTGCGGTAGAGCTGCTCGAGCTCGAGGGCGACGTCCTGCCAGTCGCGACGACTCGCGGCTCGCCGACCTGCGAGCCCGAACTCCACCTGCAGGTCGACATCCTCGAGGATCGAACCCACTGCCTGCGCCCACTCCATCGGGTCGCGGCCGTCGACCAGGATGCCGGTCTCGCCGTCAATGACCGATTCCATCAGCCCGCCGACGCGCGCGGCGACGACCGGTGTGCCGGACGCGGATGCCTCGAGCGGCACCAGCCCGAACGATTCCGTGCGGCTGGGCACGACGACGACATCCGCCGCGTCCAGGAGCTGCGCGAGGGCGACGCGGTCGACGCTGCCGATGTGCCGCACGCGGCGCTCGACACCGAGCTCGCGCGCGAGGTCGTGCAGCGAGTCGAGGTAGCGCTCCGAGCCGGGCGTCGCGTCCCCCGCGAGCACGAGCGTCGCACCCGGCAGGTGCTGCAGCATGCGCACGGCGAGATCCTGCCCCTTGAGGGGCTGCACTCGGCCCACGCAGACCACCAGGTCGTCCTCGGCGCGCACGCCGAGCCGGTTGCGCACCTCCAACCTGGCGCGCAGCGAGGCCGGCTGGAAGAGCACGGTGTCGACGGCGGGCGGCACGAGCCAGACCCGCTCGGCTGACGCTCCGACGCCGTCGCACAGCACGTCCACCTCGGCACGCGAGACCGCAGCGATCGCGTCGACCTCCCCCGCCAGGTAGCGCTCGGTCAGCAGCCGCCGCTCCGGCTCCGGCCGATCGTCATCGCCGATGCTGCGATTCTTCTCGGCCGCGAGCGTGTGGAAGGTCTGCACGATCGGGATGCCGAGCGAGAGCGAGACGGGCAGCGTCGCGAGCCCGGAGAGCCAGTAGTGGGCGTGCAGCACGTCGTAGGGCTCGGCGACTGCCAGCGCGGCACGCTCGACCTGCTCGCCGAAGGCATCCGCGAGGTTCGGCAGCTCGTGCTTGCGGACGATGCCGCCGCCGGTCTCCAGCGCGCAGAGCGTCACGCCCGGCGCAAGCGACTCCGTGTGCGGCGCGCCCGCGGAGCGCGTGAAGATGTCGACCCGATTGCCGCGCGCGGCGAGCGCCATCGCGCTCTCGAGCACCAGCACGTTGAGCCCGCCTGCATCGCCCTTCCCCGGGCGATCCGCGGGCGAGGTATGCATCGACACCAGGGCGACCCGCAGCGGCGTCTGCGCGGGCGCTGCGTCGAGCTCGCCATCCGGATCCGGGCACATGCCATCAGCGTATCCGCGCGCTATCGTCGGCGTCATGGCAGATCGCGGATCCGGCGCACTCGCCGCCGTCGGCACCGGCCTCGGTGCGCTCGGCCGCAGGGTCGGCGGGCCCGCGTTCCGCGCCGTCACCGCCCCGCCGGTCGCCAAGGCGGGCGCGACCATCGCGACGCAGGCGGCGCGGCTGTGGGGCCGGATGCTGGGCGGCACGGAGCGCCGAGTCGGCGATCTGACGGTCGTGACCGGGTTGCCGAGCTGGGCGTTCGGCCGCGGCGGCACGACGATCGGCGCCACCTACCTCACCGCCGCATCCGACTCCCCCGACGTGCTCGAGCACGAGGAGGTGCACCGTCGGCAGTGGCAGCGCTACGGCCTCTGGTTCATCCCGATGTACTTCGCGGCGGGCATCGAGGCCACGACGAACCGCTTCGAGATCGAGGCCGGGCTCACCAAGGGCGGCTATCTGCCCAAGCGCCGACAGGACTGACGCCGGGGCATCCGCAGCGCATCCGCGAGGACTACCCTCGCATCCGCGAGACCTACGCTCGCATGCGCGAGACCGCGCGCTCGACCCAGGGGATGCGTCGCTCGAGCTGCCGGCCGATGGCGAGCAGCGACGCCTCCTCCCCCGGCCGCCCGATCAGCTGCACCCCCATCGGCAGCCCCTCGACGGTCTCGTGCACGGGCAGCGAGATCGCCGGCAGCCCCGTCAGGTTCACGAACGACGTATGGGGCGTGTGCAGCACCTGCGCGTGGAAGTCGGCTTCGCCGTCGTCGCTCGGGTACCAGTCGAGCTGCCGGGGCGTGAGCGCGGTCGTGGGCGTGAGCACCGCATCCCACGGCGCGAACGCGGCGAGCACCCGGCGCTCGTACTCGGTCGCCCACAGCTGCGCGCGGGCCAGGCCACCCGCGGTGAGGCGGTCGCTCGTGTCGATGATCCAGCGTGCGAGTGGTTCGAGGAGCTCGCGCTCGGCGGCGGCGATCGGGATGGTCGCGGCACCGCCTCGCCACAGGTCGGTGAACGCGGCCGGGTAGCCCGCGACGCCCGGCACGCCCAGGTCGCCCGCGGCATCCGGCAGCGCAACCTCGCCCACCTCGTGACCGAAGGCCTCGAGTGCGGCGATCGTCACGTCGACGGCATCGGTCGCCTCCGGGGCGATGCGGATGTCGGCGGCCGAGTCCCAGGGCGTGCCACCGGTCAGCACCGCGATGCGGAATCGCCCCTGTCCCCGCATCGCGGCGGCGAGCAGCGAGCCATCGTCGCGCTCCGGGGAGCGCAGGCTGAGGGCGTGGGGTGTGACGCCGTTGACGCGGCCGATGAGCGCGTCGGTGAGCAGCGCCACGTCGACGACGGAGCGGGCGATCGCCCCCGCGGTCGAGAGCCCGCCGACCTGGCCGATGCCGCCCTGGCCGGGAATGCGCCCGCGCGTGGGCTTGAGCCCGACGAGACCGCAGGTGGCGGCGGGGATGCGGATCGAACCGCCGCCGTCGGAGCCCGGCGCGAACGGCAGCAGCCCCTGCGCGACGGCCGCGGCCGCGCCGCCGGAGGAGCCGCCCGCGTGCAGCGAGGCGTGACCGGGCAGCGTGGTGGCGCCGTGCAGCGCCGAGCGGGTGTAGCCGGCGAAGCCGAACTCGGGCGAGGCGGTGCGGCCCAGCACCACCCCGCCGCCGTCGTCGAGCACCTGCGCGATCGGGTGGGTGTGGTCAGCGACCTGCCCCGCCAGCGCGCGGCTGCCCATGCTCGCAGGCTGCCCGGCGCGCGGCGTGAGGTCCTTGTCGGCGAAGGGCAGCCCGTGGATGATGCCGGTGCGATCGTCGGCGCGGTCGGCCGCCCGGGCGCGCTCGAGCGCGAGCGCCGCGTCGATGTGCACGAACGCGTTCGCCTCGTCGAGGCGGTCGATGCGGTCGAGCAGGTGCTCTGCGAGCTCGACCGCGCCCAGCTCGCGCGCATGCAGCTGCCGCCACAGCTCCAGCGCACCCAGCTCGTGCAGCCCGCTCATCCGAAGAACCTGCCTGCACGGCGCTGCAGGCGCTTGCGCTCGGTGCGCTCCCGCATCTGCTCGCGCGACGCGTAGTTCGTGAGCTCGCGGAACGGATCGCGCCCCACGAAGCGCGGCGGCTCGGCGAGGATCGCCGCAATCGCCTTCTCGAGCTCCCAGTACTCGCCGATGCGCGTGCCCTGCCCCGGATTCATATGCCGCAGTCGGGCGTCGAAGCGCACCTCGCCGCGCACCTCCACCTGGATGACGAAGCCGCGCGTGGCGCCCGCGACCGACACCATCCAGAAGCCCGGCCCGAGGTCGGTGACGGTCGCGCGCACATCGCTCGCGGCCGCCGCGGCCTGCATGTCGGTGCGCTCGCGCTGATCGCGCCACTGGTCGAACTCGCTCACGGCACCATGGTGCCGTACGGCGCCGACACGCCACGCCGTCAGAGCCGGCGATGCCGCGCGGGTCGCGAGCTGGAGCAGCGTCAGCTCGCGGGGATGCGCCAGTCGATCGGCGCGCTGCCCTGCTGCTCGAGCGCCGCGTTCGCCCGCGAGAACGGCCGAGAGCCGAAGAAGCCGCGGAACGCGCTCAGTGGTGAGGGATGCGGCGAGGCGATGATCGGCACACGCTCGAGCATCGGCGCCAGCTGCTGCGCGTGCGCGCCCCAGAGGATCGCCACGAGCGGCAGCGGCGCGCCGTCGGGGCCGCGCCGCGCGACCAGTGCGCGGATCGCCGCCTCCGTCACCTGCTCCCAGCCCCAGCCGCGATGCGACTGGGTGAGCCCCGACTCGACCGTGAGCACGCGGTTCAGCAGCAGCACGCCCTGGTCGGCCCAGCTGGAGAGGTCGCCGTGCGCGGCCGGCTCGATGCCGAGGTCGTCGTGGAGCTCGCGGTAGATGTTGCGCAGCGACGGCGGCAGCGGGCGCACATGCCGCTCGACCGCGAACGCGAGGCCGATGGAGCGACCGGGCGTCGGGTAGGGGTCCTGACCCACCACGAGCACCCGTGCATCCGCCATCGGCCGCTGGAAAGCGCGCAGCACCGCGTCGCCGGGCGGCAGGTACGGCCGGCCGGCGGCGACCTCGGCGCGCAGCCGCTCGCCGAGCGCGTGCACGACCGGCTCGACGGGTGCGAGCGCCTCCGCCCACCCCGCATCGACGAGCTCGGCGAGCGGCCGCGTGCTCATCCCGCGAGCACCCCCACGCTCACTCGCTCGCCATCGCGATCCGCGGTCCAGACGCTCCCGTCGCCGGCGACCTCGAGGCCGCCGTCGCCGATGATCAGCGACGTGCACTCATCGATCGCTACGACCCGCTCGGCGAGTCCGGCGTGCACGATCGCGACGGCGCGCGAGAGGGTGCCGTG
Organism: Agrococcus sp. Ld7; assembly: GCF_045064095.1. Taxonomy (NCBI): domain Bacteria; kingdom Bacillati; phylum Actinomycetota; class Actinomycetes; order Micrococcales; family Microbacteriaceae; genus Agrococcus; species Agrococcus sp. Ld7. The sequence continues at coordinate 40,980 of NZ_JBISGY010000024.1, read as the reverse complement.
CTGCGCCGCATGCACGTCGACGACGAGGTCGATCAGCCCCAGGCCCGCGTCGAGCGTGACATCGTCGAGCCCCTCGGCGCTCGACTGCGGGCAGACCGGCACGTCCCCGATGCGCCAGCCGCCCAGCAGTGCCACGTCGCCGGCGATCATCGAGCCCGCCGAGAAGCCGGCGTAGGGCACCCCTGTGGAGACCAGGCCGCGGATCGTGTCGGCCGCCGGCATCACGGCCGCGTGGTAGCCCGGGGTGAGGCCACCGCCGACGAAGATGCCGTCGGCGCCGCCCAGATCGGTCGGCAGCAGCGTGCGCTCTGCGGTGAGCTGCACGATGCGCACCTCGCCGGCGCCGAGCTGCTGCAGGTCGGTGCGGTAGTCGTCGTGCCAGCTCGCGCCCTCGGCCTCGTCAGCCGCCCACAGCACGACCGCGATCGTCGGCGGTCCGCCCGCGCGCTCGCGCGCCTCGTCGACGAATCGGCCCGTCCAGCGCGATTCGTCCTCGGCCCAGCCGCCGCCCAGCAGATGAATGCTCATGCCTCGAGTCTGTCAGCCCGGGCGGCGGCTCGTCGCCTCACCCGTGCGCGGCGAGCACCTCGTCGAGGATCGCGAGCCCCGCACGCGCGTCCTCATCGCTGATCACCAGCGGCGGCACGACGTGGATGCGGTTGTCGGCGCCGAAGGGCACGTAGCCGCGCTCGAGCAGCGCCGCCTTGATCGACGCGATGACGGATGCGTCCACCGGCTTCCGGCTCTCGCGGTCCTCGACGAGATCCAGCGCCCAGAACACGCCGCGGCCGCGCACCTCGCCGATGATCGGGTGGCGCTCTGCCATCTCGCGCAGGGCCGGGCCAAAGACCTCCTCGCCCAGGTGCCTCGCGTGCTCGACGATGCCCTCCTCGGTCATCGCGTCGATCGACGCCACGATCGACGCGGCAGCGAGCGGGTTGCCCGAGTAGGTCAGGCCGCCCGGGATCGCCCGCTCGCGGAACGTCGCCAGGATCTGCTCGCTGATGATGACGCCGCCGACCGGCACGTAGCCCGAGTTCACGCCCTTCGCGAAGGTGACCAGATCGGGCTTGACGACGTCGTGCTGGTGCGCGAACCAGTAGCCGGTGCGGCCGAAGCCCGCCATCACCTCGTCGAAGATCAGCACGATGCCGAACTCATCCGCGAGATCGCGCAGCCCCTGCAGGTAGCCGGGCGGCGGCAGCAGGATGCCCGCCGTGCCAGGCACCGCCTCGACCAGGATCGCCGCGAACGTCGAAGGCCCCTCCGCCTCGAGCACGCGCCTTGCGTGACGCAGGGCGCGCTCGCACTCCTGCTCCTCGGTCTCGGCCCAGAACTCGGAGCGGTACAGGAACGGCCCGAAGCAGTGCACGTGCCCGGTCGCGTACTCGTTGCCGACCCGCCGGTGGTCACCGGTCGCGTTGATCGCCGAGCCGGTGTTGCCGTGGTACGAGCGGTAGTGCGAGAGCACCTTCGCCCTGCCCGTGTGGATGCGCGCCATCCTGATCGCGTTCTCGATCGCATCCGCACCGCCGTTGGTGAAGAAGACGGCAGCCATGCCATCGATCTTCGACAGGATGCGCTCCGCGGCCTCACCGCGCGCCAGGTTCGTGGTCGGCGGCGCGACGGTGGCGAGCTCCGCCGCCTGCTGCTGGATCGCCGCGACGACCTTCGGGTGCGAGTGCCCGATGTTCGTGTTGACGAGCTGGCTCGAGAAGTCCAGGTACTCGCGGCCCTCGTAATCCCACATCCGCACGCCCTCTGCGCGAGCGATCGTGAACGGATTGACCTGGCCGTGCTTCGACCAGGAGTGCAGCACGAGCTCATCGAGCTCGCGCGCGCGGTCGCCGTCAGCCGGGTTCAGCGATGGCGCTGCAACGGATGCGTCATGGATCTGGGTCACTGTCGTGCTCCTTGAGGATGGGGCGATGCAAGGGGATGCCGGCGACGCACCCTTGCGGATGTCACCACCGGCTGCGCTGTCGGTGTCTCGCCAGCGTAGTACGCGGCGCAGGGCCCAGACGGGCCCCGCGCGGCGATCGAGGAGGGCTCGGTTGCCCCGGCGCGGCGTCGACCCGGAGCGGGCGCCGATGTGCTCGGCGCCCGCCCCGGCGCCGGCTACTGGCCGCCCTCCTGCAGCTCGACCTCGATGGGCGCGTAGTCGGCGCCGATCACGTCGACGCCCTCTGCCTCGAGCTCGTCGAGTGCCTGCTGCACGTACTCGTTCGTCCACGCGCCGTCGTCCGGCTCGGCCGTCAGCACGGTCGCGCCATCCTGGTTGGCCGTGTTCATGGCGATCTCGACCGTCTGCTCCCACGCGGCCTCATCGATGAGGCCGATGCCGCCCTCTGCCGGCCACACGAGCCGGTTCGTCTCGTTGACCATCCACAGCTGGTGCGAGGCGCCGAGCTGGCTGCCCGCGTCGACGACGATCTGCGCCGTCTCCTCCGGGTTGTCGCGCGCGTACATCCAGCCCTGGATCGACGCCTTGATGAACGCGACCGTGGTGGCCTGGAACTCCGGGTCCTCGAGCCGGTCGGTGGCAGCCCAGATCGAGTCCTGCAGCATCGCGGTGCCGACGTCGTTCCAGTCGAGCACCGAGAAGTCCTCGGCCGTGTACAGCTCGCCCGTGTCGGGGTTCACGCTCTCGAGCAGCTGCGCGTACTCGTTGTAGGTCATCGCCTGCGCGGCGTCGATGTCGCCGGAGAGCAGGCCCGACATGTCGAAGGCCTGCTGCACGAGCGTGACGTCGGTCATCGGGTCGAGCCCGGCCTCGGTGAGCGCCGCGAACAGCTCGAACTCGTTGCCGAAGCCCCAGGAGCCGACGTTCTTGCCCTCCAGGTCGGCGACCGAGTCGATGCCGGCATCGGCGAACGACACCTGCAGGGTGCCGGAGCGCTGGAAGATCTGCGCGACGTCGGTGATCATCGCGCCCTGCTCGCGGCTGGCGAGCGCCTTCGGCACCCACGCGATCGCGAAGTCGGCGGAGCCGCTCGCGACCGCGGTCTGCGGCACGATGTCGGCGCCGCCCTCTGCGATGGTCACGTCGAGCCCGGCCTCCTCGTAGAAGCCCTGGTCGAGCGCCGCGTAGTAGCCGGCGAACTGGCCCTGCGCGAACCACTGCAGCTGCAGCGTCACGGGGGTGAGCTCGCCGTTGCCCTCACCTGCCGGCCCCGACTCGGTCGGCGCGGCGCCCGGCGAGCAGGCGACGAGGATGGCGGATGCGGTGGCCGCGACCACCGCGAGGAGCGTGCGGCGGCGCTTCGATCGACCGGGCAGTGCTTCGTTGCGTTGCATGGTGCTCTCGATTCTGGGGTTGATGCTGCAGGAAGGGATCAGGTGATGGGAACGCGCGCCCAGCGGCTCGCGAGCCGCTCGGCGAGCAGGGTGACGCCGTAGAAGATCAGGCCGAGCGCGATGGAGGCGACGACATACGCCCACGCGCGCGGGTAGCCGGATTGCGCGGCGGCGCTGGCGATGCGGCTGCCGAGCCCGTTCTGCAGGCCGCCGAAGTACTCGGCGACGACCGCCGAGATCACGGCGATCGACGACGCGATCGTCAGGCCGCCGAAGACGTAGGGCACCGCGCCCGGCATCGTCACGATGCGCGTCGCCTGCCAGCCGCTCGCGCCGTACGCGCGCATCAGGTCGAGGTGCACGGGACGCACCTGCCGCAGGCCGCGCAGCGTGGTGATGAACACGGGCACGAACGAGGCGATCGCGACGACCAGGATGCGCGGCATCTCGCTGGTGGCGCCGTACATCGTCTGCAGCACCGGCGCGAGCGCCACGATCGGCACGACCGCGATCGCCGCCACGAGCGGCGCCACGAGCTGATCGATCCATCGCACGCGCGACGCGAGCGCCGCGACGACCACGGCCACGACCGCGCCCAGCAGCAGGCCGATGAGCGCGTTCGAGCCGGTCGCGAGCGTCGCCTGCGCGATGCCGCCGAAGGCCGAGACGAGCTGGTCGACGATGGCGCTCGGCGCCGGCAGCAGGTAGGGCTGGATGTCGAGCAGGTGCACAGCCCCTTCCCACAGCCCGAGCCCGGCCGCCCCGAGCGCCGCCGGGGCGGCGAAGCGCACCCAGCCATGCTCGCTCCAGTGCCGCCGCGCGACCCTGCCCCCGCCCGCCTGGCGCAGCGCGATCTGCCTGGTCGCGGTGTCGGTCATCGCGACTCGACCCCCCGCGTGCCTGCGCCCGGCACCGGGGCCTCGCGGCCGTGGAGAGCCTCGCGCACCGCCGTGACCGAGCGGAAGAAGGCATCCGACTCGCGCATCGACTCGGCGTCGGCGGCAGGGTCCGGCCGGTCGACGTCGATGATGTCGGTGATGCGGCCGGGCCGCGGACTCATGACCACCACCCGGTCGGCGAGGAAGACCGCCTCCGGGATCGAGTGGGTGACGAAGACGACCGCCGCCTCGGTCTCGGTGCGGATGCGCAGCAGCTCGCCCTGCAGCCGCTCGCGGGTCATCTCGTCGAGAGCGCCGAAGGGCTCATCCATCAGCAGCAGGCGCGGGTGCTCGGCGAGCGAGCGAGCGATCGCGACGCGCTGCTGCATGCCGCCGGAGAGCTGGTCGGGGTGGTGGTCGGCGAAGTCGCCCAGCCCCACCAGCTCGACGAGCTCGTCGGCCCGCGCCCGGCGAGCAGCGGCGGATGCGCCATGCAGCTCGAGCGGGAGCTCGACGTTGGCGCGCACCGTGCGCCACGGCAGCAGGCCAGCCTGCTGGAACGCGATGCCGTACGCGCGCTCGAGACGCGCCTTGCGGGCGGGCATGCCGAACACGCGCACCTCGCCCGCGCTCGGCTCGTCGAGATCGGCGATCAGCCGCATGAGCGTCGACTTGCCGCAGCCGGAGGGGCCGATGAGCGCGACGAACTCGCCGTCGGCAACGTCGAGGCTCACCTCGTCGAGCGCCCGCACCGTGTCTGTGCGGGTCTCGAACACCTTCGTGACGCCTGCCACCTCGACCGCGCTCATCGCGCCTCCGCTCTTCGGTAGTTGTGGAGCATCAGCCCCGCGAGTGCGACGGCGCCCGCCGCCACCAGCCCGAGCACGACGGCGCCGGCGATCGGCGCCCATGCCTTCGCGGGATCGGAGGAGCCAGACTGGGCGTACTCGACGATCAGCCTGCCGATGCCGCCGCGGGCACCGGTGGAGACCTCCGCAACGACGGTGCCGATGATGGCGGTCGCGGTGCCCAGCCGCAGCGCGGCCAGCAGGTGCGGCACGGCCGCCGGCAGCCGCAGGTAGCGCAGCGTCTTCCACCAGCCGGCGCCCTGGGCGCGGAACAGGTCGAGGTGCGCCTGCTCGGGGCTGCGCAGCCCCCGCAGCGTGCCGATCGCCACCGGGAAGAAGGCGAGGTAGGAGGCGATGACGGCCACGCTCATCCACCGCTCCCATTCGAACGGGCCGAGCTGCAGCTTGCCGCCCCACGCCACCACGAGCGGCGCGAGGGCGATGAGCGGCACGGTCTGGCTGAGGATGAGCCAGGGCAGCATCGCTCGGTCGGCGAGCAGGAACCGCTGCATGAGCAGCGCGAGCAGCACGCCGACCGCGGCCCCGATCAGCATGCCGAGGCCCGCGATGCCCAGCGTCGAGGCGGCCGCCTTCGCGACCGCCACGATGACGACCTCGCCGCTGGCGCTCGAGGCCGGCTGGAAGGCGCGCGCGACCGAATCCCACACGTGCGGCATCGCCAGCTCGGTGGTGCGCGGCAGCAGCACCGTCTCCCCGATCACGACGCCCTCTGCGGGGCCGAGCAGCTTGTAGCCCTCCCACAGCACGCCGAGCGCGAGCACGCCGAGGGCACCGAACAGGATCGCCCGGCTCCTCCCGCCGCTCAGCCGCAACGAGTCACGACCTCGCCGCGGTGTGCTCGCGCAGCGCCGGGATGATGCGCTCGCCGTACTGGCGCAGCGTCTCCTCCTTGTCGTCGTGCATGACGTAGGCCGCGAACTGATCGACGCCGAGGTCCTTGAGCCGCGTGAGCTTCTCGATGTGGTCATCGGCGTCGCCGAGCACGCAGAAGCGGTCGACGATCGCATCCGGCACGAAGTCGACGTGATCGTTGTCGGCCTTGCCGTGCGAGTTGTAGTCGTAGCCCGCGCGCTGCTCGATGTAGTCGGCCAGATCCTTGGGGATCACGCCCGCCTCGCCGTCGGTGCCTGCCGCCTTCCCGTAGCGGGCGACGATGTCGGCGACGTGGTTGCCGACCATGCCGCCGAACCAGCGCGACTGCTCGCGCTGGTGGACGATGTCGTCGCCCACATAGGCGGGCCCGGCGACGCAGATCTTGATGGACATCGGGTCGCGGCCGGCGTTGTCGGCGGCGCTGCGCACGTGGTCGATCATCCACTTCGTGATCTCGGGGTCGGCGAGCTGCAGGATGAAGCCGTCGGCGACCTCGCCCGTGAGCTTCAGCGCCATCGGGCCGTACGCGGCGACCCACACCGGCAGCTCGGAGCCGTGCGACCACGGCAGCCGCAGCGTCACCGGCGAGCCGTCGGCGGCATCCACCTCGACCTCGCGGCTCGATCCCAGCTCGCGGATGACGTGCACGGCCTCGCGCAGATCCTTCAGCGTGGTGGGCTTGCCGCCGCCGACGCGCACCGCCGAGTCGCCGCGGCCGATGCCGCAGATCGTGCGGTTGCCGTACATCTGGTTCAGCGTGGCGAAGACGGATGCGGTGACCGACCAGTCGCGCGTCGCCGGGTTCGTGACGAACGGGCCGACCGTCACCCGCCGGGTGGCGGCGAGGATGGCCGAGTGGATGACGTAGGGCTCCTGCCACAGCACGTGGCTGTCGAAGGTCCACACGCTGTCGAACCCGTGCACCTCGGCCAGCTGCGCGAGCTGCACGGTGCGGCTCGCCGGCGGGTTGGTCTGGAAGACGGCACCGAACTGCATCATGCTCCGATCGGTCGAGGGGTCGGGGGCGCCGTGTCCTCCACGGGCTTCGCGCGCGTCACAGCAGGTACTGACTGAGGCCGCGCTTCACGTACGCGCCGTCGCCCGCCGTGCCCAGGTACGCATCCCCATCGACGATCACGCGCCCGCGGCTCATCACGGTGTCGACGTGGCCGTCGATCTCGTAGCCCTCCCACGCGGAGTAGTCCATGTTCATGTGGTGGGTCTTCTCGAGCCCGATCGAGGTGTGGCCAGCCGGGTCGTAGACGACGATGTCGGCGTCGGCGCCGGGCTGGATGACACCCTTCTTGCCGTACAGGCCGAACATGCGTGCCGGGGTGGTGGCGGTGATCTCGACCCAGCGCTCGGGGGTGAGGTGCCCGTCGACCACGCCCTGGAAGAGCAGATCCATGCGGTGCTCGACCGAGCCGATGCCGTTGGGGATCTTCGAGAAGTCACCCAGGCCCAGCTCCTTCTGGTCCTTCATGCAGAACGGGCAGTGGTCGGTGGAGACCATCTGGATGTCGTTGGTGCGCAGCGCCGTCCACAGCTCGTCGCGGTGGTGCTCGTGCTTCGAACGCAGCGGCGTCGAGCACACCCACTTCGCACCCTCGAACTCGCCCCACCGGTCGCCCTTCGCGCCCAGCTGGTCCTCGAGCGAGAGGTAGAGGTACTGCGGGCAGGTCTCGCCGAAGACGTTCTGCCCGCCGTCGCGGGCGGTGGCGATCTGTGCGACCGCCTGCTTCGCGCTCACGTGCACGACGTAGAGCGGGGCGCCGGTGAGGTTGGCCAGCATGATCGAGCGGTGCGTCGCCTCCTCCTCCATCTGCCAGGCGCGCGCGATGCCGTGGAAGTACGGGTCGGTCTTGCCCTGAGCGAGCAGCTGCTGCGCGAGCACGTCGATCGCCGGCCCGTTCTCGGCGTGCATCATCGTCATCAGCCCGGTGTCGGCCGAGACCTGCATGGCCTTCAGCACCTGCGCGTCGTCGGAGTAGAAGACGCCCGGGTAGGCCATGAAGAGCTTGAAGCTCGAGACCCCCTCGTCGAGCAGCCCGCGCATCGCCGTGAGCGAGGCCTCGTTGACGTCGCCGATGATCTGGTGGAAGCCGTAGTCGACCGCGCAGTTGCCCGCGGCCTTCTCGTGCCACGCGGCCAGGCCGTCCTCCACCCGCTCGCCGTACTTCTGGATCGCGAAGTCGATGATGGTGGTCGTGCCGCCCCAGGCCGCCGCCCGGGTGCCGGTCTCGAAGGTGTCACTCGCCTCCGTGCCGCCGAAGGGCATCTGCATGTGCGTGTGGGCGTCGATGCCGCCGGGGATGACGTACTTGCCCGTCGCATCCACCACCGTGTCGACGCTCTGCTTCAGGTCGGTGCCGAGCAGCTGGCTGCCGGGCTCGAGCACCGCGCGGATCGTCTCGCCGTCGACGAGCACGTCGGCGAGCGAGCGGCCGGTGGCGGAGACGACGGTGCCTCCGGTGATGAGGGTCGTTGCCATCGCGCGCCCCCTACGGCTTCGCGATCTGGGTGTAGGCGTCGGGCCGGCGATCCCGGTAGAACTGCCAGTCGTCGCGCATCTCCTTGACGAGATCCATCTCGAGGTCGCGGATCAGCAGCTCCTCGCTCGTCTCGGAGCCTCGCTCGCCCACCCAGTTGCCGCGCGGGTCGATGACCTGGCTGGTGCCGTAGAAGTCCACCGCGAGCTCGCCGTACTCGTTGTCCTCGCGGGCGACCCGGTTGGGCTGCAGCACGAAGTAGCCGTTGGCGACCGCGGCAGCGGGTCCCTCCACCTCCCACAGCCGGTTCGAGAGGCCGGGCTTGGTGGCATTCGGGTTGAAGACGATCTGGGCGCCGGAGAGGCCGAGCTCCCGCCAGCCCTCCGGGAAGTGCCGGTCGTAGCAGATGTGCACGCCGACCTTGCCGACGGCGGTCTCGAACATCGGGTAGCCGAGGTTGCCGGGGCGGAAGTAGAACTTCTCCCAGAAGCGATCGAGGTGCGGCAGGTGGTGCTTGCGGTACTTGCCGAGGATGGTGCCGTCGGCATCGACGACGACCGCGGTGTTGTAGTACACGCCGGTCTGCTCCTCCTCGTAGATCGGGAGGATGGTGACCATGTGCAGCTCCTTCGCGAGCGCCGCGAAGCGCTGCACGATCGGGCCGTCGGCCGGCTCGGCGTAGTCGTAGTACTTCTTGTCCTGCGTGATGCCGAAGTATGGGCCGTAGAAGAGCTCCTGGAAGCAGATGATCTGCGCGCCCTGCTCCGCGGCTTCCCGCATGAAGGCTTCGTGGCGATCGAGCATCGACGCCTTGTCGCCCGTCCACGTCGTCTGGGTGATCGCTGCGCGAACTGTCGTCATGGGGGTTCCTCAACTTTCTCCGCCTCGTTGCGGATCGGTCTCCTGAGTCTGTCCTGCCGCGTTACAGTGGTCAAGCGCCGGGCATCACCTCCGCGCGCGAACCGCATGATCGTTCGCGTCAGCCTGCCCTGGAGGCCATTCGATGCCCGAAACCCGCCGCATCCCGCATGCTCGAGTGCTCGTTGCCGCCGTCTCGGTGGGGATGATCGCCCTCGTCGGCTGCAGCGCGCAGCCCTCGGCCGGCGGGCCGACGACCGAGCCGACGACTGCTGGATCGGCGCCCGCGGTCGAGGACTGCGGCGTGCTTGTGCCGCCGATGGCACAGCCGGCGGAGCGGATCGTGGCGATCAAGTCGACCGCCGCAGAACTGGTCGTCGCGCTCGGCCTCGGCGACGCGATCGTCTCGACGGCGTTCCTCGACGGGCCGCTGGCGGGGCTCGACGGCGCACCCTTCGACGCGCCGACGATCGAGGGCATGCCCTCGAGGGAGGCCGTGCTGGCCCTGGAGCCGGATGCGGTGGTGGCGGGCTGGGAGTCGGCCTTCGCCCCCGAGGCGGTCGGCGATCGCGAGCAGCTGCAGCAGCTGGGCGTGCAGACGTGGGTCTCCCCCGCCGCCTGCTGGTCGACCGACGTGCCCGCGCTGACCTGGGACGCGCTGTTCGACGAGTTCAGCGATGCCGGCGCGGCGCTCGGCGTGCCGGATGCGGGCGCCGCGCTCGCGCAGGACCAGCGGGATGCGCTCGCGGCGATCGCGCCGGTCGAGACCGGGGCGCGGGCGCTCTGGTACTCGTCCGGCGAGGATGCCCCGTACGTCGGTGCGGGCTCCGGCGCCCCGCAGCTCGTGCTGGATGCGGCCGGGCTGACGAACGTGGCGGCCGACATCGACGAGACCTGGACGACCATGTCGTGGGAGGCGCTCGCCGCGAGCGACCCCGACGTGATCGTGCTGGTGGACGCGCCCTGGCACACGGCAGCGTCGAAGATCGATCGGCTGCGGGCGAACGCGGCGACGGCGCAGCTCGCTGCCGTGCAGCAGGAGCGCTTCGTGATCGTGCCATTCCCCACCGCCGAGGCGGGCGTCGGCACGGTCGACGCCGTGCAGCTCGTCGCCGACGACGTGCGCGCAATGGATCTCGAATGACCCGCACCGCGCCCGTCGAGCTCTCGCCCGCGGCCGCCGAGAGGAGCGGATCGGGGCCGCAGCCGCCCGTCCGCGCGCGACGCCGTCGCTGGTGGGCGCTGCCGCTGCTCGCCGCGCTGCTGCTGGCGGTCGCACTGGCCGCGGTCTGCGTGGGCGCCGCGGGCATCGCCCCCGCGGATGCGCTCGCCGCGCTCGCCGCCCGCGTCGGCATCGGCACGACGCCGCTGGGCACCGTGGACGACGCGATCATCGTCGACCTGCGGCTGCCCCGAGTGCTCACGGCCTGCGCAGTCGGCGCCGGGCTCGCGATCGTGGGTGCCGTGATGCAGGCGCTCGTGCGCAATCCGCTCGCCGACCCGTACCTGCTGGGCGTCTCCTCCGGCGCCTCGGTCGGCGCGGTGCTCGTGCTGATCGCCGGGCTCGGCGTGCTGCTGCCGGTCGCGGCCTTCGCTGGTGCGCTGCTCGCGCTGCTGGCGACCCTCGGTCTCGCGGCCGCCGCGGGCGGTGCGACACCCACCCGGACGGTGCTCGCCGGCGTCGTCGTCGCATCCGCCGCCGCTGCGCTCGTCTCGCTCGTGATCTTCTGGAGCGCCGCCGGCGACGCGTTCCGCGAGATCCTCGCGTGGCTGCTCGGCTCGCTCGCGTCGATCGACTGGTCGAGCGCGACGATCGCGCTCGCCGGGGCGGCGCTCGCGCTGCCGCTGCTCGCGACCGGGCGGATGCTCGACGCGCTCGCCCTCGGCGACAGCGCCGCGGGCGCGCTGGGCGTCGACGCCCGCCGCACCCGCTGGGCGCTGCTGATCGGATGCGCGCTCGTCACGGGCGTGCTGGTGTCGGTCTCGGGCGCGATCGGCTTCGTCGGCCTCGTGGTGCCGCACGCGGTGCGGCTGCTCGTTGGCGCCTCGCACGCGCTGCTGCTGCCCGCATCGGCGCTCGGCGGCGCCACCGTGCTGCTGCTCGCCGACACCGTCGCGCGCGCCGCCTTCGATCCGCGCGAGCTGCCGGTCGGCATCGTCACCGCGCTGCTCGGCGCGCCGATCTTCGCCGCGCTCATGCTCACCGGGCGGGTGCGCACATGAGCGACCGCGAAGGCGGGCGCAGCGCCGATGGGCGCGGCGTCGGTGGCTCGAGCGCAGCCGGGACCACCGCAGCAGGGCTGAGCGTTGCAGGGCTCACGGTCGCCGTGCGCGGCCGCACCCTCGTCGACGACGTCAGCTGGAGCGCCCCCGCGGGTCAGATCACCGCACTCGTCGGCCCGAACGGCGCGGGCAAGTCGACCATGCTCCGTGCGATCGCGGGCGTCGTCCCCGAGCGCGCCACCATCACGGGCGCCATCCACCTGGACGGCGAGCGGCTCGACACGAGCCCCGCGCGTCGGCGGGCGCGCAGGATCGCGCTGGTCGAGCAGCTCACCGACCCCGTGCCGCAGCTCACGGCTCGAGAGGCCGTGCGCCTGGGCCGCACACCCCATCACCGCATGCTCGGCTTCTCGCTCGGCGACGACTGCCTCGTCGACGCCGCGCTCGCCGAGGCGGGAGCGACGCCGCTGGCCGAGCGCCGCCTGGGCGAGCTCTCGGGCGGCGAACTGCAGCGCGTGCACCTCGCCCGTGCGCTGGCGCAGCAGGCGACACCCGCTCCTCGGTTCGCACCTGCCGGCGTCCCGAGACACTCCCCGGCCGCACTGCTGCTCGACGAACCCACCAACCACCTCGACGTGGCCTGGCAGCTCGACCTGCTCGAACTCATCCGCCGCATTGCCGTCGACCGGCCCGTGGTGCTCACGGTGCACGACCTCGCGCTCGCCGCCACGCACGCCGATCGCGTCGTGCTCGTCGACCGCGGCCGGGTGGTCGCGGCGGGCAGTGCGGATGTCGTGCTGACACCCGAGCGCATCCGCCAGGTCTACGGCGTCGAGGCGTCGATCGACGCCGACCCCGCCGGGGTCGCGATCCGCTACCGGCGGCTGGACGTCGGCGCGAACGATGCGAGGACGCACCTGAGGGGGCACAGCTCATGAGGATCACCGTGCTGGCAGGAGGCGTGGGCGGCGCCAGGTTCACGCTCGGCCTGCGCGAGGCGCTCGCCGCCGACGCTCGCGACGCCCCCTCTCACCCCCTCTCCCACCCTCACCCTCACCCTCACCCCCACCCCCACCCCCACGTTCGCAAAGATGTCGCTATCGGCTCGGATGCCGCAGCGTTGCGCGCCGATAGCGACATCTCTGCCGCCGCCGATCGCGCAAACGCCGCGGAGCGCGCGAGCGACGCCCCCGCCGAGCACGACATCACGGTGGTCGCGAACGTGGGCGACGACATGTGGCTCGCGGGTGTGAAGGTGTGCCCCGACCTCGACTCGCTCATGTACGCGCTCGCGGGCGTCAACGACGACGAGCGCGGATGGGGCCGGGCGGGCGAGAGCGAGCGGGTGGCGGGCGAGCTCACCGCCTACGGCGTCGGCTGGCCGTGGTTCACGCTCGGCGACCTCGACCTCGGCACGCACCTGGCGCGCACCTCGCTGCTGCGCGATGGCGCAACCCTCACCGAGGCGACCGCGCAGCTCTCCGCCCGCTGGCAGCTCGGCGCCACGCTGCTGCCGGTCACGAACGACGAGGTGCCCACGCACGTCGTCACCGACGAGGGCATCCTGCACTTCGAGGAGTGGTGGGTGCGCACGCGCGCGCAGGCGCCCGCCTCGCGCTTCGTGCAGCACGGCCTCGAGCGCGCGCGCATCTCGCACGCGGCGCAGGCGGCGATCCACGATGCGGATGTGCTGCTCATCGCGCCGTCGAACCCCGTCGTCTCGATCGGCACCATCCTCGGCATCCCGGGGGTGCGCGACGCGCTGCGGACGGCGTCTGCGCCCGTCGTCGGCGTCTCCCCGATCATCGGGGGCCGAGCGCTGCGCGGCATGGCCGCGACCTGCCTCGGCGTCATCGGGGTCGAGGCGGATGCCGCGGCGGTCGCCGAGCACTACGGCGCACGGTCGCGCGGCGGCCTGCTCGACGGCTGGCTCGTCGCGGAGGAGGACGCGGGCGGCCTGGGGCGCCTCCGCGACCTGGACATCCGCGCCGAGGCGCGCCCGCTGCTGCTGACGCCCGGGGGTCCCGCAGCCCAGGTGGCGCGCGACGCGCTCGCCCTCGCCACGGCGCTCGCCTAACGGCCGCAGCCCTCGCCCAGGCTCGCCCAGCGACCGCAGCGCGTCGCGCCGGCGCCGGTCAGGCCGCGAGCGCCGCCCCGCCCAGGCTCGCCCAGCGACCGCAGCGCGTCGCGCCGACGACGGTCAGGCCGCGAGCGCCGCCTCGACCAGCACGGCCTCGGTGTGCTCGCCCACGCCCAGCTCGATCGCGACGTGCAGGTCGGCGAGCTCGTCGACGTCGACGCGCAGTCCGGAATCCGGCGGCACCGCCAGCTCGACGTGACCGGCCCGTCGATGCAGCTCGGCGGATCCCGGGCCGAAGTGCGCCCGCAGCCCCTCGGGCCGGTGCGCGGCGAGCAGCGTGGTGCCGGTGGCGATCGCATCGGGCACGTAGGAGCGCGGCTGTCGCTCGGCGAGCTCCAGCGCGGCATCCAGAGCATCCGGCGTGAGCGCCGGCAGGTCGCCGAGCATCACGGCGATGGGCCGATCGGGAGCGAGCGCCGCCACGCCAGCGCCGATCGCCGCGAGCAGGCCGCGAGCCGGGTCGTCGACGACCTCGATGCCCGGCAGGTCGTCCGTGACCGCAGGGTCGCTCGTGACGACCACGACGCGGTCGACGGATGCGCTCGCGCACGCCGCGGCAATGGTGTCGCGCGCGAACGCGACCGCGAGCGCCGCACGCGCGTCCCCCGCGTCGAGGCGCGACTTGCCGACCGAGCCCTTCACGGGGATCACGATCGACCACAGCATGCCGAACAGCCTACGTCGGGCCGGATGCCTCCTCGTGCCACGGGCGCTCAGCCGGTGCTGCACGAACTGCAGCGGCGTGCCGGGGCGGGCGGAGCGAGATCGCTCAGCGCTCCTCCGCGGCCACCACTCTGAGCAGGCTGGGCGGCAGCGCTGCTGCGAGCAGTCGGCGCCACCAGCGCGCCCCGGCCGCCAGGGCCCGCCGCACGGTGCGCACGTCGTCGTCCACCGCGCCGCGCTCCCTCGCGCCCGCGTCGAACACCGCCCGCTCTGCGGCCAGCCGCACGCGATCCGCGGCGCGCGCGGCATCCACGGGCACCCGTGTCGCGATCGCGGCGTGCACCTCGCCCGGCGTCGCGGATGCCGGCAGTCGCTCCCCCAGATCGGCGAGCGACGCGCGCAGCTCCAGCCACCCGCCCGGCGGGCCGCGGCGAAGCCGCACCGCGCGCAGCACGGCCCGTGCGATCGCCGGCAGCGCCAGCAGCAGCAGGATCGCGAGCACGGTCAGGATCGCGCGAACCAGCGCCGGATCCAGCACCGGGCCGGCCTCGCCCGGTGCAGCGCCATCGGAGGGCGTCGGCGCTGTGGAGGGCGTCGACGGCGAGTCGGTCGGGGCAGCGGTCTCGGTCGGCTCCGGGCTCTCGGTCGGCGCGGGCGTCTCGGTGGCCGTGGGCTCGGGGCTGGCCGTGACCTGACCGCCCTCGGGGCTCGCCGTCCCGGTGCCCGCACCGGGGGTCGTCTCGACGCGCACCCAGCCGGCACCGTCGATCCAGGCCTCCGCCCACGCGTGCATCTCATTGGTGGAGACGGCCCACCCGCCGGCGATCTCGCTGCCGGGCAGGAAGCCCACCACGACGCGCGCCGGCACCCCGGCGCCGCGCAGCAGGCCGGCGCTGGCGCTCGCGTAGTGCACGCAGTAGCCGCTGCGCGTCTCGAGGAACCCCTCGAGCGCGTCCCAACCATCGCCGCTCGCACCGGCGAACCCCGGCAGGTCGAGCTGCTCGGAGTAGCTCCAGAGCCCACCGGTCATGAACGCGTGCACGGCGTTGACGCGCTGCATCGCGGTCATCCCCGGCTCGACGAGGGCGGCGCCCCGCGCCTGGATGGCCGACGCAGCCTCCGGCATCGCCAGGTAGGGATCATGGCCGGTCGAGCGCGAGCCCTCCGAGATCTGCGCCAGGCCCGGCGATCGCGAGCCGAGCGCGGTGTACTCGAGCCCGCCCGTCTCGACGTCTGCGCTGATGCGCAGCGCGTCGTTCGCCCGATCCCAGCTCGAGCCCGTCGGTGCCCGCACGCCGCTCGCGCGCTCGGGCATCGGCAGGCTGAGGGCGCGGATGTCGGCCAGCCGGAACGTCATCTGCATGCCCGCGCCGCTGTCGGCACCCTCGACCAGCACACCGGGGCTGCCCGTCTCCGGCTCCCCCGCCTCGAAGCCCTCCTCCCCTGCCAGTGGCAGCGTCATGAGGCGTGTGACGGTCGGCTCGCCGTCGGTCGTGGAGTAGGTGAACACCGGCCGATCGGCTGGTCTGCGCAGCTGATCGCCGAGGTCGATCTCGGCGTCGAGCACCGGCGTCGCGGGCGTGAAGAGCTCCTCCAGTGTCGGCAGGTCGATCTCGGTCTGGTTGGGCGCTGGCGCGAGCAGCGGCACAGCCGCCGACAGCACCGCTGCCACGCCCACGAGCGCGAGCGGTGCGAGCCAGTCGCGGCCGGACGCCATCCGCTCGTCGAGCGCGGGGGCGACGAGCACGAGCGCTGCGGCGATCACGCCGGGGATCGCGTGCCACCAGGGCACATCGATGCGGAACGCGATCGGCAGCGCCAGCGGTGCTCCCGCGGCCACGACCGCGAGCGCCGGCACGCGCAGCGTGTGGCCGAGCACGTCCACCAGCAGCGCGAGCATGATCGCGCCGGTGACGACGACCGCGAGCACGGCGCCGGCTGCGTCGATCGGCGTCGACTGCGCCCACGCGATGTCGACGATGCCGCTGTTCAGCGCCTCCAAGCTCTCGCTGACCGACTCGGGCGTCGGCACGAGCCCCAGCACGGCGGTCTCGCTCGCGGTCATCCCCGTCACCCATGCGACGCCGACCACCGCCGCCGCGAGCGAGCCCAGCAGCGGCCACGCCGAGCGCACGAGCGCGGCGACAACGGCCATCGAGCCGACCGCGAGCACGGCCGGCACCAGCCACGACTGCCCGATCACCGAGATGGCCGACCACAGCCACGCGACCGGCAGCAGCGCGAGCGCCACGGTCTCGACCAGACCGGCGCGGATGCGATGCGGGGGGCTCGCGACCTCGTCTTGCGCGTCGCGGGGGGCGCCGGTCGTCGCGTCCGGGTGCCGCGGTCGCGAGGCAGCGGCATCCTGCGCGGTCACGACAGCTCCCGTACCGGGCCGACCCGGTCGATCCAGCGGTGGATGCGCACGCGCGAGCCCGGCGGCACGCGCACCGGAGGCGCATCGCGGCGGGCGACCAGCCAGAGCGTCGATCCCGGCGGCAGCGTCCAGGGCTCCGGCGCCGCCTCCTCGAGGGCGATCACGTACGAGGGGATGCCTTCGCGCGGCCTCGGCACCTCCGGGGCGGTCGCCTCCATCGATGCGAACGCCGCGAGCGCGGCCTGCAGGTCGCGCCAGTCGGCGCGCGCGATGCTGGGCTCGCCTGTCTCCCGCACGATCACCGGGCGCTCGCCGCCGGCCAGCGCTCGGATGAGCGAGCAGGCGGCACGTGCGAGACGATCCTGGGCTTCGCGGTCGCACCCGGCAGCCGACGCCGTATCGACCACCACGACGTCGTCGTCGTGCGCGGGGTTCGCCTCCTGCCGCACCATCAGCTGCCCCCGCTTGGCGGACTGGCGCCAGTGCACGCGGCGCTGCGGATCGCCCGTGCGCCATTCGCGCACCATCGCGTCGACGCTGTCGGCCATGCGCGACAGCGCCGGTCGCCCGTCCTCGCGGGTGGAGCGCAGCGACGCGGGACCGAGCCGCAGCACCTCCGGACCCACCACGAGGCTCGCCAGCGGGTCGACGGTGCGGGTCGAGCGCATGACGCGGAAGGGGTCGAGCACGACCACGTCGACGGGAGCGAGCCGCCACCGGCCGCGCGGGTGCCCGCCCAGATCCACCTCGGCGCCTCCCTCGCGGTCGAACTCGCCGTCGAGCAGCACCGAGTGCTCCGGCCCCGGCATCCAGGTCGACCAGGTCGCACCGGCATGCCGTCGATCGCCCACGATGCGCAGCGACGCTGCCTGCCACTCCTCCAGCACGCCGGGCAGCGCGAGCCGCACCGCGCCGACGGCGCCGATCGCCCACCATGCCCCGAGCAGCACGACAGCGAAGCAGAGGGCGGCCGGCACCAGGATGATGACCTGCCGCTCCCAGTACGCGGCCACGAGCAGCAGCACGCCGGCCAGCAGCAGCCCCGCGCCGCGCGCGGTGAGGCGCGCCCGCAGCCGGACCGCGGGCAAAGGCCCGGCGCGCCCTGCAGCGGCCGCGCGCCGCCGCGGTCGGGTGCGCTCGCCTGCGGCCATCAGCGCATGACGGGGGCGACCGTCGCAGCGAGCGCCTCTGCCACGACCGTGCTCGCCTCGCTGGCGCGCGCATGCGGATCATGCATCACCAGGTGGTGCGGCAGCACGTGGCGGGCGAGCGCCTTCACGTCGTCGGGCGAGAGCCAGTCGCGCCCGAGCAGGTGCGCGTGGGCCTTGGCGGCGCGCACCAGCTGCAGGGTGGCGCGCGGGCTCGCGCCCAGCCGCACGTCGGCGTGCGCACGGGTCGCGCGCGCGATGCGCACGGCGTAGCGCTCCACGAGCTCGTGCGCCCGCACGGCTCTCGCGGCATCGATCTCGGCCTGGAATGACGTCTCGCCCATCACCGCGCGCACCGCGTCGAGGGGCTGCGCGGTCTCCCGCGCCGACACCATCGCGTGCTCGGCATCCTCGTCCGGGTAGCCGAGCTCGAGCCTGGCCATGAAGCGGTCGCGCTGCGCCTCCGGCAGCGCGTAGGTGCCCTCCATGTCGATGGGGTTCTGGGTGGCGACCACCAGGAACGGCCGCGGCAGCACGTGGGTGACGCCGTCGACCGTGACCTGGCCCTCGGCCATGCACTCCAGCAGGGCCGCCTGCGTCTTGGGGCTCGCCCGGTTGATCTCGTCGGCGATGACGATGTTGGCGAAGACCGGCCCGGGCTGGAAGCGCAGCTCGCCGCTCGTCTGGTCGAGCACCGACATGCCGGTGATGTCGCTCGGCAGCAGGTCGGGCGTGCACTGGATGCGCCGGACGGTGCCGCCGATGGCTGCGGCGAACGCGCGGGCGAGCTGGGTCTTGCCGACGCCCGGCACGTCCTCGAGCAGCACGTGGCCCTCGGCGAGCAGCACCGTGAGCACGGTGCGGATCTCCTCGCGCTTGCCAGCGATGACGCTCGCGACCGCGCGCTCGATGCGCTCACCGGCCGTCATCGCGTCCGCGTCCACAGCGGTGTCCGTGCCGGAGCCCACGGCGCTCACGGGCGGATCCCCGCCGACGCCTGCGCCGACCGGATCCCGGCCTCGACGCCTGCCCGATATGCCTCGTCCGCGCCCATCCGGAACATGTCCTCCTCCTGCGGCCGCACGAGCCGCGCGGCGCCGGGCTCGTCGAGGTCGCCCACGTGGCGCCCCATCCCTCGCACCAGCACCACGGGCACGCCGTCGCTCTTGCCCGCCACCAGGTCGGCGGCTCCGGCGATCTCGTCGGCGACCGCGGGCGCCGTGACGGCGAGCGGCCGACCGCTCGCATCCAGCTGGCCGGAGAGCACCTCCAGCACGCGGATGCCTGCGGCTCCGATCGCCACATCGGTCTGGCCCACGCGCCACGCACGGCCGAGCGTGTCGGTCACGAGCACGCCGACGCGCACCCCGAAGCGCGCGCGCAGCGCCTCGGCGATCGCGCGCGCAGAGGCATCCGAGTCGACCGGCAGCAGCAGGATCGTGCCCTCGTCGGTGTTGGAGGCGTCGACGCCCGCGGCGGCCAGCACCAGGCCGGTGCGATGCTCGACGATGCGCGTGACGCCGCCCGGGTAGGCACGCGAGGCCACCAGCCGCACCGACTCCTCGTCGATCGCCTGCTCGCGCTCGTCCGCGGCTCGGATGCGCCCCTCGGCCTTCGAGACGATCTTGCTCGTGACGGCCACGATGTCGCCGTCGCGCAGCCCGAGCGGCTCGAGCGCGTCGCCGATCACCGTCGGCAGGTCGTCCCCCGCACGGATCTCACCCATGCCGCGCACCGCGGTCAGCTGCAGGTCGGCTGCGGGCGGCTGCCCCGGAACCTGTCCGAGCTCGGCCGACGCGACCGCGGTCATCGCTGCTGCAGCCGGGTGGCGACAGCTCGCGGCACGTAGGGGCTGATGTCGCCGCCCAGCTCCGACACCTGGCGCACGAGGCTCGAGGAGACGTGCGCGTTCTCGGGGTTCGGCAGCATGAAGATGGTCTCGACCCCCGCGAGGTTGCGGTTCACGATCGACATCGGCGTCTCGTAGGAGAGGTCCGTGGACGAGCGGATGCCCTTCACGAGCACGTCCGCGCCCACCTGCTGGCAGTAGTCGACGAGCAGCCCCATCGACCAGTTGGTGATGCGCACCCGGCCCTCGATGCGCGCCTCGTCGATCGAGCGCTCGATGAGCTGCTCGCGCTCGGGCACCGGCAGGAACGCCCGCTTGTCGGGGTTGTGGGTGACGACCACGTGCACCTCGTCGAAGATCTTCGCGGCTCGCGCGATGACATCGATGTGACCGAGGGTGATGGGGTCGAACGAACCGGGCACGACAGCGATGCGGGGCATGTCGTCCAGCCTAACCGCCCGCGGGCGGTGGACGCGGGCGGCATCCCGCTCGCGCAGGGATGCGGCGCTGTACTACGCGGTGACGAGCGCGGCGCGGGCATCCGGATCGAGCCTGGCATGGACGGCCAGCCGCAGTGCGCTGTGGCGCTCCAGCGTCGGGTCGTCGGCGAGCACCCGCTGCGCCGCGTCACGCGCCGCCTCGATGATGCTGCCGTCGCGCGCGACCCGCAGCACCTTGAGCCCGCTCCGCCCGCCCGACTGCGCGACGCCCAGCACGTCGCCCTCGCCGCGCTGCTCCAGGTCGACCTCCGCGAGCTCGAAGCCGTCGAGCGTGCCGGCGACCGCATCGAGCCGCACGCGCGCGTCGCTCTCCGGATCGACGGACGTGACGAGCATGCACAGGCCGGCGTGCTCTCCGCGGCCAACGCGGCCTCGCAGCTGGTGCAGCTGCGAGACGCCGAAGCGGTCGGCCGAGAGCACCACCATCATCGTCGCATTCGGCACGTCGACGCCGACCTCGATCACCGTGGTCGCGACCACGACGTCGATCTCGCCGTCGCGGAACGCCGTCATCACCGCGTCCTTGTCCTCGGTCGACATGGCGCCGGTGAGCGCCTCGATCCGGCGGCCCGCGAGCGCCGGGCTCGCGCGCAGCTGCTGCAGCGTCGTGCTCACGTCGTCGACGAGCGTGGGCGTGGCGCGGGGCGGCGCGGCTCCTGGCGCCCCGGTGCCGTCGGCCGCATCCGGTGCGACATCCGCATCGTCGGCGCGCGGTGCGATGCCCTCCAGCGCGCCCGGCGAGATCGCCGGGCAGACGACGAAGGCCTGCCTGCCGTGCTCGAGCTCCTCCTGCATGCGGTGCCAGATGCGGTTGAAGACACCGACGTTCGACTTGTCGACCACGAAGGTGCGGATGGGGCTGCGGCCGGCGGGCAGCGAGCGGATGGTGGAGACGTCGAGGTCGCCGAACGCCGTCATGGCGATGGTGCGAGGGATGGGCGTGGCGGTCAGCACGAGCGTGTGCGGATGGAGACCCTTGGAGCGCAGTGCCTCGCGCTGCGCGACGCCGAATCGGTGCTGCTCGTCGATCACCACCAGGGCGAGCTCGGCGAACGAGGTCCGTTCGCTCAGCAGCGCGTGCGTGCCGACGACGATCCGAGCCTGACCCGCCGCGATCCGCAGCATGGCGCGCTTGCGCTCGGCGGCCGGCAGCTGACCGGTGAGGAGCGTCGGCTGCAGCTCGGCGGCGAGAGCCGGCCCGAGCGCGCGCGTGATCGAGCGCAGGTGCTGCACCGCCAGCACCTCTGTCGGGGCAAGCAGCGCCGATTGGCCGCCCGACTCTGCGACCGCCAGCATGGCGCGGGTGGCGACGACCGTCTTGCCAGAGCCGACCTCGCCCTGCACGAGCCGGTGCATGGCTGTGCCGCTCGCGAGATCAGCGGCGATCGACGCCCCGGCCGCGCGCTGATCGTCGGTGAGCTGCCACGGGAGCGCCGCGTCGAAGCGCTCGAGCAGCGGACCCGGATGCCGCGGCGCCGTCGGCAGGGTGTCGAACCAGTCGCGCGTGGCCAGGAGGTAGGTCTGCAGCAGGAAGGCCTCGTGCCAGGCGAGCGAGTGCCTGGCTCGATAGGCCTCCTGCTCGAGCGTGGGCGCGTGCGCCAAGCGCAGCGCCTCGGTGAGCGGCAGCAGCGAATGCTCGGCGCGCACCGCCTGCGGCACGGGATCGGGCACGTCGCCGAGCGCGTCGAGCGCGAGCGCGACGAGCGCCTGCACCTTCGTGGTCGGGAGCGTCGCGGTCGCGGGGTAGATCGGCACGGGCTGGTTCGCCCACTGCTCGGCGTCGATGCCCTCCGCCTCGTCGAACAGCTCGACGTCGGGGTGGGCGAGCTGGCGCTTGTCCTGGTAGACGCCGACCGTGCCGGAGCAGAGCGCGGTGACGCCCTGGTGCAGCTGCTCGCCGCGCCACCGCTGGTTGAAGAAGGCGAGCTCGAGCTCACTCTCCCCGTCGGTGATCGTGACGCGCGTCAGCGAGCGATGCCGTCCGCGCGGGTCGCGCTGCAGGTCGCGATGCTCCACGGAGGCGACGCGCGCGACCACCGTGACGTGCTCGCCGGGCACGAGGCTGGCGAGCTCCGTGAGCTCGCCGCGCTTCGCGTAGCGACGCGGCAGGTGCCAGACGAGATCGCCGAGCGTCGTCATGCCGAACGCGCGCTCGAGCTTGCCGGCCGGCCCCTTGCCGAGCACGCGTTCGAGCGGCCGCTGCAGCCCGTCGGGCAGGGCGGAGCCGCTCGCATCCTTCTTCGCCACGATGCCAGCGTATGGCGAGCCGCCCACACCCCGCCGCCGTGCGCGCGTGCGGCGGCCGCGATGCGCGAGGATGGCGGCATGACGCGCATCATCGGAGGCCTCGCCGGCGGCGTGCGGCTGCACGTGCCGCTGCGGGGCACGCGCCCGACCTCCGAGCGCGTGCGCGAGGCGATGTTCAGCGCGCTCGACGCGCGCAGCGAGTGCGATGGCGCCAGGGTGCTCGATCTCTTCGCGGGCTCCGGCGCGCTGGGGCTCGAGGCCGCCAGCCGGGGTGCCGAATCGGTCGTGCTGGTGGAGCGAGACAAGGCGGCGGCGAAGGTCGCGCAGCGCAACGCGGCCGCGGTGGCGGCATCCGGGGCCGCGCTCGCAGTCGTCGAGGCGGTGGCGGCAACCGCGTTCCTGCATCGATCCGCTCGCAGCTTCGACCTGGTCCTCGTCGACCCGCCCTACGACCTGCCCGACGGCGAGCTCGACGCGGTGCTCATCGACCTCGCACCGCTGCTGCAGCATCCGGCGACCGTGGTGGTCGAGCGTGCGCGCAAGGCAGGGCCGCTGGATCCGCCCGGCGACCTCGAGGTGGAGCGCACGCGCGACTACGGCGACACGCGCCTGCACTACCTGACGACCGTGGGCGCGCCCGCCGACCGCTGACGAGGCGCGGTCGTGATCAGGCGCGGTACGGATCCCAGCCGCGTGGCTCGAGTGGCGCGCCGTCGAGCGTGACGCCCGCCGCCTGACCCTCGTCGAGCGACTCCACGCGGCCGAGCCGGTGCACGGCATGCCCCGCCAGTTCGGCCGGCGGCGCGAGGCCATGCGGCAGCGTGCACAGCAGCGCGTGGTCCTCGCCGCCGTGGAGGGCGGCCTCGAGGCTGGCGCCGAGCGCCAGCGCGTCCCGCGCGGCGCCTTCGACACCCACGCGGTCGAGGGCGATGCGCACCCCGGATGCACGCGCGACGCGGGCCGCATCGAGCGCGAGGCCGTCGGAGACGTCGAGCATCGCGGTCGCGCCCAGCTCGCGCAGCAGCATGCCGGCGGCGACCGGCGATACCGGTGCGAGCTGCGCGGAGACGGCGCGGCCCTGCGGCCCCGTCCGCAGCCGCTCGGCGGCCTCCCGCGCCGGCTGCGCCGCCTCGTCCTGCGCCCGTGAGAAGAGCAGCCGCAGACCCGTGGCCGCGAGGCCGACCCCGCCGACGCACCACACGGCATCCGTCGGTCTCGCGCCCGACCGCAGCACCGGTGCAAGGCCCCGAAGGTCGCCGAACGCGGTGACGGCGATCGTCGCGTGCGGAGCGGTGCCGAGGTCGCCGCCGACGACGCCGCAGCCGGGCGCCATCTCGGCGATCGCGTCGGCCATGCCGCGGGCGAAGTCCTCCAGCGCCGACACCCGAGTGGACGGTGCGACCGCGAGCGCGACCACGAGCGAGGTCGGGCGGGCTCCCATGGCGGCGACGTCGATCAGATTCGTGGCGATCGCCTTCCATCCCAGGTCGTGCCACGACGACCAGCCGAGCCGGAAGTCGGCGCCCTCGAGCATGGTGTCGGTGGTGACGACGAAGCGGCCGTCGGCGGCGCGCACCACCGCGGCATCGTCGCCGGGCCCGATCTCCGTCACGTCGCCCGTCGGCAGCAGCGGCAGGAAGCGGCGCAGCGTCTCGAGCTCTCCGGCCTCGTGCAGCGTGGGGTCGTCCATGACCGCAACGCTAGCCCGGCGGCCGCACGCTCGGTGATCGGTAGGCTCGTCTGGTGCCTCGCATCCGCATCCTCGCCGCCACCGCGCTGGTCCTGCTGGCCGTCGCCGGATGCGCGAGGACCGTCTCACTGCCGCCCGCCGACCAGGCGTCGGATCCGGGCTGCGCCGAGGTGATCGTCACGCTGCCGGAGACGATCGGACGCGAGGGAGGCCTCGAGGTGCTCGAGCGCCGAACCACGACCGCGCAGGGCACGGCGGCCTGGGGCGATCCGAGCGCGGTCACGCTGCGATGCGGCATGCCCGTGCCGGCGCCATCGACGCTGCAGTGCGTCTCGGTCGGCGGCGTCGACTGGCTGCAGGTGGGACAGGAGGAGAGCGTGTTCACGTTCGTCTCCTACGGCCGCGAGCCCGCCACCGAGGTCGTCATCGACACGGCCATGGTGACGGGAGCGACAGCGCTCGACGCGATCTCGAGCTCGGTGGACCGCACCGAGCTCGTGGGAGCCTGCACCTAGCCGTCCGTCTGCGGCGCTGTCGCCAGCTCGGCTCAGTCGCGCTCGGCCGCCCCGGCCTGCGCGTCGAGCGCGATGACCTCGGGCAGGAACACGCGCCCGTCGTCGTGGCCGGGGTCGAGCACGATCGCGTGGCCCGCGGGGATGCCAGCCGCGAGCTCGGCGCCGGTGAGCTGCAGGTGGTGGCGCGTGCGCGTGGCGAAGCCGCCGATGCGGGAGGTGGCGGTGAACGCCACCACCAGCTGCATGTCGCGGTGCGGCAGCACCAGGAACTTGCCGGAGCCGGGGTCGCGAGGGTTCTCCACCACCGCCGGCACCACGAGCTCGGCGTCGCGCACGATCGCCCAGGCACCGGCGTGGTCGGTGGTGTCGATGGTCTGCAGCGCGGCGAGGGTGGGGTTGGCCATGCCGTCCATGCTGACAGACGGAGGCGGCCCGCTGGCGCTGCGTGTGGGCGGGCTCTGCGAGGATGAACACCATGGCGCTCGACTTCACCGCGATCGATTTCGAGACCGCCAACGGCAATGCCGCATCCGCGTGCGCGGTCGGTCTCGTCAAGGTGCGCGACGGCATGGTCGTCGACCGCTGGTCGACGCTCATCCGGCCGCCGGCTCCCTATGACGAGTTCTGGGAGTGGAACGTGAAGATCCACGGCATCCGACCGGCCGACGTGTTCGCGGCGCCCGACTGGGCGGTGACACAGGCGCAGATCCTGGCGTTCGGCGGCGACGACGTCTACGTCGCGCACAACGCCGGCTTCGACAAGGGCGTGATGCGGGCGGCGGCGAAGGCGTCGTCGCTGCCGGTGCCCGACATGCGCTGGACCGATTCGCTGCGCATCGCTCGAAAGACCTACGCGCTCGAGTCCTACCGGCTGCCGGTCGCGGCGCTCGCCGCGGGCTTCGACGACTTCCAGCACCACGATGCGGCGGGCGATGCCGAGGCGTGCGCCGCGATCGTCATCGGTGCGGCGCGGCGGCACGAGGTCGACGATCTCGCGCAGCTGGTCTCCTGCTGCGTGTCGGCGATCCACGAGATCGGTGAGCGGCACGAGGCGGTCCGCGAGCTTGAGGCACGGCGCCGAGCCGCGCATCGAGAGCGCCCGTGGTGGCAATGAGACGGGGCCGTTTGTCCCCCAGCCTATAACGAAGTCGTTACGATCCACACGTCTTGCGCGGGCGAGATCCGCGTGTTTCCGTGAAATCCCGTCGAGTCTGAGCGGGCAGGATCAAACGCCAGATTCTAGCTTTCGCTACCGTTGCTCCTTGCGGTCAGCTGTTCCGGCTGTCCGATCCCCCAAGGACGCGGACGCTGGCACACCCGTGTCGGCGGACGTATGGTGCCGCTTCGCGATTGAGCGTCCTCGCGCAACGGCAGACGATCACCGCCTGCGCGGCTGCACCCGTCCACGACTGAGACCCCAGGCGGGGCGACAGGAGCGAACGTGAGCGAAGCCCGCACGATCGGTGAGGAGCCCGTGGACGACGTCGTCGTGCGCGTCGACCGTCTCACGAAGGTGTTCGGCAAGCGCGCGAAGGAGGCTGCTGAGCGACTCGAGCAGGGCGCAGCCCGCGACGAGGTGTCCAAGCTCGGCACCGCCGCGGTGATCGATGCGTCCTTCAGCGTCAAGCGCGGCGAGATCTTCGTGGTCATGGGCCTGTCCGGCTCCGGCAAGTCGACGCTGATCCGCATGCTGAACGGGCTGCTCGACGCGACCAGCGGCTCGGTGGAGATCGAGGGCGCCGCGGTGACCGGCATCGACCCGAAGCGACTGCGCGCCGTGCGCCGCTCGCAGGTGTCGATGGTCTTCCAGCACTTCGCGCTCCTCCCCCACCGCACCGTGCTCGAGAACGTCGCGTACGGGCTCGAGATCCAGGGCATCGACCGCGACCGTCGGCTCGAGCTGGCCCGCACCGTCATCGGCCGCGTCGGGCTCGACGGCTGGGAGAGCCGCTTCCCGAGCGAGCTCTCCGGCGGCATGCAGCAGCGCGTCGGCATCGCCAGAGCGCTGTGCGCCGACACCCCGGTGCTGCTCATGGACGAGGCCTTCAGCGCGCTCGACCCGCTCATCCGCCGCGAGATGCAGGAGCAGCTCGTCGAGCTGCAGGCCGAGCTCGGCAAGACCATCGTCTTCATCACGCACGACCTCAACGAGGCGATGTTCCTCGGCGACCGGATCGCGGTCATGCGCGACGGGCGCATCGTGCAGATCGGCACGCCCGAGGAGATCCTCACCGACCCCGCGAACGACTACGTCGCGCAGTTCGTGCAGGATGTCGACCGCACGCGCGTGCTCACCGCGTCGAGCGTCATGGAGCCGCCTGCCGCCGCGGTGCCCCTCACCATGGGCCCGCGCGGTGCCCTGAAGACGATGCGCGACATGCAGATCTCCGGCCTGCTCGTCACCGCCCCCGGGCGCAAGCTGCTGGGTGCCGTGAAGGATCGGGAGGTGCTCCGCGCCATCCAGCAGGGCGAGACCGACCTGGCCGCGCTCATCGACCGCACCGTGCCGACGGTCAGCCCCGACACGAGCCTGTCCGACCTGCCGGAGCTCGCGATCACGAGCGGCCTGCCCATCGCCGTCGTCGATCAGGATGAGCGGCTGCTCGGCATCGTGCCGCGCGTGCTGCTGCTGGCCGCACTCGGCAACGTCTCCACCGACACCTCGGAGTTCAACGTGATCGACATCCCACCGGCGATCGATCCGCTCCTCGTCACCCAGACGCTCGACGCCACGGAGGTTCCCGATGTTCGATGATCTCCGTCTCCCGCTCGGGAAGTGGGTCGAGAGCGGTGTCGACTGGATCACCGCCAACGCCGCCCTGCTCTTCGATGTCGTCAAGGCGATCGTGAAGGCGATGTACGACGCTGTCGAGTTCGCGCTCATCGAGCCCCCTGCGATCGTGATGATCCTCATCCTCGCCGCGATCGCCTTCGCGGTTCGCGGCTGGAAGATGGGCTTCGGCACGGTCGTGGGCCTGTTCGTCATCGTGCTCGTGAACCAGTGGGAGAACGCCATGGCGACGCTCGCGCTGACGCTCGTCGCTGCGTTCTTCGCGCTCCTCATCGCCATTCCGCTCGGCATCTGGGCGGCGCGCAACGACACTGTCTCGACGCTCGTGCGGCCCGTGCTCGACTTCCTGCAGACCATGCCCGCGTTCGTGTACCTGATCCCCGCGATCATCCTGTTCAGCGTGGGCGTGGTTCCTGGCATCATCGCGACGATCGCGTTCGCGATGGCGCCGGGCGTGCGCCTGACCGAGCTCGGCATCCGCGGCGTCGACAAGGAGATCGTCGAGGCCGGCACCGCTTTCGGCGCCTCGCCCGGCCGCATCCTGCGGCAGATCCAGCTGCCGCTCGCGCTGCCGACGATCATGACGGGCGTGAACCAGATCATCATGCTGTCGTTGTCGATGGTCGTCATCGCCGGCATGACCGGCGCCGGCGGCCTCGGGCAGCCCATCGTGCA
Organism: Agrococcus sp. Ld7; assembly: GCF_045064095.1. Classification (NCBI taxonomy): domain Bacteria; kingdom Bacillati; phylum Actinomycetota; class Actinomycetes; order Micrococcales; family Microbacteriaceae; genus Agrococcus; species Agrococcus sp. Ld7. The sequence goes on along the minus strand of NZ_JBISGY010000024.1, from coordinate 12,898 downwards.
GTCGCTGCAGCGCATCAACATCGGTCTCGGCGCGGAGGCCGGGCTGTCGGTGGTGCTGCTCGCGATCGTGCTGGATCGCGTGACGAACGCGCTGGGCAGCCTGCAGGACCACAGCCCCATCGCCCGAGCACGCGCCCGTCGAGCGGGTGCTGCGGCACAGCCGACCACGGCGAACGACTCGGCCGCGCCGGCGGCCTCCCAGACCGAGACGGCCGTCTCCAGCGGCCGCTCTATGAACTCCTGACACGAAACGAGAGAGGACGAACGATGCACAAGCGATTCATTCGAGGCGCCGCGATCACCGCCGTCGGCGCACTTGCCCTGACCGGCTGCGCAGCCAGCGGCGACGCAGGCGAGGCACCCGAGGAGGGCGCGACGGGCGCCGACCAGACCGATCTGACGATCGGTGTCTTCAACGGCTGGCCCGAGGGCGAGGCCGCCTCGTTCCTGTGGCAGGCCGTGCTCGAGGACAACGGCTACGACGTCGAGCTCGAGTACGCGGACGCGGGCCCCGTGTTCGCGGGCATCGCCGGCGGCGACTACGACCTGGCGCTCGACGGCTGGCTGCCGATGACGCACGCGGACTACATGGAGCAGTTCGGCGAGAACCTTGTCGACCTCGGCTCCTGGAACGACGACGCGGTGCTGACGCTCGCGGTGAACGAGGACGCCCCGATCACGTCGATCGAGGAGCTCGCCGAGAACGCCGACGCGTTCGACAACCGCATCGTCGGCATCGAGCCGGGCGCGGGCCTGACCGCCGCGACGCAGGACGAGGTCATCCCGACCTACGGCCTCGAGGGCATGGAGTTCGTCACCTCGTCGACGCCCGCGATGCTGGCAGAGCTCAGCTCGGCGATCGACGCTGACGAGAACATCGTCGTGACGCTGTGGCGTCCGCACTGGGCGTACGACGAGTTCCCGATCCGCGACCTCGAGGACCCCGAGGGCACGCTCGGTGACGCGGAGGGCATCCACACGATCGCCCGCACCGGCTTCGAGGAGGACTACCCGCAGCTCACCCAGTGGCTGCAGGCCTTCAAGATGGACTCGGAGCTGCTCTTCTCGCTCGAGAACGCGATGTTCAACAGCGACGCGGACGCCAGCGAGTACGAGGACATCGTCGAGACCTGGATCTCCGAGAACCAGGACTACGTCGACAGCCTGACGGCAACGGAGTAGCACTCCGCTCAACGCGAGGGGCCCCGCATCCACCCGGATGCGGGGCCCTCTGCGTAACGAGGGGCGCCCGACCTCCGTAGGTCGAGGAGCGCCCGCCGCAGGCGCGCGCGTCACGAGACCGGACCCACCCACCGCAGGTCGAGAGCGCCCCCTCCGTAGGTCGAGGAGCGGCCGGGCGAAGCCCGGTCGCGTCACGAGACCGGAACCCCGCCCCCGCCCCCCCCCCTCTCCTCTACACATCGGCGCGAGGCGGGGGCGGTCAGTCGGTGGCGGCGAGGTGGGCCAGCAGGAGGGTGCGGAAGCGCTCCGGGTCCTCCAGGTGGGGCGAGTGGCCCGCGTGCTCGAAGACGACCTCCTCGTAGCTGCCGCCTGCCGCGGCATACCGCTCGAAGACCGCGCGGGTCTGCGCGACCATCTGCTGCGGCGGTGCGGCATCCTCGCCGGGCCAGCCCGGAACGATGCCGTGCTTGCCGAGCGTGTGGAAGTCGAAGAACGACTCGTCCCCGACGATCGCGTCATGCGCGCCGCGCACCCACAGGATCGCCGGCTTCTCGGCCACGTCCACGATGCCCGTCAGGTCGAGGTGCTTCGCCGACATGGAGTTCAGGATGCCGCGATCCCCCGCAGCGAAGCCGGGCCACGACTCGGACGCGACGCCGTCGCCCGGGTAGTTGTCGACGCCGGTCCTGGTCGTCAGCATCGACGCGACCCAGAGATCCTCGTGCTCGTCCTCGAACCCCGGCGCGACGTAGCTCGAGCGATAGACGCTGCGCGGGCTGGAGGGCTCGTCGGCGGTCGTGTCGCCGGCCGCGAGGCGCGCCACGAAGTCGGCGTTCGCTCCCCCGCCGCCGGTGCCTGCCGCATCCGGAGTGCAGAGCGAACCGTCGAGTCGGGTGCCGAAGCCCTGCGGCGGCACCGGTGCCTGCAGCGTCAGCGAACGCACCAGGTCGGGCCGATCGAGCAGCAGCTGCATGGCGACCCCGCCGCCCATCGACCACCCGACGACGTGCGCGGCAGCGATGCCCAGGGCATCCAGCACCGATGCGACATCATCCGAGAAGTCGCGCATGCCCCGCGTTGCATCCACCGGCAGCGTCTCGCTGTCGCCGAAGCCCCGCAGGTCGATCGCGAGCGACGGCCGCGGCAGCGCCAGCATGAGCGGCTGGAAGAACAGCGACGACGAGACGTTGCCGTGGATGAGCACCACGGGCGTGCCCTCGCCGTCACGACGGAGCACGGAGGCCGTCAGCCGGTCGGTCGCGACGGCCGTGGCCTCGATGCCCGCCAGGAGCGTCGTCACGCGAGGATCTCGGGCTCGGTCTTCTCGCGCACTTCCTCGATCGTGACGCCCGGCGCGAGCTCGACGAGTCGCAGGCCCTCCGGGGTGACGTCGAGCACGGCGAGGTCGGTGACGATCCGATCGACCACGCCCTTGCCCGTCAGCGGCAGCGAGCACTCGTGCACGATCTTCGCCGAGCCGTCCTTCGCGACGTGCTCCATGAGCACGATCACGCGGGCCGCGCCGTGCACGAGGTCCATGGCGCCGCCGGGGCCCTTGACCATCTTGCCGGGGATCATCCAGTTGGCGATGTCGCCCGCGGCGGAGACCTGCATGGCGCCCAGGATCGCGGCGTCGATCTTGCCGCCGCGGATCATCGCGAACGACGTGGCGGAGTCGAAGAACGACGTGCCGGGCAGCGTCGTGACGGTCTCCTTGCCCGCGTTGATGAGGTCGGGGTCGACATTGGCCTCCGTCGGATACGGGCCGACACCGAGGATGCCGTTCTCGCTCTGCAGCACGACGGTGACATCGTCGGGCACGTAGTTCGGCACGAGCGTCGGCAGGCCGATGCCGAGGTTGACGTAATTGCCGTCCTCCAGCTCCTGTGCTGCGCGGGCGGCCATCTGGTTGCGGGTCAGTGCCATCTCAGCTCTCCTCTGGCTCTCTACTGCTCGGTGACGGTGCGGCGCTCGATGCGCTTCTCGATGTCGGTGCCGACCTCGACGATCCGGTGCACGAACACGCCGGGCAGGTGCACGGCATCCGGGTCGATCTCGCCGGGCTCGACGAGCTCCTCGACCTGCGCGATGCAGACGCGACCGGCCATCGCGGCGGGCGGCGAGAACTGCCGAGCCGCCTTGTTGAACACGAGGTTGCCGTGCCGGTCGCCGCGCAGCGCGTGCACGAGCGAGAAGTCGGTGATGATCGCCTCCTCGAGCACGAACTCCTGCGGCTCGCCGTTCACGTCGAACGTCGCCGTGGGCTTGGGCTCCGAGGCCTTCGCGACCGAGCCGTCGGGGTTGTAGCGCTGCGGCAGGCCGCCCTCGGCGACCTGGGTGCCGACGCCCGTGCGGGTGTAGAACGCGCCGATGCCAGCGCCGCCCGCGCGCAGCTTCTCGGCGAGCGTGCCCTGCGGCGTGAGCTCGAGCTCGAGCTCGCCCGTGAGGTAGCGACGCTCGAACTCCTTGTTCTCGCCCACGTAGGAGGAGGTCATCTTGTCGATCTGCCCGTTGCGCAGCAGCAGGCCGAGACCCCAGTCGTCGACGCCGCAGTTGTTCGAGACGACCTTGAGGCCGCCGACACCGCGCTCCTCGATCGCCCGGATGAGCGCCATCGGGTTGCCGGACAGGCCGAAGCCGCCCACGGCGAGCGTGGCGCCCTCCGGGATGTCTGCGACTGCCTCCGCCGCGGACGCATAGGTCTTGTCGATCGCCATCAGCGTGCCTCCTTCTGCTCTGCGCTTGTCTGGGCGGCGGGCGTGCCGCCTCGGTGTGTCTGGCCCGCGGGCGGCTCGCCCGCGGGTGCCTGGCTCGCGGCGGTGAGGCACCTGAGCGCCCCGGCCACCGCATCCACGCCCTCGCCCATGAGGATCGTGTAGTGATTCGTGTGCTCGACGTCAGCGATGGAGAGCTCCGGCAGGCGCGACCGCCAGGTCGCGATCCACTCGTCATCGTAGAGCCCGGGCGCCTCGTCGAACAGGCCGCGAGGGCTGCGCAGCATCGCGGTCGGCGCCACGAGCGACAGCAGCGCCTCGGTGTAGCCGTCGCTCCCGTCGAGCTCGACCAGGTTCGCCACGACCGCGTCGGGGTTCGCGGAGGGCCGCAGCACCGTCTGCTCGGTGCCCGAGTCGTGCACCTCGACCAGGTCGTAGTCGACGTACTCCTCGATCGCGGCGCTCCAGTAGGGGCCGAAGGCCGGATGCTCGCGCCAGAAGTCGCGATACGCATCGTGGGAGGCGAAGTGCATCGTGAGGCGCTCGATGGCCGGCCCCAGCAGATCCTCCGGCGACTGCGCATCGCCCTCGGGCGCGGGCCGCAGCGGCAGCCCGCCGTCGACGAGCACGAGCGAGGCGACCAGCTCGGGGTGCGCCTGCGCGAGCCGCACGGCGACGAAGCCGCCCATCGAGTGCCCGACGACCCGCACGCTCGTGAGGCCCGCGAATCGGATCGCGGCGCCGACATCCTCTGCGTGCTGCACGAGGCCGAAGGGGGCCGGCAGCATGCGCGACCCGCCGCGGCCGCGCAGGTCGACAGCCAGCAGCGGCGCGTCCAGGAGCTGCGCGAGGGGCGTGAACGAGCGGTGATTGGCCGTGATGCCGTGGATCGCGACCACCGGCTGGCCGGGGGCATCCGCGTTCCACAGCGTGGCGACCAGCTCGCCGCCGTCGACCGGTACGCGCAGCGGCGTCTCGCTGCCGCCGATCCGCGGCATGGCGACCTCTGGCTGCGCCGTCACCGCGCGCTCCATCCGCCATCGATGACGTAGGAGGTGCCGGTGACCATGCCCGCGTGCGGGCCAGCCAGCCAGGTCGCGAGCGAGGCTACCTCCTCCGGCTCCACGAGGCGCTTGATGGCGGCCTCGGTGAGCATGACCTTCTCCAGCACCTCGTCCTCGGGGATGCCGTGCCTTGCCGCCTGGTCGGCGATCTGCGACTCGACCAGGGCCGTCTTGACGTAGCCCGGGTTGATGCAGTTCGAGGTGACGCCGTGCGGTGCGCCCTCGAGCGCCGTCACCTTCGACAGGCCCTCGAGCCCGTGCTTCGCGGCCACGTAGGCCGACTTGAAGGCGGATGCGCGCAGGCCGTGCACGCTGGAGAGGTTGATGACGCGACCGAAGCCGCGCTCGTACATGCCGGGCAGCGCCGCCCGGATGAGCAGGAACGGCGCCTCGAGCATGAGGGTGTGGATCGTGCGCCACATCTCCGGCTCGTACTCCTCGATCGGCGCGACGCGCTGGATGCCGGCGTTGTTGACCAGGATGTCGGCACGGAGCTGCAGCGACTCGAGCGCAGCGGTGTCGAGGAAGTCGACCTCCCACGCCTCGCCGCCGAGCTCGGCGGCCAGCGACGCTGCGGCGGCGCCATCGCGGTCGGCGATGACCACCTCCGCGCCCTCCGCCGCATAGGCGCGCGCGATGGCGGCGCCGATGCCCGCGGCTCCACCGGTGATGACGGCCCTGCGTCCAGCGAGCGTGCTCATGGGTTCTCCTTGGTCTGCGTCGCAGTCGCGACGACGTCGGTGGTGGCTGGATGGGCGCCGACGGGCTGCACGAGGGTCTCGGCATCCGCCGCCGTGCCGAGCGCACGCTGCACGAACGCGACCATCTCGTCGAACACGTGATCGGGCACCGAGGTGGCGGCGGTGCCGTATGCCCCGTTCTCGCCCGTCGGCCACAGCACGTATCGCATGCCGATCATCTCGCCGACGCCCATGAGCGCCCAGGCGGCGACCTCTGGATCGATGTCGCCGATCTCCCCGTTCGCCTTCGCGCGCGCCAGGCCCTCGCGATAGCCCTCGACGATGCGCTCGTAGTGGTTGCGCATCGCGCCGGGCGAGACGTATTCGGCCTCGCGCACGACGCGGTAGAGCGCGGGGTGCTCGGCGGTGAAGGCGAAGAACTCCCGGAAGCCCTCGCGCTCGGCCTCCACGCGGTTGCGACCGCGCGCAGCGCCGTCGCTCATCGCCGCGCGCACGCGCCGGTTGAGATCCTCGACGAGCTGTTCGAAGAGGTCGAGCTTCGACGCGAAGTAGAGGTAGAACGTGCCCTGCGCGACGCTCGCGCGCTCGGTGATGCGCGAGATCGAGGCGGCCTGGTAGCCCTGCTCGGCGAACACCTCCTCGGCGGCCACGAGCAGCTTCGCCTTCGTCTGCTCGCCGCGCTTCGTCCTCGGCTGGTTCACGGTGCATCCGCCGTCTCTGCCGCGAAGGCGGCGGTCAGTGCCCTGCGCAGCGGCTTGCCGCTCGTGGTGCGAGGGATCTCGTCGACCACCAGGAAGCGCTTCGGGTGCTTGAAATCGGCCAGGCGGCCCTCGAGGTGCGCGCGCAGCGCGGCATCGTCGACCGGCTCGGCGAGCACCAGCCAAGCGACGAGCGCCTCGCCCCAGCGCTCGCTCGGCACGCCTGCGACGGCCGCGTCGCGCACGGCCGGGTGCTCGAGCAGGGCGAGCTCGACCTCGATCGGCGCGATCGACTCGCCGCCGGATCGCACGATGTCCTTCACGCGGTCGACGATGCGGATGCGTCCCGCGGCATCGCGCGAGACGAGATCGCCGGTGCGGAGCCACTGCCCGTGCATCGCAGCCGCCGTCGCCTCCGGATCACGGAAGTAGCCGGGGAAGACGGCGGGGCCGCGCACGAGCAGCTCTCCCGCGCCCGGGCCGTGCACGACCCTGCCGTCGACGAGCAGCGCGAGATCGACATGCGGGTAGGCGCGGCCGACGGTGCCAGCGTCGGAGTCGTCGTGGCAGATCGTCACGTTGGGGGCTGCCTCGGTGAGCCCGTACCCCTGCTGCACGCGCATGCCGTGCTCCTGCAGCTGGTCGACCGCGCGCGGATCGAGCATGCCCCCGCCGACGACGGCGGTGCGGATGCTGGAGAGGTCGCGCGCGGCGAAGTCCGGGTGCTGGATGAGCGCGCGGAAGGTGGTCGGCACCCCCATGGTCGCCGTCACGCGGTGGCGCTCGATGAGCGCGAGCGCACGCCCGGCATCGAAGGTGCGCTCCAGCACGACGCGGGCACCGACCCACCAGGCGAGCAGCGGCTGGATGTTCCAACCCGCGACATGGTGCTGCGGCAGCACCTGCAGCACCACGTCGTCCGGCGTCAGCGGCGTCGCTCGCGACAGGGCCAGGTTCGCCCACGCGCAGTTCGCGTGCGTGAGCACGACGGCCTTGGGCGAGCTGGTGGTGCCGGAGGTGAAGAGCATCAGCAGACCGTCGTCGTCTACCGGGCAGCCGTGACCGAGCGGCTCCACGGCATCCGGCACCTGCAGCTCGACGCCGGCCGCCCCCAGTGTGGTGATGGGGATGCCGTGGCCCGGCAGCTGCGCGAGCGCCGCCTCGGCGACCGGTCGATGGTCGTCCTCGACCAGCAGCAGCGAGGGGTCGGCGATCGCCAGCTGCGCGGTGAGCTCAGCCGCGGTGAGGCGCCAGGAGAGCGGCACGAGCATGGCGCCGGCCTTCGCGCACGCGAACAGCAGCACGACCTGGTCGGCGGTGGAGCCGGTGATGGTGGCGATGCGGGCGCCGCGGCCGTGGCCGGCCTCGCCCAGCGCGTGCGCGAGCGCCGTCGATCTCGCCTCGAGCTCGCCGTAGGAGACGACGACACCGCGGTCGACGATCGCCGGGCGCGCGGGGTCGGTCGCGGCGCGGTCGGTCGTCCATCGGCCCAGCGTGAGCGGGCCCGGCGTCGTCGCATCGGGTGCCATCTGCTTAGGCTTCCATGTCCTGCAGCACTGCGGGCTCCTCGGCCCGCTGCGTGCGCTCGCGCCGCCTCGTCACGCGCTGCGTGAGCCCGACGATGCCGCCGGGTGCGAACATCACCACGAGCACGAACAGCATGCCGAGGATGAACAGCGGCTCCGAGAGCGGGATGCGGAGCACGGCGGGCAGGTCCTGGATCCACGCCGACGATGCGAGCGCCGAGAGCCGCTGGTCGAGCAGCGTGTAGATGATGCCGCCGACGATCGCGCCCCAGCGGTACCCGACACCGCCGAGCACCACGATCACGAGCAGCGTGAGCGTGAAGTCGCTGGCCGAGATGCGCGGGGTGGCGGCCGACTGCAGCAGCATGAACCCCATGCCGGCGACGGCGGCAAGCACGCCGGCCGTCGCGAACAGGAACAGGCGCACGAAGTAGGGCCGCAGGCCCAGCACGGTCACCCGCAGCTCGTTCTCGCGCGACGCGGCAACGACGTGGCCGAGCCGCGAGCGCTCCACCCACACGCAGGCGAGGTAGACGATCACGAGGATCCCGAGCGCCAGCCAGTAGAGGTTGCGGGTGTTGACGACGCCCACGAGCATGTCGGGCACGACCGAGACATCCAGTCGCACGCCCTCCTCGCCACCCGTCAGGTCGCCCACGTTGCGCCGGATGAGCACGTTCATCGCCTGTGCGACCGCGAGCGTCACCATCGCGAACGAGATGCCCGTCACTCGCAGCGCGAGCGCCCCGACGAGGTTGCCGAGCACGAGCGCGATGAGCAGCGTCAGCACGATCGAGACGATGAAGACGAGCGACTCCGGCATGCCGGTGGGTGCGAGCAGCTTCAGGATGATCCCGAGGCCGTAGGCGCCGGCGGCGAAGAACATCGCGTGGCCGAAGGACAGCAGGCCCGCGACGCCGAAGATCAGGTGGTAGCTCAGCGCCAGCGCGGCGATGAGCATGGCGTAGGCCAGCACGGTGAGCGTGCCGGGCGTGTAGGTCGGGCCGGGCAGCACGCCGGGGATGCTGATGTTCAGCAGCGGCAGGATGGCGGCGATCACGACGATGACGGCGCCGAGTGCGACTCGGCCGAGCGTGGACTGCAGGAAGGTGCGCATCATCGATCCCTAGTGCTTGACCTTGCCCATGAGGCCGGTCGGTCGGACGAGCAGCACGGCGGCGAGCGCGAGCACGATCGCGAGATCGCCCGTGCCACCGAGGTAGAAGTTCGCGAACTGCTGGATGACGGCCACGAGCACCGACGCGATCGCCGCGCCCGTGAGCGAGCCGAGGCCGCCGATGACGGTGACGATGAACGCGTAGATGAGCAGCGAGGTGCCCTGGTGCGCGCCGACCTGGCCGTAGTAGACGGAGGCGAGCACGCCGCCGAGGCCCGCGGCTGCGCCACCGATCGCGAAGACGATCGTGAAGGCACGGCGCACGTCGATGCCGAGTGCGGTCACCATCGTCCGGTTCTCCACCCCTGCGCGGATCACGAGCCCGTAGCTCGTCTTCTGCAGGAAGAGCACGATCAGCGCCAGCACGACGACCGCGGTTCCGATCAGCAGCCAGCGGTCGTTCGGGATGTTCGCCCCCAGCACCGTCGTCGTCTCGCCGAGCCAGGCCGGCAGCCGGATCTGGATCGGGTCCGTGCCCCAGATGCCCTCGAACAGCGCCACGGAGGCGAGCCCGAGGCCGACCGTGACGAGCACCTGCTCGATGTGGCGGTTGTAGAGCGGACGGATGAAGATGAGCTCTGTCAGGGCCGCCACGAGGGCACCCACGATCAGCCCGACGAGCATCCCGAGCAGCAGGCCGCCCCACGAGCCGTCGCCGACGCGGCGGCCGACCTCCCAGCCCAGGAAGCCCGCGATGGTGAGGAACGAGCCGTGCGCGAAGTTGAGCACGCCCATGAGCCCGTAGATGAGCGAGAGGCCGCTCGCGACCAGGAAGTAGAGCGCTCCCAGCCCGACGCCGGTGATGAGCAGCAGCAGCACGGTGCTCACGCGGCCTCCTCCTCGGTCGCGACGCCGAGGTGGCGGTGCACGAGGTCGGAGTCGAGGAACTCCGCGGCGGGGCCGGTGTGGACGACTCTGCCGCCGGAGAGGACGATGACGGTGTGCGCGAGATCGCGGACCACCTGCAGGTTCTGCTCGACCAGCAGCATGGGGGTGCGGTCGGCGGCGGCCTCCAGCGCCTTCGTGACCGTGCCGACGATGAGGGGCGCGAGGCCCTTCGTCGGCTCGTCGACGAGCAGCAGTCGATTCTCGTTCATCAGGGCGCGCGACAGGGAGACCATCTGCTGCTGGCCGCCGGAGAGCGTGCCGGCCTGCTGCTTCGCGCGCTCGATGAGCTCGGGGAACAACTCGGCGACGATCGCGCGGTTCGGTGCTCCCCCGCGCTCGGCGAGGCGCAGGTTCTCCTCCACCGTGAGCTGGCTGAACACCTCGCGGTCCTCCGGAACGTAGGCGATGCCCCGCTGCACGACGCGATGCGTCATGAGCTTGTCGATGCGCTCGCCCGCGAACGTCACCGCGCCGGTGCGCTCGTAGAGGCCGAGCAGTGCCTTGATGGTCGACGACTTGCCGACGCCGTTGCGCCCCAGCAGCGCCGTGACGCCGTGCTCGGCGACGTCGAACGAGGCGTCCTCGACGACCTGCTGCCCGGCGATCCGTGCGCTCAGGCCGCGCACAGACAGGATGGCGGTCATACGGTCTCTCCCAGGTAGGCCTTCTGCACGGCGGGGTCGGCCATGATGGCCGTGGGCGTGTCGATGGCGAGCAGCTCGCCGTGGTGCATGACCGCGACGCGGTCGACGAGACCGAGCAGCACCTCCATGTGGTGCTCGACCATCAGCACGGTGCGGCCGGATGCGTGGAGCCGGCGGATGACCTCGACGAGGCCGGCGACATCGCCGGAGCCGACGCCGGCCATCGGTTCGTCGAGCAGCACGACCTCCGGTTCGGTGGCGAGCAGCATGGCGATCTCGAGCTTGCGCTTGTCGCCGTGCGAGAGCACGCCGGCCGAGGTGGTCAGGTGGTGGGCGAGGCCCACCTCGTCGAGGCAGCGCTGCGCAACCGCGCCCGCCTCGTCGTCGGCCCGGGGGAACTTCCAGGGACTGGTCGCTCGCCCGAGCTTCGACTGCGCTGCGAGGCGCACGTTCTCCTCGGCCGTGAGCCCCGGAAAGACGCTGGAGGTCTGGAACGTGCGGCCGAGACCGACCCGCGCCCGCTGGTGCACCTTGTGGGTGGTGACATCCTTCCCCGCCAGCAGCACGGAGCCGCTGGTGGGGATCATGACACCCGAGATGATGTTGAACAGCGTGGTCTTGCCAGCGCCGTTGGGGCCGATGACCCCCACCATCTCCCCCGTCGCGACCTGCATCGAGACGTCGTGCAGGATGCGCGCGCCTCCGATCTGCAGACCGACGGCATCCAGGACGAGCGCGGGACGATCCGGCATCGCGTGCGCTGCTTACTCGCCCGCGACGGCCGGGGCGACTGCCTCGGCGTCAGCGGTCTCGATGAGCTCCGGCACCCAGGTGCCGGCCTCGTCGACCAGGCGCACCTGGAACATCGGCTGGATCACCGCGTGGTCCTCCGCGCGGATCGTGAGCTCGCCCTTCACCGACTCGAAGGTCCAGCCCTCGAGCGCACCGATCATCGCGTCGACGTCGCCGGCGCCCTCGGTGATCGCGTGCACGAGCATCTGCGCACCGACGAAGCCGTCGGGCGTGAAGAGGTCGGCCTCGTTGCCCTGCTCCTCGAGGTACGCGTCCATGGCCTGCGACGCCTCGTTGTCGGTCGCACCCGGGAAGTAGTGGTTCAGGAACTGGATGTCGCCGGATCCCGGGCCGTAGGCCTGGTACGAGGCGCGGTCGGCGAGGCCCGTGACGACGGTCGTGTCGGCGAGCACCTGCTGCTGCGCGAGCGCCTCCCACATCGCACCGGTCGTCGCGCCGGCCCAGGCCACGAACACCAGGTCGGGCGACGCGGCAGCGATCTGCTGCGCGAACGGCGTGAACTCGGTGGCGTCCTCGGCGACCAGGATCGGCGTGACGGTCGCGCCCTGCGCACCGAGCACGGCCTCGACCGACGCGACGTTGCCCTGACCGAAGGCGTTGTCCTGCGCGAACACGACGATGTTCGAGCCGTCGACGCTGTCGAGGAAGGTGGCGGCGGTCGCCACATCCTGCAGCGTCTGGCGGCCGGAGCGGAAGGTCTGGTCGTTGACGCCGGTGATGGCGTCGGCGGCTGCGGGGCCCGAGAGGAACAGCACGTTGTTCTGCGCTGCCTGCTCGGCGACCGCGAGCGCGACGCCGGAGGCGACCGAGCCGCCGATGATCTGGTAGCCCTGGCCGATGACGTCCTTGGCCTGGGTGACCGCGGTGTCGGGGTTGCCCTGGTCGTCGATCCACTCGATGTTCAGCTCGACGCCGTCGATCTCGCCCGTGCCATCGGTGGCGTAGTCGAGGCCGGCCTCGAAGCCCTGCTGGTAGCTGGCCCCGTAGGCGGCGAGCGGGCCCGTGATCGAGGTGATCATGCCGACGTCGACGGTGACCGCCTCTGCCGCGCCCTCGGAGCCGGGGGCCTCGCTGTCGGTCGGAGCCGAGGTGGTCGGCGCGCACGCCGTGAGCGCGAGCGCCGCGATGGCGATGCCCACTCCGGCGAACTTCGTTGTCCTGCGCATGAGTTGCCTTTCGAGGTGTGCGAGCCTCAGCGGGCGGCGCTCGGCTGGCGAGTCGGCACACCCTGGTGCGGCTTCACGGATTCACAACCTGACAGGTGGTTCAGGTCTCAGGTCAAGCATGCGATTGCGGTGAGGGAATGTCAAACGCACGCCCCCACCGTGACCGGATCGTGACCATCCGCCCACGCCCGCCGAGCCCGCGCCCGCCGAGTGGTGCCGCTGCGCCGGAGCGGGGCCGGCATGCGAGCCCCAGTCGGGCGCAACCGCACCACTCGGCCCCGGTCCGGCCCGACGCCGGCCGGCGGGGCGGGGCGGGGCCTGTCCC